>CAKKRM010000054.1 GCA_919902735.1 Anaerolineales bacterium | reverse complement strand
CCTGCCCGTCGAGCCAGACCTCCCAACCCAAGCCCCAGGCGGAGATGGCGGGCTGCTCCCAGTTATCCTCCACGAAGCGGATGTCGTGCTGGCGCGGATCGATGCCGAGGGCTTTGAGCGACTCGAGGTAGAGTTCCTGCGGGTTGCCTGGGTCGGGCTTGAGGATGACCTGATACTGGGTGTGCAATTGGAAGCGGTTGGGGTTCTCGCCGTAACGCCCGTCATCGGGGCGGACAGACGGCTCGACGTACGCCACGTTCCACGGCTCGGGTCCGAGCACGCGCAGGAAGGTGGCAGGGTTCATCGTCCCTGCGCCGACTTGGGTGTAGTAGGGCTGTGTGATCAGGCATCCGTGCGATGCCCAGAAGTCTTGTAGTTTGAGGATGATTTCTTGAAAGGAGGAGGGTTTCGTCATTTATGACACCTGTACTTGCGCTTTCTGCAAGTATTTCCGATTTTGGATTTACGATTTTGGATTGATTGCCAGGGGATTATAACTGATGGAATGGCGATGGGAGATTTGCGCTTCACGCGACGGGGAAGTTGATTCTGTTTCGAAGGGCTTTGGTCTATGCCTTTGCCCACTGACAAAAAGAACCTGTTTTCAAATATTAAAATCGTTAAAAATAACAAAACATTTTCTTAACCATAATAGTATCGTATATCCTATGCTGTATATGGTATCCTTACTTATCAAATTACGGAGTCTAGATATGTATATTGCAATTGAAGGAGTGATCGGTGTAGGAAAGACCACTCTTGCAAGACAGCTACAAAACACTTTCAAAGCAGAAGTTTTGCTTGAGATATTTGAAGAGAATCCATTTCTCTCTGACTTCTATAATGACCGTGAACGCTATGCGTTTCAAACACAGATATTCTTTTTGCTCAGCCGTTATCGTCAACAGAACAATATTGCGCCAAGCATATTAAATGCTGGCAAAAATCTTATCGCTGATTATACTTTTGCCAAAGATGCAGTCTTTGCACGCATTAACTTGATGGGCGACGAGCTTGATATGTATTATAAAGTTCATGAGGCATTAGGAGAAAAAATCCCTAAGCCCGATTTACTTGTTTATTTACAAGCAGATACAGATATTTTAATGCAACGTATTGCCTTACGAGATCGCCCTTACGAAAGACAAATGGAACGCGACTATATTGACAAGCTCAATCACGCTTACAACGACTTTTTTTCAAAAGAATACAGTCACACTCCCTCATTAACAATTGACACAAATCCTTTAAACTTCGCCCAAGACACTAATCATTTCAAGTTAATTGAAAATCGCATTCGTAGTGTTCTAATCTAAAATCTTTTTTGAAATCACTTACTTTTTACGATAAACCATAAAGAGACTCCTACTGAATTTTGTCGAAATCTCTTTATGGTTTATCGTATGGTATAGCCATTGTTAGTTTAGCGGCTTAATCTTATTGGCTTAGCCTTACCCCAAATGTTAGAAAAATGTTTTTCATAATGAGAAAACATGCCATTATGTATGGCTTTAACTCTAAATGTTGGGCTGTTATCTCTCTGAAGAGAAGGGATAAACAAGGTAACCAACATTTCATCATCTGCTTTAACTATACTCATCGACGGAATATCATCATACACTCTTAGCTCAATTTTCCCTTTGTTGTCATCATATTTACCCATTAATTCCTGAAACCTGTGAGTAGCTGAGCGAATCTTGCTTGAGACGATTGATGGATCTGGTTCATCCCAATTTTTTGCGTGAATAGACGATTCGTCAAGAAGGAGGATTTTGTAATTGCACCCGCGATCAGTACTTCTCTTTAGAATTTCAGCAAATGTTTGATCAACCGCGTACCCATATTCAGCTACTCCAAAAAGCCAAACCTCATCCCGAACGTTTTCCGTAAATGTATTCCACATATTATTTTCTATCTGACGTCTTTCAATCCAAAAATCAACTACGCCATTTTCTATAAACTTTTTCAATAACACGGAGTTGTTTTGAATTTCAAGAATCTGTTTTTTAATTTCTTCTTGAATATCTCTTAACTGATCCTCTATGTTTTTAATACCCATGATTTGATTAATATACATCAACAGTGATGTTGCAATAAAAGTTGACCCTAGGCTAAGAAAAAGATCTCCTCCCATTTTATTCGTTTGATCAAAAAAATACCACCACGACACACCTAAAACACCTAATATGAAGATAATTATCTGAACAGCCAATGATAATTTTGATTTGAAGTTTGTCATAATAGCCTCCTAAACCTTAGATTTTAATCCCATCTTACTGGAAAGTATTCTCTGTCAATGCTGAATAATTCATTATAGGTTCTTTCGAGATATTTATCAGTCATACCAGCGACGTAATCACAAACTACTCTACCTTTTTCTTTTTCATTGTTAGCTATTTTTATCTGAATATCATTCGGCAGGAGTTCTGGTTTTTCAAGAAAACTTTGAAAAATATTTCTAATCATTTTCTGGACTCTTTTCCTTATACCCGCCGTTCGTGGGTGAATATAAAGGGAATTCATAAGAAAAGATTTAGCCTTAATTATTTTCTCAGAAGTATCCTGAGAAAATCTGGCAATTCCCAAACCAGCAGATCTTATATCGTCAACAGATTTTACTCCTGTTTCTTCAACATACATTCCTGTTGCAAAAAGAAAATCATCAATAAGATATTCCTTTAGGGATTGTATTAATTTATATTGATCTTTATCGGTAAAGGACTGGACAGAAGAAAACGAGTCTTCTGTCCATAGTTGAATATTTCTAAGATCAGCGTCGAACGGAGAAATAAATCCATATCTAAACCCATCATCCAAATCGTGGCAAGTATAAGCAATTTCGTCTGCAAAATCAATAATTTGGGACTCAAGTGAAGCTTGCTTATTTGGTTCTAAATTATGAAATTCTTTTCTTTTTAATGCTGAACCATGTTTGGCGATCCCTTCCAAGACCTCCCACGACAAATTTAGACCGTGGAAAAGAGAAATTTTTTGTTCGATTTCAGTGACAATCCGATAAGTTTGTATATTATGATCAAATCCACCAAAATCGCTCATGATTGAATTCAATATTTCCTCTCCAGTATGACCGAAGGGAGGATGCCCTAAATCATGAGCAAGGGCAATACATTCTGCTAAATCTTCATTTAGTGCTAAACCTCTTGCAATTCGCCTAGCTATCTGAACAACTTCAACTGTATGAGTTAAACGGTTTCGATGATAATCAGTCTCTTCGGACATAAAAACTTGAGTTTTATTTTGCAACCTTCGGAAAGCAGTTGTACCAATTATTCTTTCTCTATCTTTCTGAAAACAGGTTTGGTTTTGATCATCTTCTTCCAAGAAGGTTCTTCCGCGACTTTCGACACTCTTATTAGCATAAGGGGCTAAAAAAAGTTTTTCGCGCTGTTCAATATCAGACCGACTAATTTTCATTTTGGTACCTAATTATTATCTATTAGCTCTATATAGACAAGCCTTCCACCAAACAAGTTTTTCCAGTCTTTTTTGTCTTCATCATGCCCTGATATTATTCTAGAGTCAACAACTAAAGAGTTCCGAAGTAAATGGTTGTCCTCTATTGGCAACAATTTTAAACCACTACGACTATTATATCCAGCTACTAAAAGATAAAACTGACACTTTTCTAAGGACAACGCAATTCTGTCAACATAATTTTTTTCTATCCCATCAATGTAGATATGTCTATTTTTTTCGCCAACAGCAAAATCTATTGTTAAACTATAACTGTCTTTGCTTTGTTTAGAAAAAGTTACACTCATAATTCTTCTTGGATCATCTCCTCGGGCTTCAAGATATTCACGTATTGCCGCAAACAGAGAAAGAGCATCTTCCTCTTTCTCATAAGAAAGGCAAATTCCATTAATTTCACTTTGCGCCATTGGAATGGCTATATGTCTAAAAACAACATCGTTTTCTTCTAAAGGCACACTATTACTTGTCATAAATTTTCTCTCCCAAATAGCTCTGCACAATAGATGTTAAATCTGTAGTAGCCAGATCAAGTTTGTCATTGATAATTACATGATCACATTGCTCTGCATAAGACAACTCCATTTTTGCTCTATTTAATCTATTAGCCAATTCTTCTTCAGAGATACGATGACCCCTTCCCCTAATACGTTCCTCCAAAACATCTAACGATGGAGGTTGAACAAAAAATACAACCACTTTATCTGGGTACATCTTCTTTATACTAAGCGCGCCCAATATGTCAATTTCCATAAAACTGTTTGTGTCTACATCTACTACACTTCGAATTGTATCTTTCAAAGTTCCATACATATAACCAAACATTGGTTGCCATTCAACAAACTCATCTGCCAAAATCAACCTTTCAAACTCATCAGTTGACTTAAAAAAGTGGTCTACTCCATCTACTTCTCCAGGTCTTGGAGGGCGGGTTGTAACAGTAGCAATTCGAAGGAAATCAGGCATGGCTTCCATAATTGCCTTTAAAAGGGTGTTCTTTCCCGAACCAGAGGGACCTGTAATAATAAATAGATGTCTTTTATTCATATTCGTGTTCATACCTTTTATTGTCAAGTTATTTATGTCCTGTTGAGCCAAATGCATTTGAGCCTCTCTCTGATTCGGAAAGCTCACTAACTTGGTAAATCTTTGGCACTAATGAATTAAATAAAACTAACTGAGCAACACTTTGACCTTTTTCAATTACAAAATCGCCATCACGTAAGCCAAACAGTTTACGAAAAAAATACAATAAATCTTGCCTTCCTTGTAAATTGCGGACTATTATTGTAATCTCTCCACGAAACCCTTCGTCAACAACGCCAGGAAATACCAGTAATTTTCCTGAAACATTAGCACTTGATCGCGCAAGAATTAAGCCCCAAGTATTTTGGGGTAATTCTACACGTATGCCAGTTGGAATTTCAACTAATTGCCCTGGTTTGATTCTCATTCTTTTGGAAGATGGCAAATTATAACCAACATCACCTGATAAAGCAGGCTCCTGCAAATTAATACTCGTTGTTTTTATATATTCATCCATAAGTAATATTCTATACCATAATTTGATTGATTTTCATCATATTATAAGTCAACTACACTTCTACTACCTCGCAGATTTCCAATTCCCAATCCTGTCCTGGGAGGAGTTTGGTTTTGTCGAGCCACGCGTCCACGCCGTCTTGGGTCAGGCGGTGAAAAGTCCGCGCACGGGGTCACGGTCCGCGTGGGCGTGGCAGAGGAATACTTTGAGGGGGCGTTTGTTGTCAACGGACTTCATAACGGATTCACGGAATTAAACGGATTCTGCGCTTGAGCGAACAGATGAAGCTACAACAATTTTTCGAGTTCAGGAATCAAAGGTGGCAAATCAGTTTGGATAGTATCCCACATCAGTTTTTCGTCAATTCTAAAATAGACATGTACAATGCGATTCCGCATGGCACGCATAAGAGTCCACGGAATCGCGGTATATTTTTCTTCAATTTCTTCGGGAATTTGATTCGCCGCTTCGCCGATGATGATAAAGTTCATCTCAACCGCACGAATAGATTTATCATCTTCCTTGAAAGTTTCATAATCCATGCCACGCGTAAATTGCTGAATTTCTGCAATCGCGTCTAAAATATCTCGAATATGGTCTCGCCAGTCTCTAGGTGACACGGATCAACTCCCCCATTACACGCTCTTTGATATAAGGTTTCAAACTATCAGGAGTTCCAAGGTCAACGGGACAGCCGAGCAATTTTTCAAGGTAATCCTGCAAAGCAAACAAGCCAAAATATCCAACAGGGCGGTTGAACTCCACGAGCAAATCCACATCACTAAATGCGGTCGCTTCATTTCGCGCCACCGAGCCAAACAACAACAAGGATTTCACACCAAATTTGGTTGCCAACTCGATGTTTTTTTGTTTCAAGGTTTGGAGAACTAAATCCTGTTTCATGCTGAATATTATACGTCAATTGCTTCGCGCACAACCTTGCGAATCTCCAATTCCCAATCCTGTCCTGGGAGGAGTTTGGCTTTGTCGAGCCACGCGTCCACGCCGTCTTGGGTCAGGCGGGCCCTGCGGAGAGTCCGCGCATATCATCCCCTTGTGGGACGGGGTTACGGTCCGCGTGGGCGTACCCTACGGGCATGATATGGCATAAAAATACTTTCAAAGGGCGTTTGTCGGTGGGCATACTACAATAACTTCTTGAATTCTTCGATGGTTAATCCCGCGTCCTTGATAATTCCTCCCATCGTAAAAGCATTAATCGGGTTGTTGCGCGGGATGATGATAATTCGGTCATCTTTTGCCATTGAAATATGTTTCCCTTCGCGGATGACACGAAATCCTGCTTTCTCAAAGGCTCTTACGGCTCGCTGATGTTGAATTCCCGCCAATTTGGGCATGATTAAATTGGAACCTCCACCATTCGAGTTTGTTTATCTTTGAGTAGAATTTCAACCGTTTCAAGGTAGGTCTTGATCGCATCCTTGATATTTTCAAGAGCTTCTTCTTCCGTCTCCCCTTGTGACCAACAGCCAGGCAATCCAGGACACCAAACGGCAAATCCTTCATCTGTTTCTTCAAGTCGAATTTTGTATTTCATGATAAGTCTCCTAAACGATACCGCCATTATACCGCCTTGCGGATTTCCAATTCCCAATCCTGCCCTGGGAGGAGTTTGGCTTTGTCGAGCCACGCGTCCACGCCGTCTTGGGTTAGGCGGATCGCTTCGCGGAGTGCGCGCATATCATCCCCTTGTGGGACGAGGTCACGGTCCGCGTGGGCGTGGCAGAGAAAGACTTTGAGGGGGCGGGAAGACATAAGGATAAATGAGGAAGGATGAAGGATGAAAAAAAACGACGCGACCATTATGGCGCGTCGTTTTGACTTTTAGGCATGAGCGTGTGCGTAAGATTTATTCAATACTCGGACAACCGTCTGTGGCAATTCGATGGGAATGAAATAATCCGCAGGGAAAAGATAATCTTCTCCGCTTTCGTCAATGATGCGCATGTCGCCATCAGTCTGCGCGTCTTTGTCAGGAAGTACGCGGTAAATCTTGTGCAACTCCAGCGAAGCAGGATACTCGCTGTTGTCCACGCAGATTGCGAAACGGGCGATAGATTTTGTAGTTGTCATATTTTTTATTCCAAATAACCTTTGCGCTTGAACTCTTTTCGTCCGATGCCATGCGCTTCGTACCAGTGAATTTCGGCTTTGCGGACACGTCCGTTTGAGAGTTGGATGAGAGCAATTCCTTTCATCTTACGCCAGCGTCCATCACCATACATTTTTCTGAGACGTGGCAAGTCGCGGATGGAGTTGCCAATGGCAATCACTTCTTCATTGGTGATGTCGCTGATGATCGAGAAGGATTCCATCCCAAATATCTCCTGTTCAAATTATACACGCTTCGCGCACAGCCTTGCGGATTTTCAATTCCCAATCTGGTAGGTTGAGCCTGTCGAAACCCTGCCCTGGGAGGATGGTTCGACTTCGCTCACCATGCAGTTTGGCTTCGTCGAACCACGCGTAGCAGTCCACCCGTCTTGGGTCAGGCGGGTGGGTCTCGATACGCTCCGAAGAGCACGGGGCTACTCAACCACCAAGAGTCCGCGCATATCATCCCCTTGTGGGACGCCCACGCGGACCGTGACCCCGTCCCACAAGGGGATGATATGGCATAAAAATACTTTCAAGGGGCGTTTGGGTTTAGGCATTTTTTTACCACGAAGGGTCACAAAGGAACACAAAGGTTTTTGGGTTGAGCTACAACTGTCGAACTCTGATCTTTACAGTATCACCTGTCCGCTCGGCGACGAGGATGAAAGGTGGTGTCACATCGGGAGCGTTATCTCGAATAGCGTTAATCGTTTTTATTGTAAATCTGCATGGATATGACCTGGGCGAATGTAGATAATCCCGATAAATTGTGCCCCCATGAGGGCAAGTCCGCCAAAGTCACTGTCGTGAGTCAAAACGGCTCTCCCCGTTTCGGTTGCCTGTTGTAAAACTTGTGTGTCTGGAAGTCCGAATTGTCCCTGTTCAGAAACGGACTCTACATCCAATCCCGCCTCTCGTAAAAATACAATTACATCGTGATGGACATTCTCATCTGCTAATAATGGGAAGTCCAAAACCTTCATGCGGCTACCTTCACGTCCAACAGAATTTCATTTTTCACAGATTGTGCGGCATATTTCAAGGCTTCTTCCACTGCTTCCGCCGTCAGTTGTGGGTAAGCTTTGATAACTTCTTCCTTTGTCGCGCCACTGGCAAAGAGTTCAAGAATAAATTCAATACTCAAGCGCGTGCCTAGGATATGCGGCTTGCCACTTAAAATTTCGGGGTTATAAGCAATATGAGTAAACATGATTTATCTCCTGAACTATATCGCTATTATAACGCTCAATCCACGCCGTCTTTGGCCAGGCAGGGTAAAGTCCGCGCACATCGTCCCCCTGTGGGCGTGGCACAAGGAGATGATAATATGGCAGAGGCGGTGTCCTGACGCGAAGCTTATCGAAGGGAAGGCTTTCAGAGAGCGTTTGAGCCAGACATTGGCCTCGCATACTACTTCAACTCAAAATTAAGGAACGTACCTTCGATTCGGTACGATCCCCTCAAACCCTTATATCCCAAAAAGAGCCACTTCTGCGCTGATGGAATGGAAACTTGATTCGTGATAAACACACTGGGGTTGACCCTACTGCGGGCAGAGAGGGTCGTGAATGTGAATGAAATTGAAAAACCATTTCCTTGATCGAGTACCACTGTCCCCTGAATTGTTTCATAGGTAAACGGGTCCTTTTGCACAATCGAACGCCTATTCACATTGCCATTCAGGATGGTCATCAACAAGCCTTGTGAAGCCACATCTGGCTCGGGGAAAATCCCCATCCAAAGGTCGGCATTATTTAAAATCCCTAAGACGAACTGTAAATGTCACAGTCCCGCTTTCAGGCAGGGGCGCAAATAATCCATAGATTTCAGCAGGCCCGCTTCCGCGCTCAGACAGAAAATCCAGATCGCCATTCTCTGCAGAAAATGCATGCACAGGTTCACGCCAACAGCCATCGCCTCTTTCAACTGTTGGAACATTCGAAGGGTATGGCCTCCACAAACTACTAATGCAGCCAGCAATCCAATCCTGCCCAATCGCCACTATTGGAATGGATGTAGATGTAAAGGTAGGGACTGGCGTATCGGTCCCTGGTATGGGTGTTGAAGTTGGCGCATCTGGAGAAACAGCATCCGCTAGAACAGGCGTAGGCGCGTTCGTCTCTGTAAAAACAATTGCAGTAACCGTCACAGGGGTTGGGCTTAAAGCAGCCGAATTTCCTTTTCCATACGCGCCTATGAGCGCAGCCCCAATCGTTCCGGCCAGGCCAATCAAAGCGACAATAATTGCGATGTTTGTTTTATTTTTTGGGTTGGGCTTCTTTTTCGGCGGGCCTGAAGAATTCTTTGTCTCGATAACATTGATTACATTGCCATCGCCCTGGATGATGAAACTATCAGCAACGTCGCCCCCTATTTCAATGTCATCATCAGATGGCTTTTTCGTTGTTTTGGGTTTTTGATTCATCACAATCTATCCGCCATTCATTAAAGAAAATCAAAGAAAAGTACAGCCTTGTGAAATTCCGATCTCATGGGCGGCTGGCACAACCGTCTCGAAATCCTGTTTTGGAAGGACGGCTCTCCCAATTATACGCCCTATATCTGCCTGCACAGAATAATTAAACCCTTTCAAACAGAGGCAATGGCGATACATCCCCGGCACGAATTTCATGCGGTACGCCAAACCATTCGCGCTATAATTCGAGCAGGAGAATACCATGCTCGTCATCATCAGCGACCTTCACCTCGGAGACGGAACCACCGCAGATTCGATCTCGCCCAGCGCGTTTCGACTCTTCGCCCGCCGACTGACCGAAACCGCCCGCTTCGCCTCCCTCCGCAGGGACGGTGGATACCGTCCGATCGAAAGCCTCGACGTTTTGCTGATGGGCGACATCCTCGACCCGCTGCATTCCGCGCGCTGGCTGGATACGTCTTCGAGTGACACAAACTACATCCGCCCATGGAGCGATACGAGCAGCCCCGCCTACGCAGCCAAACTTCTCGAAGTGACCAACGCAATATTGAATCATAACGATGAAGCCATGCAAATCCTGCGCCGCCTCGCCAGCGGAGAAGAGATCCGCCTCGCGCCTGCCAATAGCAAAGGCGAAGCGGATTTCCAAAGCACAGAACAGCTTCCTCTCAAAGTCCGCTTTCATTATATGGTGGGAAATCACGATTGGTACTACCACCTGCCAGGCGCAGCCTTTGACAGAATCCGCTCAGAGATGATTCAAAAGATGGGGTTGTGCAACCCAGTTTCCCCCTTCCCATATGATGCGGACGAATCTCCCATTTTGAAGGATTTGTTCGAGCGGCACAAAGTCCTCGCCCGCCACGGGGATATCTACGACAAATTCAACTTCAACCGTGACAAAGGCCGTGACTTCGGCACCGTGGGCGATGCCTTCACCATGGATGTGTGCAACCGTTTTCCCCTTGAAGTGCAAAAAAGATATGGCGATCTATTGCCGCCCGGCATCATAGACAGTTTACGCAAGATCGCCAACATCCGCCCTGTGCTGGCGGCCCCGCTTTGGATCAGCGGACAGATTCGGCATTACGCGGGCGAGCATCCACTGGAAGATGAATTGAAAAGCGTGTGGGACGAGATCGCGGATGAATTTCTGCAAATGAGCTTTGTGCGCGAGGCAGACAAAGCCTTCCGCTTCGACACGGTGGACGCCATGCAGTTGATCGTCAAACTTTCGGGGCGCGCTTCGTTTGCCACCATCAACGATGTGGTGATCTGGGTCCGTAAAAAAATGTGGAGCGGTAAACATTCCTTCGCCAGCCACGCCTTGAAGGAGCCTGCCTTCTTGAATGGAAAAGCCCAGCACATTATTTATGGGCATACCCATCATTATGAAGTTGTGCCGCTTGGAATGAACATTGCCATGCCCACTCCTGAAAGCCAGATCTACTTCAACTCTGGCACATGGCATTCGTATTACGATCTTGCGATTCAAAATCCGAAGGAACAAAAATTCGTGCCCTACCAGGCGCTCACCTACCTCACCTTTTATACGCCCGAAGAACACGATGGCCGCCGCTTCGAGACCTGGTCTGGGGCGTACGCGTAATACCATGTCACTCTGAGGGAGCGTGCTGTTCGCGACCGAAGAGTCTCTACTTTAGTGGGAGAGATTCTTCGCCCTTTCGAGATCAGAATGACATTTACTCCGTCTTCATCCTCCAAACATCCAGCGGATTAATTCCCCGCTTCATGCCCAGCCCATGCAGGATCAGCCCAAACTGAGAGAATGCAAACCAGAGCAGGCCAAGCGTCAGGGAGAGAGAGGCGTTGTCAATCCAGCGCGGCGCGGATTCGATCAATGTCGCAATCTGTTCGCGCCAGTCTGTTGTCTTCTGATCATAATCCGTTAGAACAACCACAAGCTCTTCGAGCTGCTGTTTCGTCTCGTTGAAATCCCCGCCCAATAAATAAGAGGTATCGCTGATAAACGTGGAGGCGCGCTGTGCCAGGTCTTGCACATCGGCAATGCCGCTGTCGAGTTCATCCACCTGTGCAATGATGCTGACGAGCAATTCATCACCGGGAATGTTCAGGTCAATGAACGGCAGCGAGTTGATCTGCTCCAGCGCGCCTCGTAAATCTTCCAGCGTTCCGCGCACTTCGGTGATGCTTGTGCGGGTGGTTTCCAAACCGGGAATGAGTTCATCGTCCAGCGTGGCATTGACATCCTCCAGCAATGTCTTCGCGTCGGTGGTCTGCTGGGTGAGCGAGGCCAGCGCATCCTCAGCGGATTGGATGATGCGCAAGGCGCGTTCCACTTCGGCTTTGGCATTTCGCAAATCGGTTTGGATCTGTGTCAGTTGCGAATCCACTTCCTGCAAACGGAATGTGGCTGTCTTTGTAAGCGGCTCGTTATACACCCATGCTAAAGCAATCCCAAGAATACTCAGAATCAACAAGGTGGAACTCAGAACGATCAACGTGCTGCTGAAAATTTTGCGCGCCATGTTGCAGCCTTTCATATTCAAACCTGTGTGAACGCTTCAGAATTTGAAAATTATACAGCCAAAACAGGCTCCCTCGGATAATGGTAAAAAAGAAAACAGAGTTTTTTGTGGCACAATAGGATGATGGACTCCAAATACGATATCCTCATCCTCGGCGGCGGGCCAAGCGGACTTTCGACCGCACTGCATTTGATTAAGATCGCTCCGCATCTTTCCACTCGAATCCTGATTCTGGAAAAGGAGCATTATCCACGCCTGAAACTTTGCGCAGGCGGCCTCGTCATCGACGCGGAAGTCATCCTCGAACGGCTCGGCCTCGATGTGCGCGAAGTGCCGCATGTGGATGCTCCCAATATTCACTTCGACTTCGCAGGCAAGGGACTCAACGTGCGTGTGCCGAAGCGACACGCCATCCGCGTCATCCGCCGCGATGAGTTCGATCACTGGCTGGCGAAAAAGGCGGAGAGCAGAGGAATAGAGATTAGAGAAGGAATAACGGTTAAGAAAGTTATTCCCGATGAGAACGGCGTCACCGTTCAGACCGATCAGGGAGATTTTCGCGCACAGATCATCGTTGGCGCAGACGGCTCGAATGGAATTACGCGCCGCTGTATTTTCCCGAATGAACCAGTTTATACGGCAAGGGTCCTGGAAGTGATAACCCCAAACTACCCCCACCGCCCTTCGGGCGCTTCCCCCAAATTCTCCGAATTTGGGGGAGGACGGGAGCAAGTGGCGTATTTTGATTTCTTCCCCGTCCCAAACAACATCGCAGGCTACACATGGGACTTCCCCACACAAGTCAACGGTAAGCCCATGCGCTGTTGGGGCGTCTATGACACCAACCTGCTGGCAGACCAAAAACGTCCCGCATTGAAAGAGCCGCTCGTAGAGGAAATGAAACGTCACGGTTTTGACTTGAACGATTACGAGATCAAAGGTCATCCCATCCGCTGGTACAGCCCGTGGAATAAAATGTCAGCGCCGCGTGTGATTTTGGTTGGCGATGCCATCGGCGCAGACCCGCTCTTCGGCGAGGGCATCAGCATCGCGCTGGGCTACGGAGTCATCGCGGCGCAGGAGATCGCAGAGTCTTATCAGCGTGGCGAATTTTCATTTAACAGATTCAAGCGTCGGTTCGTGCGAAGCGGGCTGGGGCAAACTTTGTTCGCGCGCTGGCTCATCACACAAGTCATCTATACGTTAAAATGGAAATGGTTTCAAATCCTGCTTTGGCGCTTTTTGAAACCGCTTGTCCTGTTGGGCGCATGGGTATTCGTTTTGAATTGGAGTAAAAGAATCCCCCTGCGCAATTAATCGTCGAGGCATATCATGGGCACCGCAGACCTTCACGTTCACTCGATCTATTCTTATGACGCAACCACCACGGTGCGCGCCATTCTCAAACAGGCCGCGGATGTTGGCCTGGATGTGATTGCCATTACAGACCACGACGAAGTGCGCGGTTCGCTGGAGGCGCAGGAGCTTGCGCCAAAATATGGGGTCGAAGTCATCCCCGGCGCGGAGGTCAGCACGAAGGATGGGCATCTGGTGGCGCTCTTCATTAATACGCTGCCGCCCGCAGGCTTGTCGTTGATCGATACCCTGCTTTATATCGGCAAACAGGGCGGCGTTGCCATTGCCCCGCACCCTTTCAACAATTTGCCGAACAGCCTTTCAATGGAAGCCGTGCTGGGCGCGCTCACCAACCCCCGCGCAAAGGGCGCATTGAAAGGCATCGAAACACATAACATGGGCACGCAAAATTTCGACAGGGTGGCGCAAAAACTTTCGATCTATCTTCCGCTGGCAAAGATCGCCTCCAGCGACGCGCATATTTACTGGGCCATTGGCGCGGGGCGCACGGAATTTCCCGGGAAAACCGCACAAGACCTGCGAACCGCGCTGGAGAAAAACACCACCGTTCCCATTCCATACGAAGAGGAATTTTCCGCCAGAGCCGTGATCAGTTGGGTACGGCGCATGGCCATGCGCAGGTTTGGGTATGCGTCCGATACGCGCTCGGCATCCACGCCCATTGTCACCCAGCCAATGACCAGCTCGATGATACAAAGAATAAAAAGAAAAAAAGACGGCCCATGAGCCGTCTCTTTTTTTGCATATCGCAAGATATAATGCCCGCGGTCACGGGTATAAATCTTGCGGTACGGTTTATGATCTGATTTTTTTGATAAAGCCCGGCGTATTCAATTCACGTTCGAGCAGATAGGTGAAATATCCCTGCATGAGGGCTTCCGCCTCTTTCTTAACCTGCGGGCTGGGATGTGCGCGAGAGGCATCCCTGTAGCTGGATCGTTGGAAGTGGCGCAGGTACTTGAGCGTTTCCACAGAAATCTTTGCAAGGTTGGGCAGTCCCTGCCCACAGCGCGGACAGACAACTCCGCCAGCCGTAAACGAGAAGTATTGATCTTCCGCGAGAATCTCACGCCCGCAATTTGCGCACTCGAACATCTGCGGGCGAAAGCCGACTGCGTCCAGAAATCTCATTTCATAATATCGAATTGCCAGCCACGAATCAGATTCTTTTTCGATGCGATCCAGCGTTTCGATCAGCAGACGAAAGATGGTGGGATTCCCAATTTCCTCTTCATAGGAAAAACGCAATAATAATTCAACCACGTACGAGGCATAACTTAATTTTACAAGGTTATCGTGCAGGGGCAGAAAGGCGTTTACCGTTTCCACCTGCGTGACGATCAGCAAGTCCCTGCCTTTTGCAAGCTGGATCGTAACCTGCGTAAAAGGCTGTAAATGTCCCGCCTTGCGCGAGGTCATTTTTCGGGCGCCTTTCGCCACGGCGCGCACCATGCCCTGCTCGCGGGTATAAAGCGTGAGCATTTGGTCGGCTTCGCCCCAGTCAGCATGGCGGAGCACAACAGCAGAAGCGCGGAAGGAGCGGAAGTCGGTCATGGGGGAAGGAAAAGGATGAAGGATGAAGGGTGAATGTTGCGTAATGCGTGTTCCGTGTCTACTTGTTTACCTGTCTACATTTTTACGTTTTTTCACAACAAATGCTCAGGCGTGAACGCCTCGGGCAATAACTCTGCTACGGTCAATTCTTTCTGCAAATTCCCATCCCCATCGGCAATTAAAACGATCGTATCCAAACCAAATTCCGCCAGCACCTGCCTGCATCCGCCACAGGGAGAACCGCCGTTATTCGTGACCACGGCGATGACTTCAAACTCCGTCTCGCCTTCTGATACGGCTTTAAAGATCGCCACGCGTTCGGCGCACATCGTATGCGGATATGCGGCATTCTCGACATTCACGCCGGTATACAGGCGTCCTGTCTTCGTCCGCAAGGCCGCGCCAACGGGGTAATTCGAGTAAGGTGCGTAAGCACGGCGGCGCGCTTCGTTGGCAAGGTCTATTAATGATTGACGTTCTTTATCTGTGAGCTTTTGGGCCATGGGTTCTCCAAGCGGAAGATGTTGCGTGTTGCGTTGTCTACGTGTTTACCTGTTTACTTGTCGCTTTTTTACTTTTCCGTTCCAGTTTTTTGATGGCGCGGGCGGGCATTCCCACCACAAGAGTATCTTCTGCTACATTTTTCGTTACGATTGCGCCTGCGCCGGTACGCGCGCCGTCACCGATCTTCAACGGCGCAACGAGCATGGTGTCCGAGCCGATGAACACATCCTCGCCGATTTCAGTGGCATGTTTCTTTTCACCGTCAAAGTTGCAGGTGATCGTTCCCGCGCCGATGTTGGTATTGGAGCCGATCTGCGCGTTGCCGATATACGAGAAATGTCCCATCTTCACGCCGTCGGCAAGATACGAATCCTTTACCTCGCCAAAGTTCCCCATGTGGACATGATTTCCAAGATGCGCGCCTTTTCGCAAGCGCGCGAACGGGCCTATATCCACTTCATCTTCGAGCCATGCACCTTCCAAAACCGAAGCAAGAACCTTGCATCCATTCCCGATCTTTGAATCGCGGATGATGGAATTCGGCCCGATCATGTTGCGCTCGCCAATCTCGGTCTTTCCATGCAGGTAGGTATTCGGCATGAGAACCGTATCCCTGCCGATGATTACGCCCGCTTCAATATAAGTGGACGCGGGGTCCATCATCGTCACACCATTGAGCATGTGTTCCTGATTAATGCGGCGGCGCATGGCGGCTTCACATTCCGAAAGATGGATGCGGGTATTAATGCCGATGGTCTCTTCGAGATCGTCCATCACGGTGGCCTGCACAGACAAGCCAGCCTGAGTTGCAAGTTCAACAGTATCTGTTAAATAATATTCGCCCTTTTTGGGATTCTTTGGAATGCGATGCAGGGCGTCCCACAACCAGTTGGCATCGAAACAATAGCCGCCCACGTTCAATTCTTTGACCTGTAACTGGTCGGGCGTGGCGACATATTCCTCCACGATGGCTTCCACCGAGCCGTCCGCCTTGCGGATGATGCGGCCAAACCCGCGCGGGTCGTCCGCAATTACGGTGAGCATGGAGATGGGGCCTTTATTATTCTTTTGGGTTTCAACCAGTTTTTGCAATGTCTCGCCGCGCAATAAAGGCATGTCGCTGTAGCAAACGACAACAAGATCGGTTTTCCCCTTCAATAGTGACTCAGCCTGCATCACGGCATGGCCTGTGCCTAGTTGCGGTTCCTGCAACACGGTCTGTGCGGAATCGCCGAGGTATTTCGTCACTTCGTCCGCGCCGTGCCCAACCACTACAACCGGCGTCTGTGTTGTCGATTTTTGTATGGCCTGCATTGCGTGCCAGATCAATGGTTTGCCTGCAATCGGGTGCAACACTTTAGGCAGGGATGATTTCATACGAGTCCCCTGCCCGGCGGCAAGGAGGATGGCGGTTATCTTCATATTTGTCACCTCTGCCCGGCAGGTCTCAATACATATGTCGGGCAACAAAAACAAGATTTATGCGGCGGTTGCCCGCGCTGCGCAAATCCTGTTTCAGAAAAAATGTCCGCGAGTGCGGATGTGTCAGGCTGGGGCACCTGGATTCGAACCAAGATCCACAGCTCCAAAGGCTGGTGTGCTGCCATTGCACCATGCCCCAGTGCGGGCAAAATTGTATCACAATTTTTTTATTTTCCGTCCGTGATGATGCCAAGTTTACGGGCTTCTTCGAGCGAGATCACTTCGGGGTTGGCGGGTTTGTTGCCATGTTTTTCAGCGGCCTGATTCCAGAAGTCATCGGCATTGGCTGGCTTTGCTTTTTGGGCAGATGCGTCTTTTAAAAGCGCTTCCATTTCGGGGGCGGGAGTGGCGGCAGCGAGTTTATCCGTCCCCTTTTTTGAAACAACTGTCGGCGCGGCGGCGGAGGCGGGGCGGTCTTTTTCAGAGAGGGCCTTGAGTTCCCCGGTCACGCCCATGGATTTGAGCGATTTTTCGACTTCTGTCCGCAGGGCAAGCAAGCCGCTTATTGTTTCGAGGATGCGGTCTTCCATGGCGAGGCCGTTGCCTGCGACGAGCAAAGCATATAACGGGGTGACGGGGATGAAGAGCAGGTCGTGATCGCCGCCGCTAAAGACATGATAGGAGTCGATGCTTTCCTGGTGGTTATGGCGCGCGACTTTCAAGCTGGCGCCATGGATCGCCATGAGCGTGGATATCAGCGATACTTCCATGCTGGAGTCGTGAAGTTTTCCGGTGCGCGCCTGCACGAGGCCGCGGTCATTGAGCAGGAAGACGGCTTCGGCTTTGACATCCTGGCGGAAGTTGGCGAGCAAGTCGGACAACCTGGAATGACGTTCCTCCCCATGTTCGCCTTTTTTTTCCGGGGGAAAGATGGTTTGCACGAGGCCAAGGCCGCGTTCCACAACGTCCAAAAAATCGGCGAGGGGGATGGGTTTGTCGAAGGTGGCGAGGGCGCCGGCGTTGAGCATTTCGTCGCGCTTTTTTTTGTCGGTTATGCCGGTGATGAAGATGATCTTTACTTCCGGGTGGCGGGCGCGTATCTTGTGCATTAATTCCACGCCGCTCATGCCGGGCAGCATGTAATCTGTGATGAGCAGGTCAACCTTGTGGCGGCCGGATTCAAGAAGGGCTTCCTCTCCGGATGGGGCTTCGAATATCTTGATCTCCGCGTTTTTGAGCGTATCGAGTGTGGAGTGCAAGAGCCTCAGAATGTCGCGGTGATCGTCAACGAGCAACACGTTACTACTCATACAAAGCCTGCCCCGCTACGCCTGTATGTGGCTGTTGGGTTGCTATTTTTTGGCAATCTTCAATATAAATAAATAATACATGATCGGTTCTTATCACAGCCGACTCCTGATAAATGAATACATGAATTATAGCAAGTTTGAGATACAGGCACAACGTTCCTTTCGTACCTGTAAACTCGTCCATATCTTGCGGAAAGAATCAATTTTCACATTCATCGCCCCTGATGATCGATTCGATGTTCCAAAGCGGGTTGGCGGTTGGGTCGAAATCAAAGCCGCAAATGTCGGGGCGGGTGGCGGCGATCCGCAGGCGGTAATACAGGGGGATGGCGGGAAGGTCGGTTGAGAACATGTTTTGGGTGCGGCGTTGAAAGGTAATGTAATCTGCATCGTCGGGGAGCATCTGCTGTGATGAAAGGCAGGCGGTATCGTACCTGGCGTCGGTGTAGCCGCTTAGATTCGTTCCGCTCCATAAGTTGGCTGCGGCAGGGATTTCGGCGGTTGTAAACCAGCCGCATGGCGGTTCAATGCCGCTTACGCCCAGCGCGTATTCGGCGAGATCGAAGTTACGGCCAAACAGGAATCCGTTGGGGCCGGAGGCGTACAGATCGTTTTGGGAAAAATACTGCACTTTAAGCTCGATGCCGCATTCGGCAAGCGAGGTTTCGAGGATTTCCACCACCTGCCTGCGCTGGGTGGCGGTTGTGGTGTAGTAATTCAACACCAATGGTGTGTTGAAGGAGACGTTTTTAACGCTGATGGCGCGAAGCGGTGTGGAGAGGTCTTTATCCGTGTCGCTCCAGCCTGCCAGTTGGAGAAGGGAGAGGCCCACTTGCGGGTCGTAGGGGATGGGTTCAATATTGGTATCGTATAAGGGGTGATCCACCGGGATATAGGTTGTGGGCACGGTTGTCAACCCGGAGAGCACCGTATCGACCACCGATTGACGGTCGAGGCAGTATGCAATTCCCTGGCGGGTGTGCTGGTCGCCAAAAATATCCTGGCGATCCAGTAGAATTTGATAGCCGTTATCATAGGTGGCGGGCACAAGCCCCAGCCCGAGCCATTCCATGCTCATGCCGGTGGTGAAGAATGCGTTTGCTTCTCCGGCAGTTTGCATCTCCTTCAATAAGCCCGCCTGGTTGTCGAGGTTGATGGTTGGGTCGAGAATGTCACAGCGGCCTGCAACCAGTTCGCTGAGGGCAATTTCCGGGTCAGGGATGAAGCGGAAGGTTAGTTGATCCATTTTTGGGTAGCCATCCACGGCGCGGAAGTAGTATGGATTCTTTGTCAACGTAATGTGATCGCCCGCAACCCACTCCTCAACCATATAGGGTCCCCAGCCAAGCGGCGTACGGGATGCGATATCTACGGTTTGCAGTTGGTCGACGGGGAACTGGCTCCATAAATGTTTTGGAACGGGCGCCCAAAAATTGGTGAAGTAAGTGGGGTCAATAAAGCCTGGTATGCCCCACCACTGTAATGTTTTTTCATCCGCGGCCTCGTAGGTTTGAGTGTGTTCGATCAAAAATGAATTCGCAATGTTCGCAGGGTTGGAGGCAAGCTCAAAAGCGTAGATGGAGTCATCCGCGGTGAGGGGGGTTCCATCTGCCCAGGTGAGATCCGGGCGCAGTCGAAAGGTGACAACCATTTGATCCATCTCAAGGGTGGCTGCGCCGCTGTAGGTGATGGCGCAATCATCGCTGCGGCAGCCAGCGGGACGGACTTGCAAGCCTTCTTTCAATGAGAGCAGATTCCCTTCCGCATCCACCATCTGACCTCCGGGCTGCACCTGTGTTCTGACGATTTGTGCCTCGCCGTTTTCAAGAGATGGAATTCGAGCGAGGATGACGGGCTGGTATTCGTACCCAATTGTGTCTATCGGGCCATCGTAGATGGCCGCCAGGACGCTGCGCGCGGCGTCGTTGGGTCCGCCAAATGGGTAAAGGGTATTGGGTTCCTGTCCCAGACAAACGGTGAGGGAATCCGTTTCTTCAGGAATCGGTGTGCTGGTTGGAAGTGGGGTCGCCGGTGGAGTGGGCGTCTCTGCCTGCAACTGTGGGGTTAAACAAGCAGTCATAATGATGAGGGTGCATATCACAAGTGGAAGTCTGTTTTTCATGGTTGCCTGCCAATATAAATGGTGGGAGTATGTAACTCACCTTACGCGGAACGTCCCGAAGGTTCTCGTAAAATACGCCTGTTTGTAGTCTAAACTTTCGGGACAGTGCGTAACATCAGTATGTAAAGCAATACAGGCGCTCAATTATTAAACGCTGAAGCAATTATAACCATGTTGTACGGCAAAAAGAATCTAATATGTTATACCCGTCGCAGTTACAAATTGCGCTTTTTTATAAGCGGGAAAGCGCAATTTATGACCGCGGGTATTGTATATAAAAAAGACCGCCAAAAGGCGGTCTTTTTTATTTCTTTTATTCCGCAAGCCAGCAAGCCACCCAGTGGGAGGGCCTGGCTTCCTTGAACACCGGTTCTTCCTGCGAACATTTTGCAACGGCAATGGGGCAGCGGGTATGAAAGCGGCAGCCTTTGGGCGGGTTGAGCGGGCTGGGCACATCCCCTTTAAGGATGGTACGCTCGCGTTTCACATTGGGATGCGGGATCGGAATGGCGGAGAGCAGCGCTTTTGTGTAGGGATGCAAAGGTTCGCGATAAAGGGCGTCGCGCTCGGTCAGTTCCACCATCTTGCCAAGATACATTACTGCCACGCGGTCGGAGATATGTTCCACCACGCTTAAGTTGTGCGCAATAAATAAATAGGTAAGCCCGAATTCCTTTTGAAGATCCTTGAGAATATTCAAAACCTGTGACTGAATGGAAACATCCAACGCCGAGACCGGTTCGTCGCAAACGATGAATTTTGGCTGCAACGCGAGGGCGCGGGCAATACCAATACGCTGGCGCTGGCCGCCGGAGAATTCGTGCGGGTAACGGCGGGCGTGATATTCCTCCAAACCCACCTTCTTAAGCATGTTAATGGCAATCTCCCAACGTTCCTTGGGATGGCCGATTTTGTGAATCTGCAACCCTTCCATGACCGCTTCACCAATCGGCATACGAGGGTTCAGGGATGCATAGGGATCCTGGAAGATGATCTGCATATCGCGCCTTAAAGCTTTGAGCGATTTGGGGCGCATGGTGATGATATTTTCGCCATTGAAGGAGACTTCGCCGGAAGTCGGCTCGACCAGGCGAAGAATGGATCGGCCAACAGTTGTTTTTCCGCAGCCCGATTCACCCACCATGCCCAGCGTCTCGCCGCTTTTTACGGCAAAGCTAACTTTATCCACCGCCTGTACCCAGGCCGTGATCCGTTGAAAAACACCGGAACGAACAGGGAAGTATTTTGTAAGATTCTTTACGACCAACAAGTCTGGCTTTTCTTGAGTTTGCATTTTTGTATTCATAGCCACATCATCTCTATTAGGATTTGCTTCCATGCTTAAGCGGGGCAACATGCTGGTAAGAGTCCTGGTAAAGCCAGCAACGTACTTTATGTCCCTCGGAAATATCAGTCAATTCGGGGCGTTTTTCAGTACAAATTGATAAGTTATGTTCAACCCGCGCCATACAGCGGGGGGCGAAACGACAACCGGAAGGCAGATTTACCAGGTTAGGCACTGACCCGGGGATAACGTCCAGCCGTTCGCGAACTTCACCTAAAACTGGAATGGAACCGATCAAACCCTTGGTGTACGGATGAAGAGGCATGTCAAAAATCGATGCCACCGGGGATTGCTCTACAATTTCGCCAGCATACATGACCGCCACACGATGAGCCATCTCGGCAATCACACCGAGATCATGTGTAATCAGGATCATGGCTGAACCCAATTGATTCCGCATATCCCTCATGAGATCCAAAATCTGGGCTTGAATTGTCACATCCAGGGCGGTAGTGGGTTCATCTGCGATCAGGAGGTCAGGCACACATGCAAGCGCCATGGCAATCATGACACGTTGGGCCATGCCGCCTGAAAGCTCATGCGGGAAGGACTCTGCGCGACTTTCAGGTTCCGGAATGCCCACCAGTTTCAACAACTCGATGGCGCGGTTCTTACCTGCTTCCTTGCCAAAATCCTGATGAATATTCAGCACTTCGGAAATCTGGTCACCGGCCCGAAAGACAGGGTTAAGCGCAGACTGGGGCTGTTGGAAAATCATGGAAATGCGATTTCCACGCACCTGCATCATTTCCTCTTCCGTGGCTTTCACCAGGTCTTTGCCATCAAACAGGATCTCGCCCTCCTCGATCTTACCGGGCACACTGATCAAGCGCATAATGGAAAGGGAGGTAACGCTTTTTCCGCAGCCTGATTCGCCCACAATACCGAGCACTTCGCCATTATTCACTTCAAAACTCACACCGTCCACGGCATGAACCACACCGTCTTCGGTATAGAAATAAGTCTTTAGATTACGCACTTCGAGCAAAGGTTTTTGATTGTTTGTTGCCACAGGTATCTCCGCAATTGAGATTTTTCTTGCCGATTATAACTTCAAACGGGGGTCGAGCGCGTCGCGCAAGCCATCGCCAATATAATTGAAGGCGAGGGAGCAGATAAAAATAGGTAATCCTGGAACCAGGGGCAGCCAGGGCTTGTCAAACATATAGGTTTGAGTCGCTGAAAGCATGTTGCCCCAGGTGGGGATTGGGTCTTGAATACCGAAGCCGAGGAAGGCGAGCGCGGCTTCGGCGACCACATAACCGCCCAAACCAAGCGAGGCATCTACGATAATGGGAGCCATGGCGTTCGGGATCATGTGTTTGAAAATGATCCAAATATCCGTTGCGCCCAGGGAGCGGGAGGCTTCGACAAAGGTCTGCTCTCGCAAGGAGAGAACCGTGCCGCGCATCAACTGCGCCGCAGAAAGCCAGCCAAACCCAGCCAAGACAATCACGATCAAAACCGCGCTGCGGGCATCTTTGGGGCCAAGCAGCATGATTTTGCCTACAACCCTCAGCACTGATTCTGGAATGGGTATTAAATCCTCGTTCCGTAAAAGCATGGAAGAAATAATCAACAGCAACGGCAAAGTTGGGATGGTCAACATGAATTCAACAAACCGCATTAGGACTGAATCGACCCAGCCGCCATAGAAACCCGATACGGCGCCCACTACAACACCAACCGTCTCGGAGATAAGAACGGAAAGCAGGGCCACGGTTAGCGAAATACGTCCGGCATAAATTAAGCGGGAAAAATAATCGCGCCCGATATTATCAGTCCCTAAATAATGCACACGCCCGGTTGCCTCATCTACCGTCCCAAAAGGAACAAAGTATTTATCAACGTTTAACTCGTCAACCTCAAAAGTGGTGATATAAGGCGCCAGGATCGTAACAATAAAGATCACGATCATGACAGCCATGGACACCATCGCCAGGCGGTGCCGTACAAAACGCGTCATCACCACCTGGAACGGACTGCGTTCCTCGATGGTAATGGCTTCGGCTTTAATATTATCCATTTGAACAGATACAGTCATTGAACTATCCTCAACGCTAGGCTAAGCGGATGCGGGGATCCACAATTGTATAGAGTACATCACGCAACAATGTTGCAATCACAGTTAATACAGACAGGATAAAGAAAAGCGCCATTGCCACCGGGTAATCATAATCGCCCAGTGCAAGGATATATAAGCGTCCCATGCCCGGCCATGAAAATATACTTTCGGTAATGATCGCGCCGCTGAAAAGCCCGGGCAGGGTAAACACTACGATCGTTACGAAAGGAATCAGAGCGTTGCGAAGGGCATGTTTCATAACAACCACGTTCTGGCTCAATCCTTTTGCCCGCGCTGTGCGGACGTAATCCTGCCTTAACACATCCAACATGCTGGCGCGAATAAAGCGGCTCCACCCGGCAATATTGAGGATCGTCAATACAGAGACAGGCAATATCATGTGCAGGATTCTATCTTTTGCAGAGCCTGCCACCACTTCCCCGATCAGGGGAATGGTGTAATCACGAATTGATTCTGATAGTGCGGCGGGGACGTATGGCAGCCCTGCATTCTTGGGCAGGATCGAAAATATTAAAATAAATAACAAGCCAAAAAAGAAGCTGGGCATGGCCGACCCCATGAATGCCAGGGTCGTAAAAATATAATCAAACTTGGAATACTGTTTGACAGCGGAATAAATACCCAGAGGAATGCCAATTACCAATGATAATAACGTTTCAAGGCCGATCAATTGCAGGGTCTTGGGGATGCGGCTCGCAATCAGGTCGCTTACAGGGCGGTCACGCAAAATGCGCCAGGAGAGGCCAAAATCTCCAAAAAGAATTCCCCGACTGGTACGACGACCAACAATATCCTTTAATAATACATTTTCCTTGCACCCCACTATTTTTATTTCATAGATGCCGCGTGAATTCAGAACTTCAGCCTCGATCGGCTTGCGGCAGCCAACTACTACATCGCCAAAATATTCTTTTCCACCAATCACGAGCGGACCTGTCGGAGCGCCGACCAGCCAACGGCTAAAACGGATCGGAAGGTTTAAGTCCAGTTCAAAAGAAGCCCGGATTCTGGCGATATCCTCTTCTGTGATCTTAAAACGGGAATTTTGTTGCACCTGGCGCAGGCCTGCCAATGGCCCTCCGGGCGCCAAACTCAGCAAAACATAAGAAGCCACAGCTGAAATAAAAACTACCAGGATGGATTGCAAAACTCGGCGGATTAAATATGCAGTCATGGCATCTCCATAAATGAAGTTAAAAAAAATCTTTTCTAATTATGATGTGGGGCAGGCGATTTCTCGCCTGCCCCACATATTATTACAGGGAGTGTGATTTAGCGGATGAAAAGTTGAATGTCGATGTGTTCCCAGGTGGCGCTGGCGAGAACAAGGGTATTAATCTTGCCTTCGGTGGCGGCAGCCTGGAGAGTCTCATTGAGACCCACCAACGTGGTGGAATCGAGCATATCAACCTCGCCGCCCAGGAGAGCGGCTTCAGCGCCTTCGGCGGAGAGGATCTGAATGACAAGATTCGGGGTCTTGGGAGCGCCAAATACCCAGTTCGGGTTGGCTTCAAAGACCATCTTCTCGCCCTTGACCCATTCGGTCAGCATGTACGGGCCATAGGATAGCGGATCTTCAGCAACCTCGGGGATGGTGGTCCACTCGGAAGCGGGGACATCCTTCAAATTGCGTCCGTCAGCAAGAACCTGATGAGAAGGCTCGATGCCCCAAACAGGCAGGAAGTAAAGCGGGGACTGAACGCCAGGCAACCAAGTCTGGTTATAACCAACTTCGAAGAATTCGACGCCGGCGGTCTGATCGCAGGTAATGAAGGAAGTAGCGCCAGATGCAGGATCGCAGGTGATCTTGTAGCTGAGTTCGATATCAGCAGCCTTGACAGGCTCGCCGTCTTCCCACTTGATACCGTCAATGAATTCGAACTTGGAGACAAGCTGTTTCATGGAGAGGGCTGTGGAGCCGTCGAATTCAACTTCTTCGCCAGCCGCATTCTTAACTTTCACGCCAGCCGCGAGTTCAACAACATCGCCGTTCACGTCAACAACTTTATCGCCGGCTTTAACTTCCACATCGTTGTTGGTGGTGCCGCCATTTTCGAGTGTGGGCAATTGTTTGATGTAGACAGGGGCAAAATCGTAATTCAAGCTGGTGGTCTGTCCGGGGCGGAGGAAGTAATCAGCCGCAACTGCAACGAAGGCATTCTCAACCAGGACATACAAGGAAGCGGGTTCCTGTGTAAAGCCCAGGATGAGGGTATCCTGGCCAGCGCGTTCCCAATCGCCAACATTGTACATGTAGTACGGTTGACCAGGAGCCGGAGCAAAACCAGTCAGATCCGCGGCGGTGGCAAAGGTCTCTGTGCGGTTGAACAACGGAATGGAAGGAATATCCTTCGTGAATTCAGCCTGTGTGATGGTGTAAGCGGCAATGCGCTCGTCTTTGATGAGGGTGTTGTTCGCCAACTTGATGTTTGTGCTGGCGAGTTCATTACACCAACCCATCGCGTTCTGGCCTGCCCAACCGTTTTCAGGAAGCGGGATTTCATCACAAGCATACAAAGACTGACCACCGGGATCAGCATCGCCAACCCAGGCGAAAGCGCCGAGTTCATAATCGCGGCGGGCAAGACCCGTGGTATCGCCGAACCACCAGGAAGCAGGAGCATGCAAGCGCACAACGCGAACTCCGCACTCAGCCATCTGAGCTTCCCAGATCGCAGCCCAGGTCTGGCGGAAGGCAGCGGAGGTGGTGGTGAACTTCAAAGCCAGCTCATCGCCATTGGCGTTGGTGCGGAAGTCCGCGCCTTCAGCCAAGGTCCAGCCAGCTTCATCGAGAAGAGCCATACCAGCAGCAGTATCATAGGAGTAAATGGTCACGTTCTCATCGCCGGCATAAGCCCAGTGGCTGGTGGGGATGAAGGTGTTCATAACCAATTTCGCCTGCTCTTCTTCAGAGAGAAGAGGATACACCGACTTGATCAAGTCAGCTTTGTTGGTGCAGTAAGACAGAGCCTGACGCACCTTGAGATCGCCCAAAATTGGGTGAGGGGTGGTATAGGAAGCCTGCTCAGTAACAGGAGCTTCAGTCGCAACAACGGGAGCTTCAGTGGCAGCAACGGGAGCTTCAGTCGCAACAGGGGCTGTACCACCGCAGGCGGTGAGGATCATACTGGCGACAACCAGCAAACCCATAACAAAAAACAAACGGTTTCGTAACATGGTTTTTTCTCCTCCAAAGAAGAAAATATAGGGGGGGTTGATTTTTGGACACAAATTAAACTTACGTTTTATCTTTATCTCTTGGCGTACCACCTCCTTTATTTATTACAAATCCACTAAAAGGTGCCGTGCAAACCAAAAAAACAAGCAAGCCAGATTATACCTAATTCTTTAGGTACGTCAACACACATGCCCCAAGTATAAGATGTATAGTCACTTTTAAAGAAGCAAATATGATGAAATTCATAGAAAAACCCCACTAGAGAACTGTTTTTGACCGTAATATTGTCACAAATTTTGCCCCATAATTTGTGACAAATAAAATGACCCCGGCTCGATAAACCCGCGCCTCCCTTCCCAGCCGAAAGTTGATACACGACGAATAGCAGCGCCTCCCCTTTGCATTGTTGACAAGCCCTCCTTCCTAACATAGAATTCAAACATCATCCACTGCCATTCAAGGAGCAAACTATGTTCAAGGAATTCAAGGAATTTATCATGCGCGGCAACGTGCTGGATATGGCCATTGGCGTCATCATCGGCGGCGCATTCGGCAAGATCGTCGGCTCCCTCGTCAACGACATTCTCATGCCGCTGGTAGGGCTTGCCCTGGGCGGCGTCAACTTCAGTGAACAAGCTTCCACCGTTAACGGGGTAGACATCCACTGGGGATTGTTCATCCAAACCGTGATCGACTTCCTCATTATTGCCTTCGTCATCTTCGTGATCATCAAAGCCGCCAATAATATGAAAAAAGCCCCAGCGCCCGCTCCAGCCGCAGAGCCAGCCACAAAGGAATGTCCGCATTGCTTTAGCGCCATCTCCATCAAAGCAACCCGCTGCCCCAACTGCACGTCGGAACTTAAGTAAAGAGATAGACAGGTAGACAACGGAACACGCAACACGTTCAATTCATCTTTCATCATTCACCCTTTCCTTTATGAACTTCCTCGATAAACTCAACCCACAACAAAAGAGCGCTGTCACAGCGGGGGATGGCGCCATTTTGGTCATCGCAGGCCCAGGGTCCGGAAAGACGCGGGTGCTCACTCAGCGCGTCGCGTATCTGATCGCGTCCGAAGGAGTCCGCCCGTGGCAGATTCTCGCAGTCACTTTCACAAACAAAGCCGCCAAGGAAATGGACGCGCGCGTCAAAGCGATGTTAAATGAACAAGCCACTGAGGGCATTATGCTCGGCACGTTCCACTCGATCTGCGCGCGCATTCTCAGGCGCGAAGCCGACCATCTTCCGCTCGAATCCAATTTTGTGATCTTTGACTCCGACGACCAGGAAAGAATCGTCAAAGCCATTATTCGTGAATTTAAGTTGAACGAAAAGTTATATCGCCCATCCAGCATTCACGCTTCGATCTCGCGTGCCAAGAACGAACTCATCGGCGCGGACGATTACCCGATCAACACCTACCGCGACGAAGTAGTGAAGCGCGTGTACGCCGAGTATCAAAAGCGACTCGTCTCCATGAACGCCGTGGACTTCGACGACATTTTGGTTTACACCGCGCGCCTGCTGGAAGATGTGCCCGCCGTGCGCGACAAGTATGCCCAGCGTTTCCGCCACGTGCTCGTGGATGAGTTTCAGGACACCAACCTCGCGCAATATGCCCTGGTAAAGCAACTCGCTTCATATCATAAAAATATCTTTTGCGTCGGCGATCCCGATCAATGCTTCCCTGTTGGGACAAAGATTCAAACGCCGCACGGACAAAAGAAAATTGAAGAGATAAAGAAAAGCGACGAAGTAATTGCAGCAAGCGGGCGCGGCTCCACCATGACTTCGCGTGTCTTACATGCAGGCAAACGAGCGTTTGAAGGAAATTTAGTTAAAGCAATAACCCGCAGCGGACACATCATCAAAGCCACGCCAAATCACATTGTCTTTGCTAGGTTGGGAATGAACCCCGGCTGGCATTATGTGTACCTGATGTACCGCAAAGATAAAGGCTATCGAGTTGGAATCGCATCCCATGCCCGCAGTGACGGCAGCGAACTAAAAGTCGGCCTGCAAGTCCGCAGCAACCAGGAAAACGCAACCAAAATGTGGGTTCTGAAAGTATGTACAGACCGAAATGAAGCTCATTATTGGGAGGCATACTACTCAACCGCCTACGGAATCCCAACCACGGTCTTTCATGTGCGCGGGCGCAGAATGCGCATGTCTCAAGAATATATCAATAAATTATTCAAGGAAATAGACACAGACTCAAACGCCAATCAGTTATTGACTGACCTCGGCATGGATTTGAAATATCCGCACTACACGCCGCAAGGCACGTCCCGAAACATCGTCAACCTTCGATATTTTGGAGATGGCCGCATCACAGAAGAATCTCCCTGGCACGCGCATCGCGTGGATTTGTGGAGCAGCGATCCAAAGCTGGCAAAGCAGCTAAAAGCATCTGGCTACAACCCACGCATTCGCAGCAGGGATAATTGGCGCATCGGCGTCAACCGCCTGCAATATGATGACGTTCAGGAAGCCGCGCAAAAGCTAAGCGAATCTGCAAACGGCGCGGAAATTGTCGTGGGCGCGTTTCTCGTGGATAAGGGCAATTTGCCGCTCGCGCAAAAATTCAACCTTATGCCCGCCAGCCATTTGCATCCCTCCATGATCGTTGCCATTGAAAAAGACGGGAAAATCATCGAAGATGAGATCGTCGAAATTTCAAGCGAACCCTATCAGGGAACAGTCTACGATTTGGAAGTGGAAAACTTGCACAACTACATCGCCAACGGAATGGTAGTTCACAACTCCGTGTACGGCTGGCGCGGCGCGGACTATCGCAACATCCAACGCTTCGAGCAAGACTTCCCCGACTCGCGCGTCACTCTTCTCGAACAAAATTACCGCTCACACCAAAACATTCTCGATGCCGCCACAGGCGTCATTGACCGCGCACACAACCGCAAAAAGAAAAGACTCTTCAGTGATCGCGGCGAGGGCGGAAAAATATTTTTTCACGAAGCCTACAATGATTACGATGAAGCCTTCTTTGTTGTAGAGACCATTGCGCAACTTGTTGCATCCAAACAATTTGAACCCGGCGAATGCGCGGTGATGTACCGCACCAACGCCATGTCCCGTTTGATTGAAGAGGCATTCTTGCGGGCGCGGCTTCCCTATCGTTTGGTCGGCGCTCAGCGGTTTTATGGACGCCGCGAAGTTAAGGACGCCATCGGCTTCATGCGCCTCGTGCATAACCCCGCCGACGAAGCCAGCCTCGACCGCATCATCAACGTCCCGCCGCGCGGCATTGGCGAAAAGACTCTCACCACCCTGCACATGATTGCGCGTCAAAATGAAACCTCGCCCGCAGCCATTTTGCTCGATCTCGCGCGCGGCGCGGACTCACAATACTACAAATCATTCACAGGCCGCGCCGCCGTTCCGCTCGCTGATTTCGGCGGCATGTTGTCAAACTGGCGCGCGCTCGCCGCAACCCGCACCATCCCCGAACTCTTCGATCACATCTTGAAAGACATCAACTACAAGGAATACATCGTTGAAGATGAAAGCGAAGAAAGCTCAGACCGCTGGGAAAACGTGCAGGAGTTGAAACGCCTCGCCATGGAATATTCCGCGCGCACGATGGATGAGTTTCTCGAACACATCGCGCTCATCGCCGACCAGGACACCATCACCGACAACAACGCCCCCACCTTGCTCACCCTTCACGCCGCCAAAGGACTCGAATTTGGCGCGGTCTTCATTGTCGGTCTCGACGACGGCATCATTCCGCACAGCCGCTCCTTCGATGACCCCGAACAAATGGAAGAAGAACGCCGCCTCTTTTATGTCGGCATTACCCGCGCGAAAGATAAACTTTATTTACTGCGCGCCATCCACCGCGGCAGACGCGACACCATAGAAGAGACCTACCCCTCGCGTTTTATGGATGACATCCCTGAGAATCTTTTGGTCGGCAAGACGAGGACAGGACGCGCCCCAACCTTCCGCACAAACAACTGGTCGCTTCCGACTCCGCTCAAGTCTGCTCCTGTTTCAACCAGCAAATACCACGCTGGGGCGCGCATCCAGCACGCCATGTGGGGCGAAGGCATCGTCCTCAGCAGCCGCCTCCAAGATGGCGACGAAATCGTGGATGTGGTCTTTGAATCTGTTGGGATAAAAAGATTAGCGGCGAGTTTAGCGAATTTGACGATCATTTAGAGACGATAGACGACAGACCGTTGACCATCGTCTGTGGTCTATCGTCCGTCGTCCAAAAAAGGAGCTCTCATGCAATACACCAACCTCGGCAAAACTGGATTGAAAGTCTCACGCCTGTGCCTGGGTATGATGACTTACGGCTCGAAGAAATGGCGCGAATGGGTATTAGATGAAGAGCAAGCCAAGCCTTTCGTCAAACGTGCGTTGGATGCGGGTATTAACTTCTTCGACACGGCGGATGTTTATTCTTTGGGCGAAAGCGAAGTCGTTACGGGCAACCTGCTCAAAGGAATCAAACGCGAAAATATCGTCGTCGCCACCAAGGTCTATCAGCAAATGAGCGACAATGTGAATGACCGCGGACTTTCGCGCAAGCACATCATAGACTCGATTGACAAATCCCTCAAGCGCCTGCAAATGGACTACGTGGACTTATATCAAATTCACCGCTGGGATTACAACACCCCCATCGAAGAAACCATGGAAGCGTTGAACGATGTCGTACGCGCAGGCAAGACGCGTTATATCGGCGCATCGTCCATGTTTGCATGGCAATTCATGAAGGCCCTGCACACCTCTGAAATGAACGGTTGGTCGAAATTTATTTCGATGCAGAATCATTACAACCTCGTCTATCGCGAGGAGGAGCGCGAGATGATTCCGCTGTGCAAAGATCAGGGCATTGGACTCATCCCCTGGAGCCCGATGGCGCGTGGATTCTTCGCAGGAAATCGCAAACGCGGCGGAGGCGGTGAAACATCCCGCGCACAAAGCGACCCGTTTGCGAACGAGTTATATTTCCGCGAGGAGGATTTTGTGATTGCCGAGCGCGCGGCGGAAGTGGCAAAGGGTCACAACGCAACCGCTTCGCAAGTCGCATTGGCCTGGGTGTTGAGCAAACCCAATATTGCCGCACCAATTATCGGGTCCAGCAAGATCGAGCATTTGGATCAGGCCATTGCCGCTTTGGATATCAAATTGTCGGAAGATGAAATCAAAAGCCTGGAAGAAGCCTATCAACCGCATCCAATTTTGGGTCATTCGTAACTCGCTCAAGCGCCGTCCCCGGCGCGGATTTTGCAAGACTACACAGCCATGACACTTTCTTCCATCCACGATCCAACCCACCTATATTTCATTAATGCCTCCATAGTAGAATGGAAGCATTTATTTAACATTCCGGAATATGCGCAAATCCCTTTAGACCCCTTTCATGGCTTCAACGCGAAAAACGAATTTCGCTATTTGCATTTGTATTAATGCCTTCCCACCTTCACGCAATCCTTAAGCCTGAAAAAGAAACAATTGGGCAAACGCTACAACAGTTCGGTTCTTTTACAGCCCATGAAATTTTAAAAAGATTGCGCGCGGAAAACAGAAAGGATTGGCTGGACATCTTCAATCAGCATAAACGTGACCCAAGACACGAACACAGCATCTGGCAGGATATTCAAGCCAAAAACATCTACTCGATGGATTTTCTCTGGCAAAAAATGGAATATATTCACCAAAACCCAATAGCCAAGGACTGGCAACTTACAAAGAACAGGGCAGATTATATTTATTCCAGCGCATGTTATTATGACTGCGCGAGAAAGCCCATCGTTGAAATTACAGATATAAACGAATGGTTAACATCCCTCCCTCCGCCGAGGATGGCGGAGGGAGCATAAATCGTGGAGCATAAAATCATCCAAAGGCAGAACATCTATTTCAAAATTTTATATCTCGCCTACAAAATCTACTGCTTCATCTTTCGCCCCATCCGCATGGGCGTGCGGGTGATGATGCTGGAAGAGGATAAGGTATGGCTCATCCACCACACCTATCTTTCAGGCTGGTTCCTGCCCGGCGGCGGACTCAAACGCAACGAGACTCTCGAACAGGCCGCCCGCCGTGAAGCCTGCGAAGAGACAGGGGCAGAGCTAAAGGAAATTACCCTGCTGGGCGCCTTCACAAGTTTTATCCAATGGAAGACCGACCACACCGTTGTATTTTTATGCAGGGATTTCAAATTTACAGGAACGCCCGATGGCGAGATCGCAGAGATGCGCCTCTTTCCATTAAATGAACTGCCTGCAAACACCTTTCCCTCCCACCGCAAACTTTTGGAAGCCTTAAAAAGGGAAAAATCCCCTGCCAATTTTGGCGAGTGGTAACCAAACTATCCGGACATATAATTTGTAGGTCTTTTGAAAATCACACGGGGGATTTGCAGACGGTATAATACAAAGAAAAAATCAACCATAAATGGATACCAAAGCATGACAAATGAATCCCTAAAGATCGTCATTCCCATGGCAGGCTGGGGCACGCGCATGAGACCGCACACCTGGAGCAAGCCCAAGCCGCTCAGAGTGGTAAAAAAAAAGTGAATGCCCTCTCCTGCATGGAGAGGGCATTTTAGTTCAGGGTGTGGTTGTCCCCGAAACTTCAGCGCCACAGGTTACACCGCCATCGGGAGTCCAACTATATGACCCGCTTACCGTGATGGTTGTTCCATCGAAGGAGATCATGCCATCATAGGTTTCAACACCGGGACCAACATCTCCGGAGGTGCTGAATGCTCCAGTGGATGGATCATAACTTCCCGTAGTGGTGATGCCCGCATCTGTCTGGAGCACAGTCAGGGCAGTTCCATCAATCGTGAATGTGTAGGAATAACTTGGCGTTCCCGTTCCGCAGGTGCCGCCTGTAAAATCAAGGATGATGTCAAATGGCGAAGGCACTGCGGGAGACGAGGTGAATGTTGGCGTGGGTGTGACTTGCCTATTACTATTAAACGTGGGGGTGATTGTGGGTTTGGGAAGTGTTGGCGTGAGACTTGGTTTAGGGAGAGTGGGTGTGCGTGTGGGTCCCGCCAGGATTGGAGGTCCCCCAAGCAACGGTGGGATGACAAATACACAAACTGTTCCGGCAAGTAAAACTGCTCCGACAATTACAATCAGTCTTGTGCGTGGATTCATGTTCATCTCCTTTGGCTAAAAAAGATAGATCAGGTCAAATTGATAGTAATACTATTATTATAGCGCAAGGTCGGTATTTTTACGCGGGATCAGGCGCAAATTAGCGGCTTTTACTCGTAACCTTGCGCTGTAATGCTATACAACAAAAGATATGTGATTACAACTTTAATGGGAATTTCACAGTGAGGGCGAAATTGGCATAATCATGTTTCTGTTTGGTAAAATAGCGGTGATGGTTCGACACGGTGAGCGGGAGGCGAACCGTCACCACAAGCTTTCACTGGAGACATTCATTGACTGAAACCCTTAAAGTCGTAATTCCCATGGCAGGCTGGGGCACGCGCATGAGACCGCACACCTGGAGCAAGCCCAAGCCGCTCGTGAGCGTGGCTGGTAAAACATCGCTTGAGCATTTGATGGATATGTTCAAATCCCTGCCAGACCCTGATAATTCAGAGTACATTTTTATTGTTGGGCCGTTTCTGGGGGAGATGCAGATTCCCGCTTTTATAAAAGAAAATTATCCCGCCCTCAAGGCGCATTATGTTGTGCAGCATGAAATGAAGGGACAGTCTCACGCGCTGGCTTTAGCGCGCGAACACTTGCGCGGGCCGATGATCATGTGTTTTTCAGACACTTTAATGGAAACAGACTTTTCCTTCCTCTCAAAAGAGGAGGCCGATGGCGTGGCCTGGGTCATGCCTGTCGAAGACCCGCGCCGCTTTGGCGTGGCGGAAGAAGGCGCAGACGGCTGGGTGAAGCGTTTCATCGAAAAGCCGCAAAGCATGGGCAATAACCTTGTGGTGGTTGGGTGTTACTATTTTAAGAACGCAGATGATCTGCTGGCCGCCATTGACAACCAGATGCAGCGCGGCGTGACTCTCAAAAATGAATACTTCCTGACCGACGCCATCTCGATCATGATCGAAAGTGGAGCGAAGGTACGCACGAACAGGATCAGCACCTGGCTGGATACGGGCACCATCGAAGCGACACTGGATACGAATAGGATTTTGTTGGAGAAGATCGGTTCAAAGGTTGAAAAGTTCAAAGGTTCGAAGGTTAAGATCGTGGAACCTGTGGCGATTCATGCAACGGCTGAAATAACCAACTCCACCATTGGGCCGTACGCTTCGATTGGCGCGAACTGCAAGATCGAAAACTGTCAGATCGCGGAAAGTATTCTCGAAGCGGATTGCGAGATCAAGGATTCAGCGTTGAGCCGCTCGTTGATCGGCAAACAGGCAACAGTTAAAGGAAGAGGCGATGGTCACGTCATGCAGTTGAATGTCGGCGATACGAGTTCCATCATCCTATAAATCATGGAAGCCGTTGAGTGCCGCTCGGATACCGAATATGCGGAACGTCCGCTTTCATTAATATGGCAGGGACGGAGATATGAGATTGCGGAGATCATTGCGCGCTGGCATGGCCCCGGCGAAAAAGGCTTTCGCGTGAAAACGGCGAACGGCCTGGCCTTTGAATTGACGTATCATGAAATTTCAGACGACTGGAATGTCCAACCTATCTAGTCCGTCATTGCGAGGGTGATGCTCTCCGCCCGAAGCAATCTCACTATCCAAGTCTGGGATTGCTTCGTCGGGCTACGCCCTCCTCGCAATGACGGGAATAAGGAGACTCAATGCAGGAAATTAGTGAAGTACAAAGACTCTCAAAACGTGTGGCGGGGTTAAAGCCCAGCGGCATTCGCAAGTTCTTCGATATTGTCGCAACCATGAAGGATGTGATCTCATTGGGAATCGGCGAACCGGATTTCACAACCCCCAAACCGATCCTCGATGCGGGCATTCGCTCGCTACAAAACGGCGAGACGCATTACACATCCAACCACGGCAAGATCGAATTGCGCCAGGGCATTTCGGATAATTTGAAACGGCTGTACAACGTCGGGTATGACCCTGCCCATGAAATTGTGGCAACTGTCGGCGTGTCTGAGGCGTTGTATCTAACTTTTACTGCTATTCTTGAACCTGGTGACGAAGTCATCATCCCAACACCGTGTTTCGTTTCCTACCAGGCTGAGGTCATTCTTGCGGGCGGTGTGCCCATTGAAATTCCCGCGCGGCTTGAAAACAACTTCACCATCGATCCCGACGATATTCGCAAAGCCATCACCCCGCGCACCAAGGTTATCTTTATCGGTTATCCATCCAACCCGACGGGCGCGGTTGCTCCACGCGAAGTGATGTTGGAGATCGGAAAAATTGCGGAGCAGCATGATCTGATCGTGGTATCCGATGAAATTTACGACCGCCTCGTGTATGACTTTGAACACGTCTGCTTCCCCGCATTGGATGAAAGCCTGAGACGGCGCACGGTTTTGCTCGGCGGCTTTTCAAAAGATTATGCCATGACGGGCTGGCGCATCGGCTACGCTTGCGGGCCGGAAGACATCATTCAAGGCATGGTACGCATCCACCAATACACCATCATGTCTGCGCCCACCACCGCGCAGGATGCCGCCATCGAAGCCTTGAAGACGGGCGAACCCTACGTGCAGGAAATGGTGACCGAATATGACCGCCGCCGCCGACTTTTGGTGGCGGGATTAAACCGCCTCGGTCTCTCGACCTTTGAGCCGCGCGGCGCTTTTTATACATTCCCCAACATCCGCGCCTCCGGCATGGACGATGAAACCTTCGCCGAGGCCCTCCTGCGCGAAGAGGGAGTCGCGGTTGTCCCGGGCAATGCCTTCGGCCCCGGCGGAGACGGCTTCGTGCGCGCCTGTTACGCAACTGCGTATGAAAAGATCGAAGAAGCGCTCCTGCGCATGGAACGCTTCATGAGCAGGCACGGATAGATAATAGACCTTATCGGAAATAACATACGAACACCATCCCGACACTTGCGCCGCGCGCCAGTGCGGTGAGGTTTATTTCGAGTAATTTGAACGCCGGATGGCAACCTTCGGGATGTTTTTTCTAATTACAGCTCACCTTACGCACCGCCCATGATTCCCTCCCGAAGGACATCGGGACGATGTGAGCGGAGCGAAGGGTCTCTAAGATAGTCGTAGAGACCCTTCGCTATCGCTCAGGGCGACATGACCCTAAAACACGCAAAACTGCGTAAGGTGAGTTACAGATAAAGTCTATTTAAGAAACAGTCCCTCACTCGAAAGGAATCAAAAAAACTCCCCGAGATTTTCATCTCAGGGAGTTTTGCGTATTCAAAGTGAATTAGCTGACTACAACTACGTTGGTAGCCTGCGGACCCTTGGGGCCTTTCTCAACGGTGAATTCGACTTTCTGGCCTTCTTCAAGGTTTTTGAAACCGTCGCCCTGGATCGCGGAGAAGTGCACGAAAACATCCGCGCCGCCTTCACGAGCAAGAAAGCCATAGCCCTTGCTTCCGTTGAACCATTTGACTGTTCCGGTAATACGTTCTGACATGTTTGCCTCCTATGGCAAATGAAAAATTTGGAGGACCCGGTTCTTTCGCCAGAACATACAAAAAAATCGACTCATGGATTGATTACCCTGAGCCGATGGTTATACTTCCAAAGCGAACTACTGGTATCCGTGTAGGGCACTACTTTATCACGGTGATTGTGCGGCGTCAATGATTAAATGTCATTCTGCCATGGCTGTAGCAAAGTCAGGAAAATCTTAACGCGAAATACGCGAAATTGGCGAATGGACGCGAAAAAGGAAAAATTCGCGCTCTTTCGCTTTTTTCGCGGCGTTCGCGTTAAAACGACGCCATGAATTCAGAACCACGTCAAGCGACTTTGCAACAACCATAGTCATTCTGCCTGTACCGTGCGCAGGCACACGTGAGCACAGCGAAGAATCTCTTTATTATCTCAGAGACCCTTCGCTTGCGCTCAGGGTGACACCGTAAATTGAATTACGCCTTCACCACGCTGAACTTATCCTTGCCGATCTTGTAATTGCCGCTGTGTTTGATGACCTGGTCAACCAACTCTTCGGGAACATCCACATACGTATATTTATCCTCGATGCGGATCTTGCCGATGGTATGGCCGGGGATATTGGCATGGAAGGCGATCTGCCCAACAATATCATTCGGGCGGATGCTGTTGGCCTTGCCCTTGTTGATCTTCAAACGCACCATGCCCTCTTCATGTGAATCACGGCGGGGCTTTTTGTTGGCGAAATCACCGCGTTGATTCCCCTTTAGGGCGGCAGCGCCAAAATCACGCCTGCCGCCAGCGGTGTCGCCGCGTTTTCCACGGCCAAAGTCACGCTCGGGCCTGCGGGAGAAATCTGCCTTCACATCGGATACTTCCGCGATGGGGCGCTGTTTTTCATCGGCGCGGGCGATCTTGATGGCAGCGGCGGCGATGTTCGTTACATCGTGACCAGCTTCGATCAATTCCTGTACCATTTCAAGTTCGCGTTTGAAACGCCCGCGGCCAAGCCATATCTTTAAGTTTTCAACCGTCTGTGATTCGCGGTGTTGAATGATTTCCGTGGTGGTGGGCAATTCCATTTTGGTGACAAGCTGCTTGGTCAACGCCTCCACTTCGCGCATGCGGCGCTTTTCGCGTGGGGATATCAAACTGATCGCGATGCCTGTCTTGCCTGCACGGCCTGTGCGTCCAATACGATGGATGTACACTTCGGCATCATCGGGCAAATGGAAATTGAAAACGTGGGAAATATCGTCGATGTCCAAACCGCGCGCGGCCACGTCGGTAGCGACCAGCACTTTAAGTTGATTGGCGCGGAAGCGTCCGAGCACACGCTCGCGGGCGTTCTGGTCGAGGTCGCCGTGAATGGCTTCGGCGGGGATGCCACGGATGACCAGTTCATTGGCGAGCTGGCCTGTCTCGGCGCGGGTGCGGGCAAAGATCAAGGCGCTGTGAATCGGTTCGATCTCGAAAAGACGTGTGAGCGCGTTGATCTTGTCATTGTCGTGGACAAGGTAATAGCGTTGTTCGATGTGCGGGGTGGTGAGAGCGCTTTTTTTAACGGTAACAGATTGAGGGTCACGCATGAAGCGGTTTGCGAGGGTGCGAATCCGCGCGGGCATGGTGGCGCTGAAAAGACAAGTCTGACGTTCGGGGGGAGTCGTCGCAAGGATTTTTTCGACTTCGTCGATGAATCCCATGTTGAGCATTTCATCCGCTTCATCCAGGACGACGGTCTTGATCTCGTTTAAGATGAGGACGTTGCGCTCAAGCAGATCGTTCAAACGGCCAGGCGTACCAACGACAATATCCACGCCGCGTTTGAGGCTGTTGATCTGCGGGCTGTAGGGCTGACCGCCATAGACGGCGAGCACGCGCACGTTAAGATGCTTGCCATATTGGATCATGGAATCGGCAACTTGAAGCGCGAGTTCACGTGTGGGCGCGAGCACCAGAGCTTGCGGATTTTTTTGCCTTTGAAAGTTGTGCAGAATGGGGAGGGCGAAGGCGGCTGTTTTGCCTGTGCCGGTTTGGGCCTGACCAATTACGTCTACGCCGGTGAGCATGAGGGGGATCATGCCCGCTTGAATGGGTGTCGGCTCGGAATAGCCAAGCTCAGTGATGGCCTGCGTGATCTCGTCACGGAGGTTGAGGGAGGAAAAATCGGTTGTCATCTGAATCCTTTTGTTCGTCATTCCAAGGGCGTTCTTCGCCCAAGCCTATCCATCACATGGATGGAGATTGCTTTGTCGGGCTAAAGCCCTCCTCGCAATGACCTAATAGGGGATGTTTCGATGACTCCGTTTTACTTCCTTCTTGCCAACAAAGTTTACTTTTGCAAGCAAACCCGCCCAACAAAAAAGCCTGACAAAACTTCATCAGGCCATCATTTAGAGTGATCAAAACAATTTCCCAGAAAATTTGCTTTCCGATGAAAGCGAACGTGAGTTTACCACAAAAATTTTGGGATTCCAGATTTTCTACAAAGTCATCAACACGATGGCGATCAACGCCGAGGCGATGCCGAGCCACTGGCTGCGGTTGAGACGTTCCTTGAGAAAGACCCACGCGAGCAGGACCGTTGCGCCGGGGAAGAGCGAGCTTAAGACCGCGGCCACATCCAGGCGGCCCAACTGACCGGCCAGGATGAAAAAGACATTTCCTGAAATATCGAGAATGCCATTCACGGCGATGATCGGCCAGGCGGTGGAGTCTTTCACCTTCCATGAAGTGCGGCTGAGAAGCATGTAGATGGTGATCAGGATCAGGCCGCCGGAACGGGAGGCAACCATCGGCCAGATGGTTGCGCCTGCGCTGGTGGCTTCGTGCATGAGGACAAAGTAACAGCCAAATCCAATGCCTGCGAGCAGGGGCAGTTTCAAGTCCGAAAGATGCGAGAGCGTATCTTTGATGCCGTCTTCAGCCTGGGAGATCATCCACACCGCAAGCAGGGCAAAACCAAATCCGATGAATATCAACGGCTCTGGCAGGCCTTCGCGAAAGATGCCAACGACAATGGGCAGCGCCGCCGCAAGCAGCGCGGAGACGGGCGCGGCGATGCTCATCAAGCCGAGGGTCATGGAGTGATAAAGCAGGATCAAACCCATTGTGCCGAGCGCGCCCGCCAGCATGGCAAATATCCATACCCTGGGGCTGGGGATGGGTTCGCCAAAAACTGCGATGGCAAAAAATAAAACAAAGATGCCGATAACCTCGCCATAAAAGACCGTGCGGTACGCGCCCGTTTTTCGCGCGGCCAGACCGCCTGTAAAGTCGCCTGCGCCCCAGCCAAGCGCGGCGCAGAAACCGAAGAAAATTGAAAGCAAGTTGATTTTTCCTTATTGTTTTATGTTCGAGGTTGTTTTGCCGTCAAGCGTGGACTCGGATTGCGGACTTCAGTCCGCGCTCCTATCTTCTTGCCGCCTTCGCGCGCAATAATACTTTTTGCGCGTTCTTCAGCAGCGGCATATCGATCATTTTGCCATCCAGCGAATACGCACCCCTGCCCTCTTTTTGACTGGCTTCAAAGGTTTCGATGATTCGCTTTGCATACGCAATCGCTTCATCTGACGGGGTGAACGCCGCCTGCACCACCGGCACCTGATTCGGATGCACAACCTGCTTCCCGCTGAAGCCGAGTCCCGCCCCAAACTCCGACTCGATCCGCAGGGCTTTCTGATCTTTGTACTCGATGGTGACAATATCGATTGCCTGCAAATCATTCGCCGCGCAAGCGACAAGAATCGCCTGCCGCGCATACAACAGCTCAATTGCGCTTTTCGTGCGCGTTGCGCCGATGGATGCCGCAAAGTCCTCGCCGCCGCAGATGATCGCATCCAAACGCGGATGAGCCGCAATTTCCTTCAGGTTCAAAATTCCCCTGGCAGTTTCCACCCCAATCAAAATACGGACGGAATTGATCGGCCAGCCATTTTTCAACTCCGCGGCTTCGATGATCCTGCCTGCCCATTCCACCTGCTCAAAAGACTCGACTTTGGGAATCACAATGCCATCCAGGTGATACGGCAGGATGGCTTCAATATCATCCTTCTCCCAACCCGAACCGACAGAGTTGATCCGCGCCAGTTTTTCGCTTGCGCCGAAATCTAGTTCCCGCAAAGCCTTTGCAATGGTGGCGCGCGCCTCGGCCTTCTTGTTGATGGCTGTGCCGTCTTCCATGTCCATGCAAATCGAATCCACGCCCAGCGTAACAGACTTCGTGATCATCTTCCAGTTGTCACCGGGCATGTAAAGTAGTGCGCGTCGTGAGTGCATAATTCTCCGTTATTGGGTTACGAGTTTCAGGTTGCAAGTTTCAAGTTTCAGGTTGCAAGTTTCAAGTTTCAGGTTGCAAGTTTCAAGTTTCAGGTTGCAGGTTTGGCTTTCAACATTCCAACCTTCAGCCTGAAACCTTTTTCAAAAACATCACCGTCCGCTCAAATTCCACCACAACCGTCCCATCTGGTTTTTTGCCCCAGCATTGGATGCGCACGATCCCCGCATCCTTGCGCGACTTCGACTCGCGCATCTCGATGATCTCACTCTCGGCATAGACCGTATCCCCATGAAAGACCGGGTTTGGATTATTTAATTTATCATATCCAAGGTTTGCCACGATCGTACCTGCGGTCAAATCAGTAACCGTCAACCCCACCACAAGACCAAAAGTAAAAATCCCATTTACCAACCGCCGGCCAAACTCGGTCTTCGACGCAAAATCCTCGTTCACATGCAGGGGCTGTGTGTTCATCGTCAACGCCGAAAACAGCACATTGTCCATTTCAGTGACGGTACGCCCGCCGTGTTTGAACTTCATCCCAACTTCAAGCTCTTCAAAATATTTACCTGGCATCTAATCCTCCATCTCGATCAAAATCTGTTCGCGCTCCACTGTCTGCCCCTGTATCACATGCAACGCCGCCACCCTGCCATCTTTCAAAGCCTGAATGCGGATTTCCATCTTCATGGCCTCCATCGTAAGCAGGGTTTGACCTTTCTTAACGACATCTCCCACGCCCACAGAAACGCTTCGCACCTGCCCCGGCATTGGGGCGATCAATCCCCCGGCATGGTCGTGCCTGACGCCTCGCTTCGCGCCCGATGTTTTCGTCAACATCAATGTGTGGCCATCAATCGTCACCCAGCGCTTCGCCATGTCCGAAGAGACATGCGCATTCACGCGTTGGCCGTCGATGAGCAAGTCCATGCGCCCATCTTCCGCGCGGATGACTTGGACAGAAACAGTCTTTCCATCCATGCTGGCGACATAATCATCACCCGATGGGTTGATCTCAAGGATTTGTGTGCCAAAAGTTATTTTCATTGTTTTACAAGCTCACCTTACGCAGTAATGGTATGTCGTTGCGAGGACGCTCTTGTTCTTTGTCCGAAGCAATCTCCTAGCCGTCTCGGAGATTGCTTCGCCGCTAAAACCAAGTGCGCGGCTCGCAACGACATCACTTTTTCTCAAAACTGCGTAAGGTGAGTTACAAGTTTATCCTTACGCAAATCCCAACGCTTTAAGAACCGCTACAAACCACATTGCTCCAACTGCAATCATAAATTCAAAATCATGCCGTATTAATCCAGCCAGAACGCTTACCCATGAATGATACGCCAGGTAAGGCGAAAGGAAAGGGGATGCCGCCATCGCAAAATCGTCTCGCAAGTCTCGCAGGGCAAGCGCCAGCAAAACCGCCCCAATTGGAATAGCCCAGGGCCATAAACTGGCATTCCAAAAAGATTCCAGCAGATCCGCCTGTTTGCCGGACAGCCAATTTCCAAACAGCAAAAAGGATAAAACCAACGCAATTGTGACTGGCATAAAAGTTTGAACCGCCTGTTTTATTCCTCCCTGTTTATATGCCTTTACCAGCCAAAAGGGAATCATGGCAATGCCCATTTGCGGTTTTATCAATACAAAAAATAACCCGATGGGCGCGGGCAGGGTAAAACCGATCAACGCGAAAACATCCACGTTCAACATTCTCATGCCATACACAACGGGCGGCGAAAGCAGAAAAACCGTCAGGGCTATGCGGCTGGCTTTCAGCCGATACGCCGTCCATGCATAAAGCCCGAGGGACGCAATGAAGAACAAAATGCCGCCAGGCGTTTCAGAGAATAATGCAAAAGGAAGTATTAAAAGGATAGTCCACGGGGCATTCCGAAAGGTTGGCACAAGGTACGGGGTTTTTCCTTCCAGCACGGCGCGGGCAGCGGGGTAAAACGTTTCCTTCCAGTCAATTCCTACAATCGGCCAAATTTGATTTATCCCAAAATAAATCACAACAAACAGCAACGAAACGGCCCCGATCAACAGCAACTTCTTTTTTTGCATGTACCTTAATTCCTGTAGCTATTCGTCTGTTTCCACGGATTAAAAGGATCGGTCTCATTTGAAACAGCGGGCTGTGACTTTGAACCCACAAAGACCACATCCGCCAGCGCGGCGGCGATTAGACTCTGGAGTTGGTCAGCTCGTGTGCCCGATAGGGTATGCTGACCAATGCCAAACAGCACCCGCAGGGCAAGTGAGCTGTTTGACTCCAGAGTTTTTTCCACCCAGCGTGTGGACACTTTGCCATTTGCAAAATCTTCATGCTTCAAGACGGCTTGCATGAAATCAATATTCGTGACAACGCCATGCACAACGAATTCACGAAGCGCGGTTTGCATTCTCTGAATGGACGCCTCGCGATTCTCGGCGTGGACAATTAACTTCGCCAGCAGCGGGTCGTAGAAATGCGTCACGTCACTGCCTGTTTTAAACCCTGAATCCACGCGGATGCCGGGGCCGCAGGGTTCAATGAATTGCAGGAGTTTGCCCGTGCTGGGTAAAAATCCGTTGGCGGGGTCTTCGGCATAGACGCGGCACTCGATGGCGTGCCCATGTTGGTGGAAGTCACTTTGCGTGAATGGGAATTTCTCTCCTGCGGCGATGCGGATCTGCCACTGGACAAGGTCAATGCCTGCGGTGAGTTCGGTGATGGGGTGCTCCACTTGCAGGCGGGTGTTCATTTCGAGAAAGTAGAAAGGTTGAAGGTTGAAGGTTGAAGGTTGAGGGTTGAGGGTTGAAGGTTGAAGGTTGAAGGTTGAAGGTTGAGGGTCAAAGATGAATTCGATGGTGCCTGCGTTGTAGTAATTGACGGCTTTGGCGGCGGCGACTGCGGCCTCGCCCATTTTGGCGCGAAGCTCTGGGGTTAATAATGGCGAAGGAGTTTCTTCGATGATTTTCTGATGTCTGCGTTGGACGGAACATTCGCGTTCAAACAAATGAACAAGGTTGCCGTGCTTATCGCCAAAGACTTGAAATTCGATGTGATGCGCGTCTGTGAGATATTTTTCGATGAGCAAGCGTTCATCGCCGAAGGAGTTCAGGGCTTCGCGCCTTGCGGATTCAATGGCTTCGCTTAATTCGCTTTCGGCATTGACCACACGCATCCCTTTGCCGCCGCCGCCTGCCAAGGCTTTTACTAAAACTGGATAGCCAATCTCCTTTGCGGCTTTTTTGAAATCATCGTCCGATTCCAAGCCTTCAAAGCCAGGGACAGTTGGCACGCCTGCTTTTTTCATGGCGATCTTCGACTCGGCTTTATCGCCCATGGCGCGGATCGAATCTGCCGAAGGACCGATAAATGCCAGGCCAGCGGAATCAATTGCGGCGGCGAAGGAGGCGTTCTCTGAGAGGAATCCATAGCCTGGGTGAATGGCATCTGCTTTTGAGTCGAGAGCGGACTGGATGAGTTTATCCACATTCAAATAGGATTCTTTCGGCGCGGCGTCGCCGAGCAGAATGGATTCGTCCGCAAGTTGAACATGCTGGGCATGTTCATCGGCGGCAGAATACACGGCGACGGTTTTGATGCCAAGTTCTTTGCAGGCGCGCATGATGCGAATGGCGATCTCGCCGCGATTGGCGATGAGGATTTTATTGAACATTGTTTTTGAGGATTTCCAATAATTCTTTTTCGCGCTCAGGTTTCAAGCCTGCTTTCCATTCATGATCCTGGGGGCGTGAATTTGCCCACTCCAGCGTATCGTGGATGGTTTCTTCCAGCGAGTGAAATTTTAGACCCGCATTCAGCGCCTTGGATATATCCACGCGCGCGAAGCCTGCATCTTCGCCGTTGTCAGGGAGCCAGGCTGGCATGTCGCTCCATGCGGCTACATTATTTTCATTTAAAAATTCGGGCGGCGCCCATTTGAATTTTGCGTCACTATTGCCGATCAGCTTGCAGGTATCGAGCAGCCTTCCAAAACTCAGGTTGTAATCGGGTCCCGTTGCGTTGAAAATGCCCGAGACATTTTCTTCGATCAATCCGATGATAAATTTGGCGAGGTCGCGCACGTCGATGATCTGTGTCAACACATCGGGTCTGTCAGGCGCGAGGACATCGCCGCCGCGAGCCACACGCACAGGCCAGTAGGTAAAGCGGTCGGTTGGATCGTGCGGGCCGACGATGAGGCCGGGGCGGATGAGGAGCGAGTCGATTCCAAAAACATCCTGCACGGCTTTTTCGCACAAGGCTTTGCGCGGGCCGTATGTTTCGGGGGTATTTTCTTCGTTCGTTTCATCCTCCATTTTTGCAACAGGGTCGCTTTCGTTGATTCCAATTTTACTGAAATCAGCATACACGGAAATGCTGGAGATGAAAACATAGTTTTCGACTTTGCCTTTCAACGCCTCGGCAGACATGCGGACGATGCGCGGGAAATATCCGCAGGTATCGATGGCCACATCCCAGTATTCATCGGTAAGCAAATCCAAATCTTTTTCGCGGTCGCCTTGAATCTTATCCACTTGCAGGAAAATGTTGGGGTTCGATTGACCGCGATTGAAGAGGGTGATCGTGTGTCCGCGCACACGCGCCGCGTTGACGAGGTGACGTCCTAGAAAGCGTGTACCGCCGATGATGAGGATTTTCATTTTTCACCTTTTGATATGTCGTTGCGAGGAGGGCGTTCGTCCCGACGAAGCAATCTCAATGGACGAGGGGATTGCTTACCCATTCGGGTACGATGTCGGGCGAAGAGCAAGAGCGCTCCTCGCAATGACGGAGTCACATTTTTTATTTCTTCAATCTCGTAAGTATCGCTTCCGTCGCTTTGGCTTCTTCGCCTTCGGGAGTGATGTTATAAGCCGTGATCGTAAGTTGATCTCCGTTCAATTCAACTTCAGTGCGCCAACCCCAGTCAGGGCCGCCTGAGGGATCGGGGTAACTGCCTGTAACAGAAAATCCGTTTTCTATTTCCGCGCCGACGCAGAACATGATGCCTGTGCTGTTATGGAAGGAATCCACCCAACTGGCTTCGAATTGTTCGAGGGTAATGTTGTAACCGAAGGTAAACATCCCATGTTGTGGTTCGCCTTCAATGGAAGATTGGTACAGGTACAAAGCAAAGCGGCCTTCGAGCAGAAGTTGAATGGTTGCCACAATTGCAGCTTCGTCGGCTAATTTGTCTGGCTCCAACCAAAGCCTGGAAGTTCCTTTCCAATTACCTGAAAGTTTTGCAAAGAAACGATGGGGAGTGGAGGATTCAAATGGCATGGCAGCACCTTTTTGTGTAATAGTTTTATTATGTCATCCTGAGGGAGCGTTCTTCGCGACCGACACTTGCGCCGTACGCCAGTGCGGTGAGGATCTCGCACAACGTGGTAGAGATGCTTCGCTACGCTCAGCATGACATATCACATTCTGAAAACCCCAAACCCGCCTTCTTCTTTTGGCGAGTTCAGCACAATGGATAAAGCCAGCCCCAACACTTGTCTCGTTTCATCGGGAGCAATGACGCCATCATCCCAAAGACGTGCGGAGGAATGATAGGGACTGCCTTCGGTTTCGTATTTCTCCAAGAGTGGACGTTTGAACTCTTCCGCTTCTGACTCACTGAGAGCTGGTTTGCCTTCTCTGACGAGTTGATCTTGTTTGATGGTTAAGAGCACATTCGCGGCTTGCTCTCCGCCCATGACGGAGATTCTTGCATTCGGCCACATCCACAGGAAGCGGGAGCCGTAGGCGCGGCCTGCCATGGCGTAGTTGCCTGCGCCGAAAGAGCCGCCGATGACGAGTGTCAATTTGGGGACGCGGGTCGTGGCAACGGCGTGTACCATCTTCGCGCCGTCTTTGGCGATGCCGCCTGTTTCGTATTCCTTGCCGACCATGAAGCCTGTGATATTTTGCAGGAACAGCAATGGGATTCCGCGCTGGTCGCAGAGTTCGATGAAGTGCGTCCCTTTGAGAGCGGACTCACTGAACAGCACGCCGTTGTTGGCGATGATGCCAACGGGGTATCCATGAATGCGGGCAAAGCCTGTCACCAACGTGGTGCCGTAACGCGCTTTGAATTCGCGGAACTTGGAACCGTCCACGATGCGGGCGATGATCTCACGCACGTCGTAGGACTCTTTGAAAGTGCGCGGCAGGACGCCGTACAATTCGTCAGGGTTGTATAAAGGTTCTTCGGGGGGAGCAACTGTCAGCGCAGAAAGAAACGTGTTAACGTTTGAACGTTGTAACGTTTCAACGATTCCCCGCAGGATTTCAATCGCGTGATCATCATCTTCCGCAAAGTGATCGGCAACTCCAGATTTTCTCGTGTGGACATCTGCGCCGCCCAGTTCTTCGGCAGTGACATCCTCGCCCGTGGCGGCTTTGACGAGCGGCGGGCCGCCAAGAAAAATGGTGCCCGCGCCCTTGACAATGATGGCCTCATCGCTCATCGCAGGGACGTATGCGCCGCCCGCGGTGCAGCTGCCCATAACGGCGGCGATCTGCGGAATGCGCTTGGCAGACATGCGCGCCTGATTGTAAAAAATACGTCCGAAGTGATGCGCGTCGGGGAAGACCTCATCCTGCAGCGGCAGATACGCGCCGCCCGAATCGACAAGATACAAACAGGGCAGATGATTTTCCTCGGCGACCTGCTGCGCGCGCAAATGCTTTTTGACGGTCATCGAAAAATACGAACCGCCTTTGACGGTGGCGTCGTTGGCAACGATCATCACTTCGCGATTCGAAACGCGTCCGATGCCGGTGACAATTCCCGCGCTCGGCGCTTCGCCTTTATACATGTCACCTGCCGCAAGCGCGGAGAGTTCGAGGAACGGCGCGCCAGGGTCGAGCAGACGTTCGATGCGTTCGCGCACGAAGAGCTTGCCCTGCTCTTCATGTCGCTTGCGGTATTTCTCCCCGCCGCCTTCACGGACGAGGGCAAGCCGCTTCTTCAATTCACTCGCGAGGGCGCGGTTGTGTTCTGCGTTGGCTTTGAATTCGGGGGATTGCGGGTCGAGCGCGGAGGAGAGAGTTTCCATGGGTTCCATTGGGTAGTGGTCAGTGGATAGTGGATAGTGAACAGTGGACAGTGGGCAGTGAATAGTGAATAGTGAACAGTAATCAGTAATCAGTGTGGGGTGAGTCTAGCATAAAAAGGGGAATGAGTAACGAGTAAAAAGTGACAAGTAAAAAGGACTCGGCGATGGGATGAGTCCTTTGCGTGTTTTAGCGTTTGCTTACGATGCGCGGTGCGGGCTAAAGCCCTGCCTCAGTTCGTGAAAGTCGGTTGAAACCGACTTGTCGCGCCAGCGAACCAGCCCGAAGGGCTTCCATGTACTGAGCAGGCGGCTTTAGCCCCGCTCAGCTCAGCCCATCGCCGAGTCCTTTTTTGTTGACCCACCGTACACGAATATTTCACGAACACCTGCACTGCAACGAACCCAGCGCGGTGCAAGTGTTCACGAAGTTACGCCATGCCATTCGAGCATTCGTGGCAACCATTCGTGGGCGGTATTTCATCCTTCACGCGAAGCGTTCATCATTTCCAACATCCTCTCCGCCTCCTCATACGCCACCTTGTAATAATACGGCGGACCATCACACGTCGCGAGTCTCAACGCCTCCTCCGCATGAAAAATCGCCGCCTCCTTATCACTCAACCCACCTTCAACCTTCAACCTGAAACCTTCCAACGCGAGCGTAGCGAGCATTAAGTGAACATCCGCTCCCTGCAACACATACCCGCTCCTCTCCGTGATCGTCAGCGCCTCGGACGCTTTTTCCTGCGCGTCTTGGAAATCGCCTTGAGCGTAACGTAACCGCGCCAGGTCGAGCAGGATGTCGGCTTCATGGTCAACCAAATTGATTTGCCGACAGAGATTGAGCGCTTTGGACAGGTTTTCTTCTGCCAGAGTCAATTCGGTATTCATACGATACGCCGCGCCGAGTAGCCAGTGAGCGCGAACATAATCTCTTGGATGTGAGTATCTTTGTTTTGTATCTTCATCTGCCAGTTCAAGAGCGCGTTGGGCACATTCGATTGACGATTTCAGATTTTCGATTTTTGATTTTGGATTATCCCTTGCCATGAGCAGGAAACGGAGGGCGCGGTATAACCAGATTACAGATTGCGCTTGAACTTCTTTTTGTTTTTCCCAAGCATTCAATGCAATAGATAATTCCTTTTCAGCCTCTTCCCAATTGCCTCTGTAACTTAGCGATCTACCCAGTTCATGATGTGCGTCTGCATTTTCATCCTCAATGTCTAATTCAATACTAAGTTCAATATAGCGGCGCAGGTCGCGCTCCGCGGCGCTCAGCGCGCCAATGGTCAGTTGCTGGTACGCCACATTCCCAAGCCCGATAGCAATGTTTTTCTTGTCGCTTACTTTTTCAGCTAACAAAACAGAATTTTTCATAATAGGCACGGCATCGCGTGACTGCCCGTTCAACAAGTAAGCATTTCCGAGAGCAGCAAGCGTCCATCCTTGGGCAAATTCTTTTTTCAAACGCGGCGGCTTGTCTTCGCCATCAAGAAATAAAGCGCGTAAAAGTTCAGCGTAAAGTTGATAAGTGCCAAATTGATAATAAAGTGCTTTGTGAAGTCGGTCATAAAATAACTTCAATGCCTCATCCAAATTCCCCGCCCCGACCATGTGATGATACAGTTCGATGACGGGTGCAAGGTCTTCCAGCGTTTTCACATTCTTGTTCGTCACGGGCATGGCGTCAACAAAGTGCATGGCAAGTTGCACGTGCGCTTCTTTGCGCCGCTTCTCGTCCGTGAAGTGATCATAGGCATAATGCCGCACGATCGGGTGCATATCGTAGCGTTGGGACTCGCCC
>CAKKRM010000053.1 GCA_919902735.1 Anaerolineales bacterium | reverse complement strand
AGAACTCGATGAAGCCTTGTACGATCTGTTGACAGAAGTTATGCAGGAAGAATTGGAGGAGGGGTAGTGGAAAGGATGAATTCGGAAGGACACTTGCGCCGCACGCCAGTGCAGGTGTGAAGGATGAAGAAAAACTGCGCTTCATTCCTACCCTTCAAATTGATTCTGTCTTACTGGTATTTTTCTTACCCTGAAAATGGAGATTCGCTATGACTGATAACCTAACCACTGTTGAACAGATCCTTGAACGAAAATCTCACCCTGTTGTTCGTGACGCATCTGTTGCGAAGACTCATGACATGCACGACCTTTTGTTTGAACTCGAAGCCAAAGGCGAGATCATCGTTCAAAGAGTCCCTGAGCCGTATGTTGAAATGACCACGAAATATGGCCGCAAGAAAAAGATTCCCATCGAACACACCTGGCATCATAAATCCTGCGGCCACTGCGGACATATCCCCGGCTATGCATCATCCATCCTCTGGCTTCATCGCCAATTTGGTTTGGACTATCTCGACCCCACTGACCAAACCTCCTGCACAGGCTGGAACTACTACGCATCTGCCGCATCCAACGCGGCTGGGCAAGCCTCGGTGATGGCGCGCAATTTCGCCGCCGCCTATGAGACTGGCTACTTCCCGTTGATCCACTGCGGCACAAGTTATGGACATTACAAAGAGATTCGCGAGCAGCTTGTGCATCATAAGGAACTGCGTGACGAAGTCCGCCGTATTTTGGGCAAGATGGGCAAGCCGTTGGTCATCCCCGAAGAAATCGTCCATTACAGCGAGTGGGTGCATGTGATGCGCGACCGAATTGCCGAACGGCAAACTCTCGACATGAGCATGATCACCGCCACCGTCCACCCTGCCTGTCACTATTACAAAATCGTCGCCGAAGACGCGATCTATGATCCCGACATCTACGGCGGACAGCGCACAGCCGTTGTGACTGCCATGCTTGAAACCATCGGCGTGAATGTCGCGGATTATTCCACCTGGTTCGATTGCTGCGGATTTGGCTTCCGCCATGTTTTGGTACAGCGTGACTTCACCCGTTCATTCTCTGTGTTACGCAAGATCGAAACCATGAAGAACGAAGTCAATCCCGACTTAACCGTCACACATGATACGGGCTGCGTCACTTCATTGGACAAGAGTCAGTTTGCCGCCAAAGCGCATGACCGAAAAGTTGGCATTCCCGTATTGTCCGACGCGCAAGTCGCCGCGCTGGCAATGGGAGCGCATCCCTTCCGCGTGATTC
>CAKKRM010000052.1 GCA_919902735.1 Anaerolineales bacterium | reverse complement strand
TTGATAAATGAAAGAGAGGAAAAATGCGAAAAATATTTGCCTCTATTTTCAACTTCATTGCCAAAACCATCGCCGCGCTTTTCGCGGGGCTGGCTGTTCTCACAGGCATACTGATATTCCTGCTCCTCGGCGTCAAACACGTCTTGTTGAATTCCGAAACCTACAAGCGCGCGCTGGTCGAGAACGGGGTCTACGAGCAGTTGCCCGCGCTGATTGCGGAACAATTCTCACTGGTCGAGGAATTCATTGCCGACCCCTGCAAGGCCAATCCGCTTGGCTGTTCCATAGACGGCGCCTCACCTGAACTGCAAGCCTGCCTGATGGATATCTTGGGCGAAGATGCCTACGTGGAGATCGGAAGCGGCAAGCGCAACCCAACCGAAACCGAATTACAGGATGCGCAGCCCTGCCTTGATCAATTCAGCCGCGCATCCCGCCCCCAATCTGAAAGTGGGCCGCCCGACGAAAGGCATTCGCCCAGCCCGCAGAGTGACTCTGACCCCCAGCCAGCCTACCTTAAGAATCTTTCGTCAGAACATTGGCAGGCGCTTATCCTGCACCTGCTCCCGCCGCAGGATTTGCAGGAGATGACCGAAGCCACGCTGGATCAACTCTCCGCGTACCTGAACGGCGAAACCGACACAGTAAAAATGCCGCTCGTAAAATTGAAGGCGCGTCTCACGGGCCAGGCAGGCCAGGATTTTATTCTGAAGCTGGTCAATGCCCAGCCGCCTTGCACCGAAGAACAAAAGGAGCAAATTAATTCCAGTGACTTCGGCGCGGAAGGACAGCCGCCTGTCGTTTGCGCCGCAACAGGCGAGACTCTCGAAAAATTATCGCAGGAATTACAAAGACAATTGAGCGAAGCGGTTTCTGAAATTCCCAAAGAAGCAACCCTTGTAAAACCGCCATCTTCCTCCGACCCAGCCAGCGGTAGCGGGCCGCTTGGAAGCGATCCTCAGGCCGCGCTGCAAAAGGTCAACACCGCATTAAATCTCAGCCCGCTCCTGCCATTGACATTTCTTTTATTGACAGCCCTGTTCGGCGTGCGCTCACTCAAAGGATGGCTGCGCTGGTGGGGAGTTCCCATCCTCATCACAGGTTTCATCTTATTAAGCGTCGGTATCGCCGCGATACCCGCCTTTGAATGGGCATGGGTTGAATTCGCCATCCCTGAATTTCCTGCCATGTTCTCCGAGTCCAACCTCATCCCGCTTGGGCACGATCTCGCGCATTCTGTAGTCCGCAGTTTCGCAGCATGGGTTTCGCTTCGAGCGGCATTTATCAGCGTGGCCGCTCTGTCGGCGCTGATCAGTTATCGGTTTGTGAAGATGCGCTCCCAATCCCCCACCAAAGATGCGGCACAGGAAACTCCATCAAATTAGATCACCCCACGATCACATCCCTCACCAACACCAACGGATGCCGCGCCTCGACCCCAGTCCCATGCAGTATCTGCATCCGACACGCCGCGCCCGAGCAAACAAATTCAGAATTCTGACTTCTGAATTCTGAATTCAGAAGTTTCTCCCCCACCTGCATCGAAAGCTCATAATGCTCCGCATCAAATCCAAACGTCCCAGCCATGCCGCAGCAGCCCGCATCGGTCACATGCACATCGAAGCCAAACATCTTCAACATCGCCACCGTGGCGGAAGTCCCCGAAGGCAGGCCATCGTCCGCAAGTCCCTCCGCGCGCTGGTGGCAATGCGGGTGAAAAGTGACTATGTCATTCCTCTGCGAGGACGATGTGCGAGGAGGGCGGTTGTCCCGACGAAGCAATCCCATTGTGCTTTGAGACTGCTTCGCAAACTGCGCTTGCAGTGACGTCAAATCATTACGCAAAAGAAACTCATCCACCAGCCAAACTTTCTTTGTGATGGATTCGATCTCCGCGCGCCGCTTGGGCAGCAAAGCGACGTACTCATGCTTGAGACAATACACCTCAGGCGGTTCGCATCCCACCACGCCGACAATTGATTCAGGGTCGAGGGCTTTGATCTCCGCTAAAACCTTTTCTGCGTGCCGGCGCGCCGCATCGACGAATCCTTTCGAGAGCAGCGAAGCCCCCGCGCCGATGGTCGGCAAAACCATCACTTCAAATCCCAACGCATTCAAAATATCAAATGCCGCCTCTTCCACTTCTGGCTCGATATAGCGCGAGAACACATCGGATAAAAAGATGATTGATTTACGGCCATGCAGGCCGCGTTTTAAACGTGACCTACGCGCCGTGAACACAGGAAACGCCCTCTTATCCGTGATTCCCATCACGCGCGCGATCAACTTCCTAGACCAGCCCATCTTCATGAACAGATTCGCCAGCGGCGCAACAGGCAAAATCCATTTTGCAGCCACATGAAAATAGCCAAACAAATAATCGCGCAACCGCCTGCGGTGGGTTTTGTAATATTCGTTCATAAATTCATATTTCAACTTCGGCATATCCACCCCGCTCGGGCATTCCGAAGTGCAGCCCTTGCAAGCGAGGCAGAGATCGAGGGCGGAATACGTTGCCTGGGTCAGCGGCTCGTTACGAATTATGTATTCCGAATTACGTGATTCGTAATTCGTAATCAATCCACGCAGCAAATTTGCGCGTCCCCTCGTCGAGTTCGCCTCCTCCCGCGTCGCCTGAAACGATGGACACATCACGCCATTTGTTTTGCGGCAGACCCCCTGCCCGTTGCAATGCTCGATTGCCCCAGCCAGCCCGCGCTCGTGCTCGAAATGCAAAGCCGAATTCCAGGCATTCACTCGATAACTTTCACCGTAGCGCAGGTGCGTATCCATCGGCGGCGCATCCAGCATCTTCTTCGGGTTCAACAGGTTGAACGGGTCTGCGGCATGTTTCAGCATTCGCATGGCTTCGGCCACTTCCGCGCCGTATGTTTTTTCGATCCACTCGCCCGCCACAATTCCATCGCCATGTTCACTGCTCATCGAGCCGCCCAGGCTCATCACCAGCGCAAAAACCCGCTCACTAATTGTGCGCAGCGCACGCACACCTTCACCGCTCTGCAAATTCAAAATCGGACGAATGTGCAAACATCCCGCAGAGGCGTGGGCATAAATCCCGCCCTCCGTTTTATGCTCCGCCAAAATCTTTTCGATCTCGCGCACAAAATCGCCCAGCCGTTCTACAGGCACGGCGCAATCTTCGATGAAGGCCGCTGGCCTCGCCGCCTGCGGACGCGAATCCAAAATCCCCAGCCCCATTTTGCGGATGCTCCACACACGGCTCTGCTCTTCTGCAGATTCTGCGATGGTTAGAACGTCTCCGAGGCCGAGCGCCGCTTCCTTCAAAGCCGACGGCTGATCCCCGCTAAATTCAACGACCAACACTGCGGCAGGGTCGCCCACGATCCAACTCATCTGCCGCGCATACGCAGGGACGCTCCGCGCCAATTGCAGAATCATGCGCGGGATTAATTCAATCGCGCTTGGGTTGAGTTCAAGCAAACGCGGCACATCATCACATGCGGATGCGATGCTTTCATAAGCCAGCACACCCAAAATCGTATGCTTCGGCTTGTGAACCAGATTCACTCTTGCACGCCGCATCACCGACAAAGTTCCTTCGGAGCCAGCAAGTAGTGGAGCCAGGTTCCATGTTCCAGGCTTGCCCTGAGCAATGTCGAAGGGTTTCAGGTTGGCAGGATATGCGTTTCCGCCCCACTGCGGCGGCATGGATGGACTCCACGGCAAAAGGTAGTTCAACCGATACCCCGCCGAGTTGCGCCACGACTTTGGATAATTTTGTTTTATCGCCTCGGAATATTTTTCACGAATTTCAAGGGCGGCAAAGAGGAAAGAGGAAAGAAGCGAATCGTCTTTCCTCTTTCCTCTTTGCTCATCTACATTCATTTCTCCCCAAACAGCAAGGCCGCCATCCGCCATGATGACATCGGCAGAAATCAAATGATCCGCAGACATGCCATATAAAATCGAATGTGCGCCTGTAGCGTTGTTGCCGATCACGCCGCCCATCGTAGCCCGTTCCGCAGAGGCAGGGTCGGGGCCGAACATCAGTCCATGTTTTGCGGCTTGGCGGTTAAGAGAGGCAAGGATGACCCCAGGTTCGACAATTGCCGAATGAGTTTCAGGGTCAATTTCAATAATGGAATCAAGGTAACGCGAGCAATCCAAAATCAACGCTTCGCCGATGGCCTGCCCACCCAACGAAGACCCCGATCCACGCGGCAGGACGGGGATTTTATATTTCGCCGAAAGTTCCACCGCCGCTTGTAAATCATCCTGCGTTTTAGGAATTGCGACCCCCAGCGGCTCGATCTGGTACATGGATGCATCCGTAGAGTACAAAACCTTCGAAGCAGAGTCATGCCGCAGGTCGCCGGTGAAGCGTTTTTTTAGTTCGTGAAGAAAATCGGGATTCATTAGACTTTATCGGTAATTAGCAAAAACGTCCCGAAGGCATTGTCCTGAGCCTGTCGAAGGGTTGCCGTCGGGCAATTCAATTGCTCGGAAAAAACCTCACCGCACTCCCGCAAGAACATCGGGACGATGTGGAGCGCGGCGCAAGTGTCGGGACGGTGTTTATATTTTATTTCCAATCGACTCTACACTGTTAAACACAAAGGGCACAAAGGTTTTCCTTCGTGAACTTTGTGTCCTTCGTGGTAAAAGCCCTACTTCGCTTTGGCCTGATTCGCAACCGCATCAGCTTTCTTTGCCGCTTCTTCGGGGTCGCCAAGATAATAATTTTTGATCGGCTTCAAATCTTTATCGAGTTCATAGACAAGCGGCAGGCCTGTCGGAATATTCAACTCGGTGACGTCGGCTTCGGAGACGTTGTCGAGATACTTCACCAATGCGCGGATGGAATTTCCGTGGGCAACGAGTAACACGCGTTTGTCTGATTTAATTTCAGGCGCAAGTGTGGAATGCCAGTAAGGCAGAACCCGATCCAGCGTAATTTTAAGCGACTCGGTGGCTGGCAGCTGTTCGGGAGTCAAAGAGGCGTAGCGACGATCAAATTTGGGGTGGCGTTCATCGGTCAATTCCAAAGCTGGCGGCGGAACATCATAAGAACGCCGCCAAACCTTCACCTGCTCTTCGCCAAATTGCGCGGCGGTCTCTGCTTTGTTCAAACCTTGCAGCGAGCCGTAATGTCTTTCATTCAACTGCCAGGCGCGAACGACGGGAATCCAGTCTAGGTCCATCACGCCTTGAATGATGCCAAGTGTTTGAACGGCGCGCCTCAAAACAGAAGTGTAGGCAACATCGAAATCATATCCATCTTCGAGCAAAAGCTTGCCCGCTTCGGCAGCTTCGAAGCGGCCAAGTTCGGTCAGGTCAACATCCGTCCAGCCTGTAAAACGATTTTCAAGATTCCATGCGCTTTGTCCGTGGCGGACGAGAACGAGTTTGTACATTTTATTCTCCCAGAGATTTTTTAAGTGCGTCGCGCACATCGGCGGGCACATAGAGAACCTGCTCGTGATCGAGCGTGCCTTTTGCAAGCAGGGCCGCCTGGCGCAATCGTCCCATGATGGTTTTTGGCTCGTGGAAATTCCAATGCGGGGACTCTTCCAGGTCGTTGCCGTATTTTTCTGTGAATGCCTGAAACGAGAGCGCGCCGCCTTTTTCGAGCGCCGCTTGCAGCGCGGCCTTTTCATCGGAAGAAAGTTTGCCAAGCACAAAATCAACAGCGGCTTCATCCCGCATTCTTGTGGAAATGTTCTGAATCAATTCCGCTTTTCTTCCATACGCAGCGATACCCCAAAAGCGGGCCACGTTGCCAAGCGCGTCACGAGTAAGGCTGTTGAGTGTCACATCGGAAGTAGTGGTTGTTTCAAGTTTCGTTCGAATGGTTTTATTATGCGCCTTCTCGCGGCTCTCGGATTGCCATTTTTCCAGCCAGCTGCCTGAAAAAACATCGGCAAATTTCAGGCTCACATCCCATCCATCGAGCATGGGGTCATCGGGGCGAAGTTCGGAAGCAATTTCATACTCATTTCTGGCTGTTTCGAGTTCTTTGCGATCAAATGCAAGATACATCGCGGCGATATGAGCAATAAAAGCAGTTTGAATGGTTATAACAGGAGCGCCCAGTACCCTGGTAGTATATTCATGCACCAACGCCTCGTTTGGTTTCTCTTCCTGCGCCTCCAACAGGGCAAGGTTGGCGTAAGCAAACATATAGGATGGGTCAACTTCCACCGCTTTTCGAGCGTATTTCATGCCCTCCTCTTTTTGCCCGTCATTCATCAGGAATACACCCAACATGTGAACGGCAAATCCGCTATGCGGATCAAGCTGCACCGCTTTTCGCAGGTATGAAATTTTCTCCTTCGAATCATCTGTTTCCTGCGCCTTATTTGCCCAGACAGCGGCCTCTTCGGAAATTTTCAATTCAACATCATCCGAAAGCAATTGGCCCGAAAAATCAACCTCCCGCCATTCGCTCAGCTCGGCGTTCCAAAAACGAATGGGGTTGGGAGGAAGTTTCCTGCCCTCCTGCGCCATAGCGGATAACACATTGAGCCGCACATCATCGCCGCCTATACTCCCAAGCGCAAATTCGAGCAGACGAGCATCCACTCCGCGACGGTTGAGAGACAGCAACATTCCGGGAACTCCCCTTGCCGCAAATGGGTCGGGCAGCATTCGCAGCAGCGCATTAATTACATACGGGCGGTTTCGCAGGTAATCATCCAGCTTTTTCATGATGTATGGGGGAATATCGCCCTCGCCCTGATGTTTCGATAATATTTCGATCATGCCGTTTAATACGGGTGCGGGAAGCAACATCCCAATAGACGAATAATAAAAAGAAGGGGCCGACGGTCTGGTCTTCTCTTTTATGGATTTACGGACTTCAATCGCCAGTTCTCGCGCAGGTTCATAATATGGTTCCGCCTTTTCCAGCAGTTTCTGTGCCTCTTTTACCTGTCCCTTGTGAAGCGCGGCAATCCCAAGAACATGCCAGGATACGTCCAGCAAATCCTCTTCCTTGCGCTTAACGTATTTTTGCGCCAGTTCCCACAAGGTTTCATGCTCATTCAAAAGCCCAAAGACGGATATGGCAGCATCCACCTCCATTGAGTCGTCCGAATCAGAGCGAACAAGCTTCCATAACGCATCCGCATACTCTCGCGCTTTTTCCTCTTCGTTCAGCCCAACATGAAATACAACCAGGTTTTTCAAGGCATGAAAATTATCCGGCTCCGCCTCCAACACTTTGCGGGCTTCCGAAATTGCCTCCTGGGTTTTCCCCATATAGTACAGCACAAAGGCGCGATTATTACGCGGCGACGCCCAGTTTGGAATCAAGCGCAAGGCTTCGCGCGTATGCTGCTCCGCTGCCTGCCATTGGCCGGCTTCCAATTTCTCCTGCGCGACTTCGTTTCCCCAACTGGCCTTTTCCATAATTTCAAACGACGCCCCCAGCAAATTCCCTGACTCTTGAAGCATGCTGCGGGAGACGGATTCCATCTCGCTCAATTGAGATTCCGCTTCGTCATCCAACTCCCCCAGCATGCGAACCTTGTGTATCATGCGCAAAGCGCGCGCAATGAATATCTGCTCAAAATAGTGCATTGCCTTGTAATAGTAGACAGGCGCGTATTTCGGGTGAATGCGCTCGACCTCATCCAATACCTGCATTCCCAAGTCATCCTCGCCTGAGCGAAAATGTCCCACAGCCTTTGAAACCATCAGTTCGGGTTTTCGCTGCCAGCGGGTGGGCGCGCCTTCGATTGCCTGAAAATACGCCTCGGCATCCTCACCGTTGAAAAGACTCTCCAATCGTTGCAAAAAATCGTCATACGATTCCGTGGATTCGGGCAAATTCAACGGTTTTAAAAAAGGGAAACCACTACGCTCGGAATTTATTTTTTTACTAAACATGATCATCTCTCAAAGTTGGAATGGCTTATTTTACCGCCTTCCATTTTGAAATGGTAAAATCACCCACATGCCCAACGATGATGTCACCCCGGTACGCCAGCAATATTTGGATGTCAAACGCGAATATCCCGACGCAATCGTTTTTTTTCGTCTCGGCGATTTTTACGAAACCTTCGATGAAGACGCCGAGATCACAGCCCGCGAACTTGACATTGTTCTAACCTCGCGCCCCATCGGCAACGGTGTGCGCGTGCCGCTTGCGGGCATTCCATATCACGCCGTTGAAAATTACCTCGCCCGCCTGATCGAAAAAGGCTACCACGTTGCGATTTGCGAACAAGTCGGCGACCAGCCAGCGAAGGGAATTTTTCCGCGCAAGGTAGTCCGCGTGGTGACTCCGGGGACTGTGACTGAACCCGGACTCCTGCCAGGGGATGCGAACAACTACCTCGCCTCGATCTTTCTGGACTTTCAAACTGCTTCTGTTTCCTATACAGATGTCACCACTGGAGAATTCGCCGTCAC
>CAKKRM010000051.1 GCA_919902735.1 Anaerolineales bacterium | reverse complement strand
GTCCCTGTCCTCTCTCAGGGAGGACATAATTTTTGCCGGTAAGTTGGTAATAAACATGATCAATCAGCAAGACAATTCACAAACCTCCATTATCGAACGTACGGCGGATTACAAGCCGCCTCATACATGGCGTTCATGGCTCATCGGACGCCCACTCTCCACCGCAGATGCAGCCCATCAAACCATCGGGAAAGTAGTCGGCCTCGCGGTCTTCGCTTCCGATGCGTTATCCTCCACAGCCTATGCAACGCAGGAGATTCTTGTAATCCTTGCGGCGGCAGGCACAACAGCTTTTGGATTTGTATTTCCAATTTCAATGGCAATTGTGGCCTTGCTTGCAATTGTTACCATTTCCTACGAACAGACCATCCATGCCTATTCGGATGGCGGCGGCGCGTATATTGTCGCCCGCGATAATCTTGGCGAATTACCCGCCCTGATCGCCGGCGCATCCCTTTTGATAGACTACATCCTCACTGTGTCGGTTTCCATTGCATCCGGCGTTGCGCAGATAACGTCGGCTTTCCCGGAGATATATACCTATCGGGTTGCGCTTGCTGTGATATTCATCATGTTCATCATGTTGATGAACATGCGCGGTGTCAAGGAATCCGGCGTGGCTTTTGCCGTCCCTACCTATTTCTTTGTAGTCATGATGATCGTGACGGTGGGTATGGGATTGTTCCGCTTTTTTACAGGGACATTGGGATCGGTGGTCGACCCCCCCGAACTTGAATCTCTTCATGGCGCGGTAACTGCCATAACTCCGTTTTTGATTTTGCACGCATTTGCCAGCGGTACAACCGCCCTCACTGGTGTGGAAGCGATCTCGAATGGTATTACCGCATTCAAGGAACCGCGCAGCAAGAACGCCGGCATTACCCTGATCTGGATGTCCCTTATTCTGGGCTCGCTCTTTCTGGGAATTTCCTTCCTTGCCAAGGAGATTGGGGCAGTTCCTTCCGAAAGTGAAACGGTCATTTCCCAGTTTGCCCGCACAGTCTATGGGGATCGAGGATTCTTCTATCTTCTCTTGATTGGCGCGACCGCGGTGATCCTCATTATGGCCGCGAATACTGCCTTTGCGGATTTCCCGCGTTTGGGCGCGCTGGTTGCCAAAGATGGCTTTTTACCCCGTCAGTTAACCTATCGCGGCAGTCGTCTGGTTTATTCGCGTGGTATTGCAACGCTCGCGATCATCGCTTCGCTTCTGCTTGTAATCTTTAATGCCAGCGTAACGCGTCTTATTCCCCTTTACGCGATCGGCGTGTTTTTATCATTTACCCTTTCGCAGGGCGGCATGACCCTGCGCTGGCGGAAGATCGGCAAGCTGAAGCAGGGCGAGACCAAAACAGAGAGGGGTTCCACGTTGCGTTATGAGAAAAGCTGGCGTTCAAAAATGCTTGTCAACGGGTTTGGCGCCGTTTGTACCTTCGTGGTAATGATGGTGTTCGCCATTACAAAATTCCAGGATGGCGCCTATGTTGTGCTATTCCTGATCCCGCTATTGGTGAGCGTGTTCTGGTTGATTCACCGTCACTACAACAACCTTGCCAAAAAACTTTCCCTCGATAATTTCGGCGTGATTCCGCCGCATACCATCCGCCATCGCGTGATCATGCCGGTCAGCGGCGTGCATCAGGGAACCCTGTCTGCGCTTCGATATGCCCGTATGTTGTCTGATGATGTAACGGCCGTGCATGTTGTCATCGAACCGGCGGATGCGGAAAAGGTGCGTCAGAAGTGGGAGACCTGGGGGGAGGGCGTACGCATGGTCATGCTCGATTCGCCCTATCGCCTTTTTGTTGAACCGATCCTCGGCTATATTTCCGACATTGCGGAACAACGCCAGCCCGGCGAGACCATCACCATTGTGGTGCCTGAATTCATCTCGGACAACCGCATGACCGCCACATTGCATACCAATACAGCGGAAATCCTGCGCGGGCAATTAAAACATCAGCATGATATTGTGATCACAAACGTGCCCTATCACGTTCATGAATTTGATGGGCATGAAGGAGTTGGAAAATGAATTTCATCGTAGTCGGTTGCGGCAGGGTGGGAGCGGAATTATCCTACCGCCTGTTTAAAAATGGACACCAGGTTGTAATCATCGACAGCGACCAGAAGGCTTTTAACCGCCTCCACCCGGACTTTAGAGGGCGTGTCGTTGAAGGGGAAGCTCTCTCCTCTGATTCATTGGAACGCGCCGGTATCGATAAATCGGATGGCGTTGCCGTGGTGACCAACTCAGATACCATGAACGCCGTGATTGGACACACCATTCGCGTGCATTATCCAAATGTGAAGCAGGTCATCGTCCGTAATTATGACCCGGCCATGCGCGAGATGCTCGAAGCCTTTGGCTTGCAGATCGTCAGTTCCACGGCCTGGGGCGCCGAGCGTGTGCAGGAATTATTGATCGACCCCTCCTTTCGCGCGGTGTTTTCCGCAGGCAATGGCGAAGTGGAAATGTACGAGATGTACATCTCGCCAAAATGGGATGGTTTGACCATATCCAATTTGCTGGATGAATGCAGTAATACCATCTGCGCCGCACTCACCCGCGCAGGCCGCGCGGAATTACCAACCCCGAATTCAAAGCTCAAGAGCGGCGATATCCTTACCGTAAGTGCGACCCTCGAAGGCGTGAAAGCCCTGCGCGCAAAATTGCAGGAAGGCAAGGAGGCATAACATGTATGTATTTATTGCTGGCGGCGGACGCACAGGCGCCCAGCTTGCCACACAATTACTGGCTCAAAACTATCAGGTGCGGTTGATCGAGCATCGCCGTGAACTGCTTGCGCGTCTTCATCATGAACTTCCCACCGAAGTGATCTATGAAGGCCAGGCCACCGACCCCACCGTCTTGAAACAGGCTGGCCTGGAAAAGGCGAACGTGCTTGTGGCCTGCTCCAATGACGATGCCGCCAACCTGGTGTTGTGCTACCTTGCGAGAACGATGTTCAAAACCCGCCGCACGGTGGCCCGCATCAACAACCCGCGCAATGCCTGGTTGTTCGACAAGAACTTTCACGTGGATGAGACCATCAATCACGCGGATGTGATGGCGCACCTGATCCAGGAGGAAATGTCGCTCGGCGATATGATGACCCTGCTCAAACTACGCCGTGGGCGTTATTCGGTGGTGGAGGAGAAGGTTCCGCCAGGCGCCAAGGCAATTGGCAAGGAACTTAGGGAGTTGGGACTGCCCGATCAATGCATCATCGCCGCCATCATCCGCCACGGACAGATCACCCTGCCGCGCGGCACGACTGCGCTGGAGGCAGGCGACGAAGTGCTGGCCGTGACGGATAGCGAAGGCGCGCAGCAACTGGCCATATTGCTCGAACCGCCTTCAAGACCTGTGCTTGGATAAAAAAATCACCCGATGGCTCAAAGTCCATTGGGTGATTTTTTT
>CAKKRM010000050.1 GCA_919902735.1 Anaerolineales bacterium | reverse complement strand
CAAAGCCATGTATCGAAGAAAGAACCGTGATGGGAAATATTTGTTTGAGGAATTGATGCCGTTTGGGGGGCAGTTGGCGGAGGGTAACCGCTGGTTGAAGATCAAGGGATTGATTCCGTGGGAAGAATTGGAAGGGGAGTATGCGAAGCATTTTTCAGATTTAGGGCGGCCCGGGTTAGACGGGCGATTGGTGATCGGGCTATTTTTGTTGAAACACATGACAGTTCTCAGTGACGCGGGAGTTGTGCTGGAGTTACAGGAGAATGTGTACTGGCAGGCGTTTTGCGGGATGGAACAATTTGAGACGGGCAAGAAATTAGATGCGAGTTCATTGACGAAGATACGCCATAAGCTTGGGCCGAAGTTTGTCAGGGAGTTGGAGAATAAGACGTACCGAGTGTTGATCGACAAGAAGATCATTCGTGGTAAGGGGATGCTGGTGGACGCGACGGTGATGCCGGAGAAGATCAAGTATCCAAATGACATTGGGTTGCTCAATGATGTTCGGGAATGGACGGTTAAGAGGATCAAGGAGATTGCCGGAAAGACCGGAGAAAAGATCCGAACGTACCGTCGAACAGCGAGGAAGTTATTCTTGAATTTTGCGAAGAAGAAGTTAAAAACACGTCAGATGATCGAACGGACGAAGAAACAGATGTTGCAATATGTCCGACGGAATCTGGAACAATTGAAGGCGCGGGTTGTCGAAGTGGATTATCTTGTCCGCAAGGAAGTAGAAGAGCGGCTGAAGGTGGCGCAGAGGATTTATGAGCAGCAAAAAAATATGTATGACGAGAAAGTCCAGCGGTGTGAGGAGCGGGTCGTGAGTTTTTGGCGGGAGTATGTGCGACCGATCAAGCGTGGCAAGAGCGGTGGGAAAGAGGTTGAGTTTGGGCCGAAGGTGTGTTTGAGTCATGTGGACGGGTTCACGTTTTTAGACAAGTTTTGTCACGAGAATTATTCGGAAGCGAGGGTCGAGATCGTCGAGGAACAGATCAAGAATTACGAAGAGCGTTTTGGCCGGAAACCACCGTCGATGACGGGCGATCAGTTATACGGGAATCGTGAAAATCGCGAGTTGTTAAAGGCGCAGGGCATCCGGTCGGCCTTCAAACCGTTAGGCCGCAAGAGTGAGGAAAGCCAACGCCAGGAACAATATCTTCGGCGGAAACAACGGGAACGAAACCGTATCGAAGGCGACATCGGCAACGTCAAAGAACATTATGGCGGTGACGGAATACGGTATCATTATGTGGAAGGCAGCGAGATGTGGGTTCGTCTGAGCCTGCTGGCCAAGAATCTGAAGGCGGCGGCAGCGCTGGTGGCCTGAAACCCGAGCTGGTTTCCTCGGAAA
>CAKKRM010000049.1 GCA_919902735.1 Anaerolineales bacterium | reverse complement strand
CATCACAGAGGTCATGGACGTGCGCTGATAGGGCGGAAAAAACCACACGTGTGCAAGCAAAAGGTGTCAGGGGAGGCAGAGGGTTCGCTGGGCTGTGAAAGGCCCTCACCCTGCCCTCTCCCTCAGGGAGAGGGGGAAGTCGACACGGCGAAAAGTCTTCCTAATTGGGGTGAGGGAAAAGGGTAATCCTGACAACCTTTGCTTGCACACTGTGATTCCCTCCCCATATCGAATAAAATATTGGGCATGTCCACGCCGCGCAAACTTCTGACCACCTTTGACAAAATCCTGATCGCTGGCACCGCCTTCGGGGTAATGGGAATCTGTGTATTAATAAGCGTGTTTATTTACATCTGGTATATCCCACCGAACCCAGCCCCAACTCCGTTTGTCGGTTTGCCTTTGGAAACTCCCACAGCGTTGAATTTCCCTGCGGCCACCGTGCCGCCAACGAATGAATCGGGGGGCGCCCTGCCAACCTTGGTTTTCTCACCAACTCCCAGTGCAGGGGTCGAGGCGTCTCTCAGCGGCAAGATCGCCTTCACCTGCTATGTCAAGCAAATCGATCAAATCTGTTTGATGAATGCGGATGGGACAGGCCGCAAGCAAATTACAGAAGCGGAAGCGACAGCCTTTTACGCGTCCATTTCACCCGATGGGCAGACGATCTATTTCTCGTCGCGCCGCACCGGAAATTTCGAGATCTATTCCATCGATACCAGCGGCAAAAATTTCAAACGCCTCACAAGAAGTATCGGCAGTTTGTATGCGCCAGAGCTTTCGCCCAATGGGGATTGGATCGTTTTTACAAATGAGGGCAACGGGCTTTGGGTGATGAAGCCCGATGGCGCGAATCCACATGCCATCACCACCTCCGATGACATTGACCCCACCTGGTCACCTGATGGTTCGATGATTGCTTTTGCATCCTCGCGCGCGGGGACGCGGCAGTTGTTCGTGATGAACGCGGACGGTTCGGGCATCCGCCAGGTGACGGACTTGAAGGATATGGGCGGGCGCAGTTCCTGGTCACCCGATGGGACGCGGCTTGCTTTTTACGCAGGTCCGCAGGGGAACCGCAATATTTACATCATCAATGTGGATGGGACGAATCTGGTGCAGTTGACCAACGGTGGGGATAACCTGGGCCCAAGCTGGTCTCCCGCTGGAAACTGGATCGCCTTCGCCTCCTTTCGAGATGGCAACAACGAAATTTACATCGTCCACCCTGACGGTACAGGCGCGAAAAATTTAACGGACGATCCGATTTCCGATTGGCAGCCGAGGTGGGGGAAGTAGTTAGCGGTCAGCGTCCCGATATTCTTTCGGGAGAGATCTTTAAAAGTTTTTTCTCAGCGCTCTGTGGCAAATCTCTTAAGAGCCTTTCCACGGTCTCAACCGCGGAAGCCAGCGGGGGACGTTGGCTTTGTAGTTAAGGTAGCTTTCCCCAAACCGTTTTTCCAAGCCAGGCTCTTCTGAAAAAATAAAATAGATATGGTTGATGACGATGAATATCCCCACCCAGAGACCGATGATCCACGAACCCCAAAATAAGGACTGGCCGATCAACATCATTGCCACGCCGCTGATCATCGGATTGCGGATGTGGCGATAGGGGCCGGTCACAACAAGTTTTTGAGTCGGGTTCCAGGGAGCCAACGTCCCCTGACCGAAGAGTACGAAGAGATTGACACACAGCACGAACAAAGTAAATCCAACCCAAACCAGCAAAGCCCCCACGATGAAACCTGTCCACGCCTGGATGGATGCTGTCCCAAACCAGCGGGTGTCAATATTTGCGAAGGCCTTGAACAGCCATGCGGGGATGACGATCACCGCCATGAACGGCAATAATAAAATGGCGAGGATGTGGCGCAGGGCGGTGAACATGCTGATTGGATTATGCAGTGGGATTCAAACTGCGCGGCTTCAAATTCCGCCCGCTGATCCATGCGCCGACAGCAGTGGCAAGCACCGAAAGCAGGAAACTCACCAAAACCGCCGCCTCGAAACGCCCCTGCACAAGAACATTCAAGATGACGATATCCAGCGCCAGGATACCCAGCCGAAATGACTCAGGGATGAAAATTCCAAAAATAAGCCCGAGGAATGCGCCAAAGACCATGCCGCTATACGCGCCCGTGCTGACCCCGCCTGTTTCCCCCGCAGTGCGGACGGTGAGCGCGCCCGTCAACACACCCGTCACCACGCCGAGGATGATGCCAAGCAGGGCGCCGAATTGCACGCCGCTCCACTGTCTGCTCAATGCGCCAGTCACTGCCCCAAGAGTCCCGCCGAAGATACCCCCCAGCCATGCGCCAAAGAAAACGCTTTTCAAATAAAGATTATTATTCCTGTTCATGTTTCTGCCTTTTCTTGAAATAAGATATTGCATATTGTACCCGCTGGAGTTTGGATGCGGGTGGGCGTCAGTATCTTGGGTGAATCTTTTTTTAAACACAAAGTACACAAAGGTCACGAAGGAAAAAAGGCGCAAAAGCATAAATTCGTCCCCCTTTGTGTACTTTGTGCCCTTCGCGTTTAGGGTTCGTAAATTAATAACTTCCGTCATTTCGTCATTCCCCATTCGAGGACGATGTGCGAGCCGCCGCTCTTGCACTTGGGCGGCGAAGCAATCTCCGTATCAGTGAGGGGATTGCTTCGGGCGAAGAGCAAGAGCGCCCTCGCAAAGACATGGTTGGCGGACGGGTGAGGGAAATTATATTTTTACGAACCCTTAGCGGTTTTTCAAAAAACTGACGCCCACCCTTTGGGTGCGCTCCCTCAAATCAGATACAATCGGGGTATTCCATACATTTACTGGAGTGAAAAAAATGCGTGATCCTGAACTGAACGAAGATTTCGATGAACGCCCGCCCTTTAATCAAGAGATCAATACCGAAGCCGTTGAAAACGCCGTCCGTTCGATGCTGGCCGCCTTTGGCGAAGACCCGCAGCGCGAAGGATTGGTGAACACACCCAGACGCGTTGCCCGCATGTACCCTGAACTGTTAAGTGGCTATCGAGCCGACCCTGCCAAACTGATCAATGGCGCGCTCTTCAAAGTGGATTACGACGACATGGTCATCGTGCGCGATATTGAGTACTTCAGCCTGTGCGAACATCACATGCTGCCATTCATGGGACGCGCCCACGTCGCCTACATCCCCAGCGGACAGGTGATCGGCCTCTCGAAGATTCCCCGCATCGTAGATATGTACGCCCGCCGCCTGCAAGTGCAGGAACGCATGACCCGTCAGATCGCCGATTTTCTCCACGACCTGCTCAAGCCGCAAGGCGTGGCCGTGGTGGTCGAAGGCCTTCATCTTTGCGCCATGATGCGCGGCGTGAAAAAGCACGACGCCCGCATGACCACATCCTCGATGCTGGGCAGTTTCCGCAAGAGCATCAACACCCGCCAGGAATTTTTGGATCATCTCAACCGCGGCGCGGAGCCGTTGCGGATTTAATTATTTTCTGGGCTGCAAAGTCTCCAGACTTTGCACTTCGCTCACGCAAGTACCCGCTTCTTTATCCACACGGACACCTGCCCGGCAACTCGAAATAATTTTTCCCCGCTGACAGGATGCACAAAATCAGGAATCAACTCCGCCAGCGGAACGATCACAAATGCGTAATCCCAAAACTCTGTATTGAGCGGATGGTTATCGAAAAGCAGAATATCAATATCAATGGGACGCGGGGCGTTTTTCTCTTCGCCGCGAATGCGTCCCAACTTTGCTTCGATGGGGCGGATGATTTTTTCCTTCAACTCAACAGGCTGAAGCGGGGTGAGGAATAAGACACAGGCATTCAAAAAATTAGGGCCGTCAAACCCAACCGACTTGGATTCCCAAACGCTGGATACCGCTACAACTTTGCCAACCTCCCGCAGCAATTCGATTGCCTTCGGGAGGTTTCTTTCCGCTTCGATGTTCGAGCCGAGGCTGAGGCAGGCGCGATGCAGGTCACTCATCTCGCTTGCGTTCGATTTCCACACCAACCGATTTTGCAAAGCGCACCGCGCCAGGCTTTTCCACGCGCACGATGGCTTTCCGCACGCTGGCCTGTTCCAAACAAATTTTCACCAAATCATTTGCCAACGCTTCCACCGTCAACCGCGCGGCGGTTTCAGCATGGGCTTGTATCTTTTTCGCCAGCGCGCTGTAATCCACGCAGTCGTTGATATCGTCCGTTTCACCTGCGCGCGACGCATCCGAAAACACCGTCACGTTGATCAAAATATCCTGCTTCGTTTGACGCTCCCAATCCCGAATTCCAATAATGCCGCGCACGAGCAGGTCTTTGATAAAGGTTTTGTCCATGAATTCTCCTGTTCGTCATTGCGAGGAGGGTTTTAGCCCGATGAAGCAGTCTCATATACAGCGTCGGAGATTGCTTCGGGCGGAAGAACACCGCCCTCGCAATGACGGGTAATTACACTAAATGCCTTCCGCCATCCACGTGGATGATTTCACCGGTGATGTAGGCGGGACATGTCAACAAAAACAACAATGCTTCTTCGACTTCGCCCGCCTCGCTCCAGCGTTTGGCTGGTACGTTTTCTATGATCTTTTCACTAGCTGACAAATTATCTGATGGCGGGAGTATCGCGCCAAGCGCCAATCCATTTACAGTGATGCGCGGGGCCAATGCAACCGCCAGGGACTTTGTCATTGCGGCGAGGGCGGCTTTGCTGATAGTGTAGGGAAAATGATCGGCGGCGGGGCGCAGGGCGCGCCAATCCAAAATGTTGACAATGCAGCCTTCGTTCGTTTGCCGCGCAAATTCCTGGCTCAACAAAAATGGCGCGGTCAGGTTGATGTTGAGGTGGCGATTCCAATCGTCGAGGGTGGTGTCGTTGAAGGAGAGCGGTTCAAAGACGGCGGCGCTGTTCACCAATGCGTAGAGCGGGGAAATGTCATTCGCTAAAGAAATGAGTCTCGAAACAGCATCAGGCGTCCCGAAGTCTGATGCGAGGATGTAGGCGTTTCGTCCGATTGATTCAATTTCATCCCGCACCTGTTTTGCATCTTCATCCGAATGCGCGTGGTGGATGATGATATCCGCTCCAGCGCGGGCGCAGGCGAGGGCAAAGAGACGCCCCAGGCGGCGGGCGGCCCCGGTAATGAGAATGGTTTTTCCGTTCAGGCTGGTCATCGTTGCGATTGTATCATTTTCAAACTCGACAAGGTTTATCCTATTCTTGACTTCCGTTTTTGGAGGTGATAACATCCCTGATGCGTTGAAGAAAGTATTGGTGTTTTGCGTTCTCCAAAATTCGATTTAAGAAAGGCGCTAAATCATGACCATGAATCAAAACGTGCCAGGGTACACGGGGGATATTGCCGAACAGCGCATTGACCCATCCCATGAATATTCCACTGAAAATCAGGAGATTGCTTTTTCCAGGGAGCAGCACGCCATTTGGGCCGACTTGTTTGCGGGAATTCACCAGCCTTATTTGCTGGAGCATCTCTGCCTTGAATATCTGGCTGGGTTGGAAATGTTACAACTCGATCCGCAGCGCATCCCGACAGTGGCGCATCTCATCGAGCACATTACGCCGCGCACGGGCTGGCACATCGAGCGGACGATTATCCGCTACACGATGGCGGATGACTGGTATAAAAAATTTTCCCAGCGCATTTTTCTGATCACCGATTACCTGCGCACGCGTGACCAGATGGAGTTTACGCCCGAACCCGATATGTTCCACGATATTTTTGGTCACCTGCCTTTGCTGACCCAGGAATTCTATGCGCGCATCGAGGATAAATTTGCGCCTGCCTACATGAATGCCACGCAGGAGGAGCGGGAGGTGATCAAGCGGCTGGCGTGGTACAGCACAGAGTTTGGATTGGTGGTGCAGGACAACCGTTTCAAGGTTTTTGGGGCGGGCATCATTTCCGGGCGCAAGGAACTGACGCGCACAATCATGGAGTTTTACCGCCTCGGGCGTGACAATGTGATCGATTACAGCAAGGATGCGTTTAAGCAGTTGCAGCGTCATTTCCTTGCCAGCAAAAATAACCTGTACCGCATCATTGATGGGGTGAATGCGCTTCACCAAAAGGGACAGATGTCCTCCGAGTCGCAAGGGTGGAATGTCGTCCATTCGCTGTATGACAATTTGGGCATTGCGCGCGAGGGAATTTTCGGCGGCGAGGTGATCCTGGTTCCGTTCGATGTCGAGACGATTGCGCGCATCCCGAAAACCGTCTATGCTTTTAACCCGATGCTTTTTGTGTGCGAGTCGCTGGAGCAAATGGATACGATTCTCGATTCCTATTTGAAGCCGATTGCGTTGCGGGCAGGTAAATAGTTCGACAATGCCACATTAAGGCTGAAACCAAAGTTCTTAACCACAAAGGGCACGAAGTAACACGAAGGAAACCTTTGGTTTTAGCATTTTGCTCTCCTTTGTGACCCTTTGTGGACTTTGTGGTAAAAGATTTTGAAATATGATATTGTCAAAGTAGAATCGAATAAAATTGAATAGACACTCCAACACGCTGGCACAAGGAGATAATCATGGCAGGAACGCTGAATTTCCAATGGCAGAATGAATTTTTATCCAAGACCATCTACCCCATGCGGTTGAACAAGCTGCGTGATTTTCTCATCTATTACAAGGAAGTGGACCTGTGGGCGGAATACAAAAATAAGGATATTTCCACACTCAAAGCGGATGTAGCCGAATATGAACAAGGCATGGAAAATGCGCGCATCGCGGACTTCAAACTGTACTCCAGCCTGCGCGATTATTTTATGCTGCCCGATGTGAAGGGCTATTTCGTCAAGTACAAACCTATCGAAGAAGAGGCGATGGCGCTCATCCAGAAGAATCACGCGCTCTTTTCCTCTTCCTGGCCCAAGGATATTCGTGGTGAACGTGCCTTCATCCTGAGCCGTATCGAGTCGTTCAAGACGCAGCTCGGTTTTCTGCGTGACCGCATCCGTTACTTGCAGCGCCAGCTCGAAGGGATGGTGGCAGAGCATCCCAACCGCGTTAAAGTGGAGACTGAATTCAAGCTCAAGAACGAATCCGCGCTGCCCATGGTGCTGGAAGAGATGGAAAAATTGCGCCAGTTCGAGGATACTTATAACAAGCTTGAAGGCCCCAAACTGGAGTGGTACAAACTCACGAAAGCCGACCCGAACTACAAGACCACTGAAAGTGAATTCCTCGTCAATTACGATCCGAAAGTTCCTGTCACGGTCAAGGACATTGTCCGCTTGAAAGTGGAGCAGTACACCAAGACTCTTGAAAGCAAGGATCAGTATCAATTGCTGACGGATATCCGCGCGCGCTTTGAGAAGGAACCGAAGCACTTCCCGCTTTGGCTGCAATACATGATCGTTCATTTTTCAGGAATGCGCTACAAGTCTGCGCATGGCTCGTGGGCAGACCCGAAAGACTTGCTCATCCGCTTGCGTGTGGATGAAGTGAAGAAGGCCCAAGCCGCGCTCACTGATGCAGACGTGGCCGCAAAATGCGCGGAGAAGATCGCTCAATACGAAGGCGCAAACCCGAACAAACCTGCGCTCGCCAAAGCCTCAGAAAAAGCATGGAAAGACAAAATCGCCATGCACATGCAGGGAGTCAAAGCTAATGGGCCGAAAACCAAACGCGCTGGTCTGGCCGCGTTGGTGGAAGAAGAGGCTCGGTATGAGTTCATGTCCATGACGACCGAGCAGGCCCTCGCGAAGTTGGAGGCGATGAAGAGTCAACTGCCAGCCTGGGCGTGGAAGATGATCGTCATGCTCACATCACTGCGAGTCAATCATGCCACCGATGCGAATTGGGAAGCCTTCACCCCTGAAGAGGATAAGATCCGCTTTGCCGATCCCTTGTATCCGCTATTTAGTAAGTGGGCTTCGGATAATACGGGCATGTGGCGCCCCGAGCACGGACGCACGCATGAGGTTATTGTCACGCGCGCGGTTTGCAACGAAACCGCGGAACACGCGCAGCACATCCGCGGGCATCTTCCGCCTGGTGGGTTGACCGATAATGCCGCGCGGTACGTCAAACTTGCGGCGGAGAAAGCGCCGGGCGCGTATTTCATCCACGCTACTGGCGCGGAACATTACACGCAGGGCGCCAGCATCTTTTGGCTGCGCTATGTCACCAGCGAGCCGAGTCAATGGCAGATACCCAAGCCGACTCAGGATTCAAATGGCGTAGGATTGGTACCCGCCGAGTTCATGGGTAAACGCCAGCAGCCCAAAGGCGGAAAGAATGCGCCGCCTGCTGCCGCGCCGTGGGAATACAAAGGCGGCGGCATGACCCGCACGCGCATCACCATCGACGCTGAGAAAAAGAAGGCGACCCAAAACCAGTGGCTGCGCTGGATCCACGAAGCGACCATCATCGAAGTGACAGACACCGCCGATGGAACGTATGTGTTTACGTTTGAAACATCCCTGCCCGATGACTTCCGCGGCACTTCCTGCCTCGGCGTCTTCCGCAACAGCCTGCGCTGGAATCTCGCGGATGGTGACGAGGATAATTACAACCGCTCGTTCGTTGGGTACGCGCCAGAAGGTCAAGTTCCGCTGGAACACATGAAGGTGATGATGGATTGGAATAAGATCATTTTGAAATAGAAAAGAATAGGCCGCGCTTTGGTAGACTAATGAAGCGCGGCCTATTCGTAGTTTAGTTTTGATTGTATTAATGAATTTTAGATAGCTTTGATACTATAATGAGAACAGATGATGTGAAAATGTTGGGAGAAATTCTATGGACTTTGATAATCCTTCGCCAGAGCTGAAAAATAAGATACTAGAAGCTGTAAAGAAATCAGGTTTCCCGTTTGAGTGGGAGGTGCGCGATATTGTAAAACGAGCATTAGGGAACTTGTCGGATGACCTTTACAGTTTTGGAGTTGAAACACATGGGGATTATCTAGATCATCAGGAAAATATACGTAGAGAATTTGACCTGTCAACTTTCGTTAGAAGTGTAGCCTCGAAAGATGCGCCAAACCTTTTCTGGTCTCAACACTTTGAATGTAAAAAGAGTGATAAGACAAGCTGGATTTTCTTTACTGAACCTAAGGAAGATTATTACCTAAAATCTAACTGGACTGCTAATTCTGTCAATTTACGTTATTTAAGTATTGTTCCATCATTGTATTCAAAAAACACAGAAAAGCTCCTCGGTAGTTCAATTCATTACGGCAGGCTAGTCAATCAATCTTATTCATACATGACCTCAAATAATTTGAATTCAGAGGTCTCAGATAACCCAATAAGATCGGCCTTGCACCAGGTTTTAAAGCCCATGTATGCTCATTTTGTAAAAGTTTCATCTAATCTTATTGAGCAAAAAAAGAAGCTGAACAATGATATATTTTTATGGCTTCCAGTGATTGTATATTCTGGAAACATGTTTGAATATAAATATTCTAGTTCGGGCGGGGAGCTTTTGCCTACAAAACATGTTTTACTAGAGTCATACCTTACACTTGGTAACAATAACTTTCCGTCAACATATTTAGTCGATGTTGTAAGGGCAGATTATTTGCCCAAGTATTTGGAGCAACAATATAGTGACTATAAATTATTAAAGAATTTTATAGTTGACAAAAATCCAGAACTTAGAACACTTTCTGAAGTGGTTTTGTATATTTAAGCTTTAGTTGATTTGTAAAGTTAGGCAAAAGATTGTTTTGGATATCTTCTGATCTGAGAGTTTTCATTTTTTACTTTTCACTTATCGCTTTTTGCTGTCAACACTTTTCCCTGCAACATTTTCCCCTCGACTCCTGTATTACACTTTAGCCATGACTACGCCCACTGACCGCGACCTGATCCTGCGTGCCCGTCGCGGCGACGCCGAAGGGCGTGAGGCGTTTGGCGAACTTGTCACGCGCTACCAGACGAGCGTCTTCAACGTCTGTTACCGCATGTTGCACGAGCGCGGCGAGGCGGAGGATCTCGCGCAGGAAGTTTTCATCCGCGCCTATGACCGCCTCCACACCTTTGACATCGAGCGCGAGTTCGGCCCATGGATTCGGCGGGTGGCCGCCAACCTCTGTCTCAACCACCTCGAAGGGCAAAAGGTCACGACCGAGCTGGACGATGAACGGGATGCAGATCCAACTCAAAGGCCAGAATCAGTTGTCGAGTTAAAGGAACGAGGCGAACAAATCCGCGCCGCGCTCGCGTCCCTGCCCGCGCACTATCGCGTCGTCGTCGAACTGCGGCATTATCAGGAAATGTCCTACGAAGAAATCGCCGAAGAAATAAAAATCCCATTGAGCGATGTGAAGAGTCATCTCTTCCGCGCCCGCAAAATTTTGGCGGAGAAACTCCATGCACCTGACTGAAGAGCAACTCAACGAATATCTCGATAACGAAACCGCCGAGCGCGCACAAATCGAATTGCATTTATCTTCATGCGATAAATGCGCGGCGCGCTTATCCACGCTTCAAAATTTATTTACCGAATTGGATTCCCTCCCCGAACTGGAGTTGACCAAATCCCTCGCCGCGCCGTTCACTCTCCGCCCGAGCCTGCCAGCCCAACTACCAAAATTCCTCACGCTGACAGCGTCCCTGCAAGCCGCTGTCGCGCTGGCGGCCATCATCATTGCAGCGCCCTTCGTCATTCCATTGATCCCTGCCATCGAAACATCCTCGCTGACAACATTGCTGTTCGAGGCGCAATCTCAATGGACAGCATGGCTCGACATGCTGTCACAATTCCAAATGCCAGCCATGCCCGAAATCCCCATTCTGGAAATGTCCAGCCTGTTGATGGCCCTCGCGGGTGTATCTGTCCTGTGGGTTTTGGGCAATGGGTTGTTGTTGCGAAATCAAATGAAGTAAGGGCGGGGTCTCCCCGCCCTGGGCGAGAAGACCTCGCCCCTACATCAATTAGGAGAAATCAATGACCGACATCCTTCGCATCTTCTTCATCACCATCCTGCTCACCATCACCCTCGCTGCGTACTTCCTCGTTATCGGCGCGCTCTTCACCAACCGTGTGACAAAAACGCAAAGCATCATCAACCAAACCTCTGGCCGCGCCTTCGGGCTGGGACTGGTCAACTTCCTCTTCTTCGGAGTGATCGCCGTTGTCCTGTTCTCGGTTGCCGAAAATACAGGATCATTTGTCAAAGGCGTGCTAACCATCCCTGCCTTGATCATCCTTGTCTTTCTTGCCGTGCTGTTGAGTCTCGGCCTGACAGGCATGGTCACTGTATTGGGCGAGCGTCTTTTCCCAGATATGACTGCATGGAAACGAAACATTTGGAGCGCAGTGATTCTATGTTTTGCGTGCGCGCTTCCATTCGTCGGCTGGTTCCTGCTTTTGCCCTACGTTGGCTTCGTCGGCATCGGCGCATCCATTTTGGGATTCTTCCAGCGCACCCAATAACCAACCCTTATATTTTCAAATTTGAGCGGAGTATAATAAAGCTATGATTGATCCTATCCGCTGGACAATACGAGACCGATACGGCAACAGCATTTATTTGACTCAGGAACGATGGGAACACATCATCGAATCAATTAATCACCCTGAAATGGACGAGTATGAAGAGGAATTGAAAGAAACGGTAAAAACGGGAGCGCGCAAACAGGATACGCTCAATCCGCAAAAATATCGTTATTCAAAAGAATTTAACAACCTTCCAGCAAGTAACACGCATATCGTCGCAATTGTCCTGTTCAGCCTTCGTGAAGATGAAATCGGCGAGATCATATCGAACAACTTTATTGTCACGGCTTACCAGAAAGAAATAGGGTAACAAAATGACTCAAACAATTACAAATTATGACGATGTCAGCGACACCTTGTATATGTCGTTTATTCCCGATGTAAAAGCAACGGGAATCGAACTGAACGAACATATCCTCCTGCGCATTGACAGGGAAAACCGTAAAGCCATCGGCATAACTTTCCTGAATTACTCCATCCTCATCCAAAAAGCAGATTTTGGCCCCCGCAGTTTTCCACTGACTGGACTTACAAATTTATCTGATGAAACTCGTGAAATTGTGATGGAGATATTGGAAAGTGAACCCGTAAAAGCGATCTTGTCACTTTCAACCTACACACCGTCCTTCTCTGAGGCAATCCCCATTACATTACTTCACCTGCCGCAGCCAGCATAACCCAGAGCTTTTTCACCATCTAAAAGACGCGCCCCCCGCGTCTTTTTTTATTCTCCAATCTCCAATCTCCAATTTGCAACTTTCCCCCATCCACCCCTGTACAACCTATAACTCATCAAACGAAAGGAAATTCCCCATGGCCGATATCTCCGCCATCTTCTTCATCCTGTTAATCATAGGCATCGCCTTCCCTGCCATGCTCACCGCCTGGTGGCTGTTATTTCCCGCTGTCATCTCCCGCGCCCAAACCCGCGTGGAGAAGACTCCCATGCAAACCTTCTGGATGGGACTTGCTATCACCATTGCCGTCACCATACCCATCGTCATCCTGCTTGCACTTCCCTTTGGTCCCGCCAAATTTATCGGCTGGGTTTTGCTCGCGGCATCTCTTGCGCTTTCATCCATCGGCTCCGCTGGCATAACCGCACATTTGAGTGCAAGACTCACAAGCCAAAGCAACCTCTCCTCATTAAACGGATTTATTCGCAGCTCCGTCATCCTCGAACTCGCCGCCTTCTTCCCCATCCTCGGCTGGTTCTTCATCTGGCCGCTCCTGCTCATCATAGCCTTCGGCGCGACTGGTTTTGCCTTGCTCAACTGGAATCCAAGAGAAAAGACTCAACCCTCCAATCTCCAGTCCCCAGTCTCTAATTCTCCAATTCTCTAATCACCACTTACCACTGTTCACTGATAACTGATAACTGTTCACTGATAACTGTTCACTGACAACTGGTTCTTCCCATGCCCCTCTCCCGCCGCGACTTCCTGAAACTTGCATCCCTCGTCACTGCCAGCGTTGCACTCTCCTCTTGCGCTCCCGTCTATCGCAGACTTGCAGGGGGCTTGCCTACCCTCCCGTGGACAGCGCTTTCCGCAAATGACTTCCTCGCGCTGAACCGCATCACATTCGGAGCAAGAGTTGAGGAACGCGCCCGCTTTGCAGAGATCGGTTTGCAAGCCTACATCGAAGAACAACTCGACTTTGAATCCATCAACGACCTAACCTGCAACCTTCAACTTTCAACCTTCAAAACCCTAAACATGGAAGCCAATGAACTTGAAGGAATCAGCAATCAACTCTTCGACGGCTACGACCGTAATAAAGTCCCGAACGAATTGCGTCAGGCTACTTTCCTGCGTCAACTTTACAGCAAGCGCCAACTCTATGAAGTGATGGTCGAATTCTGGAGTGACCACTTCAACATCTTCATGGATAAGGAAAAAGAGTTTTTCCTCAAAACCGTGGATGACCGCGAAGTGATTCGCAAACATGCGCTTGGCAATTTTCGTGACCTCGTGTGGGCGTCCGCGCATTCGCCAGCGATGATGGTCTATCTCGATAATCAAGCCAACGAGAAAAGTCATCCCAACGAAAATTATGCCCGTGAACTAATGGAACTCCATACTCTCGGCGTGGATGGCGGCTACACTCAAAAAGATGTGATGGAACTCGCGCGCTGCCTCACGGGTTGGAATGTGAAAGAACATTTCTGGCTTGGTGATTTCGTCTTCAAGGACGACATCCATGATACGGGTGAGAAAAATGTTTTGGGTCTTTCGATTCAACCGTCGGGTATTAAAGAGGCGGAGCAAGTTATCGAAATGCTGGTCATGCATCCATCTACTGCGAAATTCATCTGCACAAAACTTGCGCGTCGCTTCATCGCCGATGACCCGCCGCAGGAACTCATCGAAAAAGCCGCGCAAACTTTTCTCAATACCAATGGCGATATCAAATCTATTTTGCGCGTCATTCTTTTCGATGGTCTCGTGTTTGCAAAACCCAAATACAAACGCCCCGTCAATTTTCTTTTGTCTGCTCTGCGTATGCTCAACGTTGAAACCGATGGAGTTGCTCTGCATGAATATCTCGTCCGCATGGGTCAGCTTTATTTCAACTGGCCCACGCCCGATGGCTACCCTGACTACAGCGAAGCATGGCAGGGCAACCTCATGCCGCGCTGGCAATTTGCCTTCGCGCTGATTCGCCACGAACTCAACGACACGAAACATAATCTCAATTCTCTGTTGGATGTCTCGTCTACTGGCATTTTACAAGACGATGTGGATGCGATTACATCTTTATTATTAGGCGCCCCGTTAGAGCGCCTCACCCGCGACGGGATAATTGATTCCGTCCGAGCAGCAGGCGCCACCGACGAAGAGACTCGTCAAATCATCGCCGCGAGTATTATTGCTTCGCCTGCATTTCAATGGCGATAAAACTCCGCTGGTTTCGATACGCCCCGCAAAGAACATGCGGGGCGTATCGAAACCAGCAATTAAAAGTAAAAATAAAATTACAAGTATGTGGTCTCGATACGCCGCTATCGCGGCTACTCGACCACCATATGAAATTGGAGATATTAATGCTAACCCAAACCCTCCCCACATGGCTCCCCCGCTTATCCTTCGCCCCCGTCAACACCGCCCCGCGCGGAGACACACTCGTCGTTGTCTTCCTCCGCGGCGCAGCGGACGTGCTCAACATGGTCGTGCCGCATGGTGAAGATGCTTATTATCAATTACGTCCGTCGTTGGGAATCGCAAGACCTGATGATGCAAGAAAGAAGAAAGAGGAAAGAGTTTTAGATTTAGATGGTTTCTTTGGATTGCATCCAAACATGAGTCCGCTTCTTGAAGCATGGCAAAGTGAACAGCTTGCCATCATCCACGCTTGCGGCGCGCCTGACGAATCGCGCAGTCACTTCAAAGCGATGGAACTCATGGAGCGCGGCGTGGACGATGAACGCGGTCCCGCCTCAGGTTGGATTGGACGTCACCTCGCCACTTTGAACACAGGCAACTCATCCCCATTGCGTGCTGTGGGAATGGGAACTCGTCCGCAAAGAAGTTTGAGTGGATCAGTTCCAGTCTCTGCCCTGCGATCCATCGCAGACTTTCACCTTGGCGGTGACCAACGTGCCTTGCAGCAAATGCGGGTTGCATTAAATACAGTGTATGAAAATGATGTGTTGGGACAAGATACTTTATCCATCATGGATACTCTCCAAAAACTTGACCCCACAAATTACCAGTCTCCACTTACCAATTACCCTGACACTGAATTCGGCCTCGCCCTCAAACAAACCGCCATGCTCATCAAAGCGGAAGTTGGACTCGAAGTCTCAGCCATTGACCTTGGCGGCTGGGATACGCATTTCGCGCAAGGCTCATCCACTGGACTGATGCCCAACCTGATGAAAGACCTCGCCGATGGACTCGCCGCCTTCCACGCCGATATGGCTGACCATCAAAATCAACTCACTACCGTCACCATGTCTGAGTTTGGGAGACGCGCCTCTGAAAATGGCAGTCTCGGCACAGACCACGGTCACGGCAGCATGATGATGGTGCTCGGCGGGAATGTGGATGGCGGCAAAGTCCACGGGCAGTGGCCGGGGTTGGCGGAAGGTCAGCTCATTGGGCCTGGTGATTTGGCAGTCACAACGGATTATCGCGATGTGCTTTCTGAGATTTTGACGAAACGATTGAATAACCCCGCCACGAATGAAATTTTCCCCGAGTATCAGCCAGTCATACGAAACGTGATGAGGTGATTGGTTGTGCTATACTTTGCTTAACTATCAGGAGATACAAATGAGTCAAATTTATAAATTACCGCTTGTTCTGGAGCCGCAACCCGAGGGTGGCTATGTTGTAACTTGCCCGCTTTTACCCGAGTTGATCACTGAAGGTGACGACTTGCAGTCTGCTCTTCATAACGCAAATGATGCGCTCTCCTCGATTATCGAAGCGTTACAGGATTTGAATCGCCCTTTGCCGCCGGCTATACAGCCTGCGAATGAAAATGTCCCCCTCTTGATTGACACCGTGTTTGCTTTATGAAATACAGGGAGGCTTACGGAAAACTGAAAGCCCTCGGCTGTCAGGAATTGCCGAGGCGTGGAGCGGGATCGCATCGTGTTTGGCACAATCCAAAGAATGGAAAAATTGCGCCTCTTCCTGATTGGGGCGCAAAGGATCTGAAACTTGGCACGCTGCGGGCTGTGATTCGTCAATTGGAGTTGGATTGGCGGGAATTTCTGAAGGCAAAATAAAGTGTCGCGTTGTTAAATTATTTTTTTTCACTTTCCAAAATCTACAGCAATGTAATCCCCCAAGCCGCCATTTGAATAGTAAGCGTATCCAACGCCTATTTCTGTTGAACTTGAGTTCAAGATCGCATCACGGTGGATTTGGTCGCTCATCCACCAGCTCATCGCCGCCTCTGGGCCGCCGCCCCCGTAGATGATCTCCTCCGAGAATGAGCCTGAGTATCCCGAAGCAAGCACGCGCGAATAAGCGGACGAACCATCCGAACCTGTGTGGCTGATGTTGTTACTGCAAGCCATGTCTGCGGCGTGGGCTTGCGCAGAGGCGGCAAGTTGCGCATTGACCGTCAAAGCAGGCAGGCCAGCGTTCGCGCGTTCTGAATTAATTAAAGATGCAATCTGATTCACAAAACCAGCATTCGGACTGTAACTGCAATTGGCTGTGCCACCCCCGCCCGTTGACTGTGTTGGGCTGACTCCCGAAGTGGTAGGGATGATTATGCCGCTGCCCACAACAATTTTTACCCAAAATGTTTTTTCAATCCCAATCAAAACCTCATTTCCTGATGGGTCGTTCAAAGTGAAGTAACCAGTGTAGGAGCCGTTTGCCGCGGGAGCGGTCAACTGCACAGAGACTTGCACAATGCCCTTCGGAAGCGTATCAGCTATCGGCGCGGAAAGAGGCGCATTCATTTGGTCGCCTGCTGCGAATTTAAGCACATATCCAATCCACGGGCAGGCGCCGGTGTTTTGGAATTCCCAGGTCTTGGTGAATTTTTCTCCCACCTTCACCTGTGTATTGTCCTGAATGGTTACATCTCGCAAAAGGACTGCGCTGTTCGTGCAATTTGCGGGGGCGGTGATAGCGAGCGTTGGGGTTGTTGTAATTGCGGGCGTGGAAGTTAAAGTGGCGGGAACAAAACCAGCCTTCGTTGGCGCGAGAGTTGCCGTGATGAAGTTCGATGGCGTTGGCGTTTTGGCGTCATCCACCTGCACCGAGATGCAGGCAGATAAAAGTAATAGGAGGAGGAATGTAATGAGCGTTTTATTTTTCATAGGAAATGGTCTGCGATCTATCGTCCATCGTCAGATCTAAAACATCATCATCTGCCCTTTGGATTCTTCGACGGGGTCGCTGGCGATTTGTTCTTCAAAAGTCTCGCGCGTCAAGATCGGGACCTCGAGCAGGCTGCGCAATAAACGATATTTCACCAGCTTATGCTTTTTCAAACGCGCCTTGAGCGATGGATCGCGTTCCTGTTTATAGGCGGCCAGCGCGGCGCGCCCGCCAGGGATGACGATGACGGTTTGCTCATCCGCATGTTCGAGCGCGCGGTTGAGCAGGGCCGAAGCCAGCACGTTGAATTTTTTTACGGTTTGCCCGTTGTCTTTCCACGTCAACACTTTATCATCCCTGGATGATTGGTAGTTAAGTCTTTTCCCGATCTTTTCGAGCAGGGTAAAAATGTTTTTCGTTTCTTCGCGCCGTGCAGAGGCCACATCCTCATCGCGCAGTTTCCAGTTCGCGCCATTCTTTTCGGCGTATGAATTCAACACCGCGTAGATCAATCCCTTGGACGGGGTCAGCAACCCTGGAAAGCGCGGATACAAATCCTCTTCCAGTTCCAAAAATATCGCATTGGGATTCTTCTGCAAATAAGTGACCACCGAAATTTCAGTGAGGTCTGAAAGCGATTCGTTACTATCTGCTGGTCGAGTAGAGCGAGCGCTCGCTTGCCCCGCTGCTTTTTGCGGGGTCTCGCTCGTATCGAGACCAGTTTCAGAACCCACCCCCCACATTCCCGTCTCCACATTCTCGCCCGTTGAATAATGTACAAATCTTTCATCATCTTTCAATGCAGATGAAAACAGGGTTTGTGTTTTGCGCAAGGCTTCATCGAATTCAAGCTCAGGTTGTTTGAGCGCGTTTGCTTCTTCCAGAGCGATCAACCCCGCAGTGTGGATATGTAAATAACTGGCAGGCTCGCCGCGCGAAGATAAATATTCATGGATTGCTTTTTGCAAAATAACAGCGTCTGCCTTTTCTGGCTTCGGTTTTTGCGCGGTCTTCCAAATAACTTGCATGGCGTCGTGCTCGGTTCGCAACGCAACGCTTTCCAGTTTGAATCCCGCTGTGTGCGCCGCAGTCAAAGCCGATGTGATGAAGGCAGGTTCAGGTTCGGGGATCAAGCCAAACATCGGCACACCATCTGCAAGCAGGCCGTTCAAATGTTCGAAGATCGCATGGAGGGCCGTGGCATTCCACGCCCAATCATAACGCCTGCGCCGCAGCGCAACTTTATATGGCTCAACTGCATCCTTGCCAAACAGCCAACCTGCCCATAATGCCGAGAGAGTCCAAAACGCCTGATTCGGACGCGGCACCGAGCCGATCACTGCCGCAATCGGGATTTCCTTTTTGACTTCCTGCGCGAGGTCTTTAAGGCGACCTTCGTAAATGCAGATTCCGCCGCTCTCTGGAATTTTCTTCGGCCACGCTTCAAACGGGACCTTTGAGCTGGATTCTGACCACAGGCTTAATCCACGCTCGAGCATTATCCACACATTATGCTCGCGGAATTGGTTCGGCGTGCTCAACTGTTTCGGCCTCGGCCTTTCCGATGGATGCGCCCAAAGCGTATTGCCCGCGTCACATGCCAAAAGGATGAGCGCCATCAGCGCGCGTTTTCGTTCGGAAGATAATGTCAAACTATCGAGGCGGTTGATGATCGTTGTCAACACATACAGAGGACGGGGCAAATAATGTTGAATTGCCTCTTCTGCATAATTGCGGTCTTCGTCTTTGAGAGAGATCACACGCTCAAAGGCGCGTGAACGGTGCAGCCCGTCTGTGGCGGCGATTCGTTTCGCGCGTTCCCTGTCTTCTTCTATTGAGGTGCGTTCGCCAGAGTCACCGCAGTGCGGGCATTCGTAGATTCGCGCGTAGGGCGTGTCCTCTCCCTTGCGCCACAGAAATGCCTGCGCCTGAATTTGTTGATTACATTTTTCGCATGTGGTGAAGTAGAGAGATTGAAGATGACCCGCGAGTCTTTCCTCCCCTTTTTTGACTGCCCCCAAATCTGCAAGCGCCGCGATGAATTCTGATTCAGGCGGCGGGTTGGCAAAGGTCTCCAGCAGAAAGCGGGTGATGGGGTTGTTTGCCGTAACAAGAACGCGATACCCGCTGCGCGCGGCTTCGAGAACCAGTCGCGGGGAGAATCCGAATGGGTCCAGCAACCAGTTTCCAGTTACGCCCTGAGCCGCGCCGAAGGGTTGATGCGAGAGCCAGGCAGAGATGACTCCCTCTTCAAGAGCAGGTAAAAACCGCGAGAGCGGTCCCGAGTCCGCTGGTTTGAATCCTGGAATATAGGGCTGGTGTTCCATCTTGGGTCAAGTATACATCCCATAAAGGCGGGAAAAATTATTCACCTGGTTGGCCGCGAAATTACAACATTGACATTAAATTTCAAATATTTATAAGCAAAATTGTACTCGAAAAGGTGATAGAATCTCGTTGAGGAAAATACCACCCATGGCATCCGGGGAACAAATACTTATCGTTGAAAGTGATCCAGATATTGCGGATTTGATCGGGAGGCAATCGCTCCAGCCGCTTGGCTACCAGGTGACTGTGATGGGCGATGCCGCTTCTGCGCTTAAACGCGCGGTTCAGACTCCCCCAGACCTGATCCTCGCCAATTTAAATTTACCAGGCCTGAGTGGGAAAGACTTGATCGCCGCGTTGAATTCCCAGGGCGTGAAATCGCCCCTCATTATTATTGCTGAAAAAGGCCAGGAGGGCGATGCCATTCAGGCGTTTCGGCTCGGCTCCACCGATGTGATGTTCTGGCCCCTGCGTGATACCGAAGTGGTATCCATTGTGGAACGCGCTTTGCGTCAGACGCAGGAAACCCGCGAACGCCAAAAACTGGACCGACAGTTAAAAGCCGCAAACGATGAATTACAACGCAGACTGCGCGATCTGATGAACATCCTCTCGATTGCCAAAGCTGTGGTTTCGATCACAGACCAGCGCGTGCTATTTGACCGCATCCTCGAAAGCGCCATCCAATTGGCCGAGGCGGATATGTGCTGGTTGATGCTGCGCGATGAAAAAAGCAAGGCGTATTTATTGCGCGCCCAGCGTAACCTGCCCGAAGCGTGGGCGAAGAAAATGAACCAGCCCGTGGATGACGGCATCAGTTCGCTTGTGGCTCTCTCGGGGGAGAGTTTGCTTATAAATGGTTCCCCCATGCAAAAGTTTAAACTGGCTGCTCTTGGCAGGTCTGCAGGTGTGATCCCGATCAAGATTCAAAATGAAGTGATCGGCCTGTTAATTGTTGCACGCAAGAATGACCGTGAGTTTTCCCGCGATGCACAAACCATGCTCGAAGCCATGGCAGACTACGCCTCCATTTCATTGGTGAACGCGCGTTTATTCCGCGCCCTGGAACAGACTGCTGAAAATGCGCGCGCTGGCGAAAAGCACCGCCATACCGCGCTTGAATCGATGCGCGCAGCGATCCAGAGCGGGGTGCAGGCGGCCACGTATCCGCTTAACCTGGTGTTGACAGAGATGCCCGGCGCCCTGAACCCTGAACAGAAAAAGGCGCTCGAATCTGTTCAATCTGCATTGCTGCACCTTTTGCGCTCCGCTGAAAACACAGTGACCCCATCAAAATAAAAAACAAACTTCATTGATCTCATGCCAAAACAGGATCTCATTTTACTAGCGCTTCAACCATCGCCAATTTTGGATTTAATGCAGCGGACATTACATGCCGCGGGGTACGATGTGGCGGTTGCCCATGACCGCCCGGGGTTGGATAAATCCATGCTGGAAGCCATCCCTGCATTGATGATCATTGGCGAGAGGTTTGCAGACCAGGATGGATTTATTGTTTCGAACGGGATGCTCGAACGTTTTCCCACACTGCCGATCATCTTTTATGCCGGGAAGGATACAACAGGGTTTGCCAAGGCGGTGTTGAAAAATGGCTTAAGCGGTTACCTGTACCCCCCGCTTCAAATGTCGGATATTGTGGATGAGGTGCAAAAAAGCCTGGCCCACGCAAGAAGGCTGGGAGACTGGCTGCGCCGCGAAGTGCGACGCACTACTTCGTCGCTGGCGGAAAAAGCCAAAATTTCAGAAGCAGAACGGGTCAAGCTGGAAGCGATCATTTCGAATATCCAGGATGGCGTGGTGGTGATGGATGAAAAGCAGAGCATTCTGCTGATCAACCCTGCGATCCGCGAAATTTTCAATCTGGGGGATGCGAATTTTACGGGCAAGTCGCTTGGCGATGTCATTACCAACCCGGACTTAAGGGCATTGCTCTCCCGTTCGAGCGAAGGCGCGTTGAAATATCACGAGATCAATTTCGATGATGGGCGCGTGTTCAATGCCCAATACACCCCCATCCCCCGCATAGGCGCGGCTGTGACCATGCAGGACATTTCCTACCTCAAGGAATTGGACCGCCTGAAAAGCGATTTTATCCATACAGTTTCGCATGACCTGCGCTCCCCGCTGACCGCCGTTCTTGGTTACACAGAATTGGTTGAACGCATGGGGCCGTTGAACCAGAACCAGCAGGAATTCCTGCACCGTTTGCAGGGAAGCGTTCAACACATAACCAACCTGATCAATGACCTGTTGGATCTGGGACGGCTTGAAGCGGGCTTTGATACGCGCCGTGAGATGATCCATCTCGATGGAGTGCTCAAATACACGCTGGATATGTTCGAAGCGCTGGTGAAGAAAAAGCTCATCCACCTTACCACCGAGATTTCCCCGAATTTACTGCCCTTACGCGCAAACCCCATCCGTATTCGCCAGATGCTGGATAACCTCGTTGGCAATGCCATAAAATATACGCCGAACGAAGGTCGAATTCACATCAGCATAACCATGCAGGATGAGCAGATCATCCTCAAAGTGGAGGATACCGGCCCCGGCATAAAACCAGAGGAGCAGGGCCGCATATTCGAAAAATTCTACCGCGCCACAAATGCCCCCGATGGCGTGACAGGTTCCGGGCTGGGGCTGGCGATTGTCAAATCGATAGTGGATAGTCATCAGGGGCGGGTTTGGGTCGAGTCATCTTTTGGAAAGGGCTCAACTTTTGTTGTCATTCTTCCAGCGCAGGAATGAGCAGGCTGTAAATCTTATTTGTCTTAAAAACTCACCTTACGCAGTTTTGCGTGTTTTAGGGTCATGTCGCCCTGAGCGATAGCGAAGGGTCTCTACGACTATCTTAGAGACCCTTCGCTCCGCTCAGGGAATCATAGGCGGTGCGTAAGGTGAGTTAAAAATGTTGCCGCCGAGTAAAACTCGGCGGCAACTTTCGCCAAAGGAGGAGACAGGGAGGAGGTGTTGGAAGTGTCTTGATTCCGTCTCCGTATTTATATTAATCGAAGGCCCTTTTTTCAACCATCGTCAAATGTCATTGAATACAAGTGATGATATTCACAAACATTTATACCCGTCGCGTTTATAAGTGGGCATTCTATATTCCCTGCAGGAAGGTTTTAGCCTGCAAAACCGCCTCCCCCACATTGGAGTAACTTAGTACAGCGAGCACAGGGTCGGGATTCCCCGTGATCATTTTCGATACCTTTCGTTCCTGCCGATGAATGCACAACACCGCCTTGCCAATACTCAACGCAAAAGCAATTTCATAACCCACCCCGTGTGACGGCACGCTGACCTCTGCGATCAGCGCATCACAATTTTTGATCCAGCTCACATCGCGTTCATAAACGTATTGCGGCGTAAGCTCCCGTTCATTTTCCATCACATCCGACTGCGCCAAATGGGAGGTGGGGATTTCATGCCCGTCTGCGGAAAGCGCGGCGACAATTTCCTGATAAGTGGATTCGAGTTCACGCCCGCCTGTGATGGAACATGCGAAATAAATATTCATTTGTTTTTATTTGGCAGGCGTGAAAGTATGGAATTGTCGACCTTTTTCCGCGCAGCGGTGGTTGTGGCGGCGGTTGTTCCACTCCTCATGCTTTCCAACTCCGAACTGAAACGCATCCAATCGTTTACAAGGATCACAAAATGCGGGGTTTTGTCCTTGAAGAAAAGCGGCGAAAGGAACAATCGTAATGATGATTGCGACATTGGGGAGGCGGTTAATTCGAGCACAATCACGGTCATTTTTGCAATCGGCTCGATGATCTCTGCCCGCCATTTTGAAACGCTTTTGGGCGGGAAGAGCGCGCCCATATTGGCAGAAGAAGTTCGCCGCAATCTTTTGTATGAAATATTCAACCGCAGGAACGGGGTCGCCAGCCGCAGGTGATCGCTGAACGGCTGTACGTACGCGCTTTTTCGAAGGATAAATAATGACAAGCCAAGAAAAATATTCAAACCGCCAATGCTTGCAATCGCCAGCCAGCGCCATTGCTCGAATCCACGGCTGTAGATTCCGTATGCCAAAACGAGCAGGAAAAAACCAAGCGCAAGCAGCGCCGGATACCAGCGATTGAGCATGTGGGTGTAGATGACAAGAGGATAACGACGTCCGCCTTTTGCCATGATCTATGAATCCTTTTCGCTTCTTTTCCGCGCCCCGGCCTGGTCGTCGTTTAATTGGACAATTAACTTCCCGATGGCTTGTTCGAGGTGCTCGCCCCGCAGGCTAAAGGTGATGTCGCCGCGCGTTTTCTCGATGATGCCGCGCGCCAGGTCCGTTTGACGGCGCAGGCCGTTTGTGATCGCATCGGGATAATCCATGGTGACCATGACGGAGTAGATTTCGTCCATGTAGCCGAGCAGGCGTTCCACTTCCGGAGAGTAGCCGTGGCGGAGAATGTCCATGGTGCGGCGGCGCAATTCGCCGATCACCTCTGCCAGGCCGTTGAGATATGTCGAAGGTTCAACGACCAGCTCTTCGGGAGTCTGAAGCGGTTCGTTCCGAATCAAGGCGCAGGTGACGTTCGCTTCCACGAATTCCTTGAGCGCATCCTGTGTATATCCCGCATAAAAAAGATCGGGGTAGGCTGCCAGAGAGTCGCGCAGCGCATCCGCAAGCTGGCGGGCTTCCTGCAAGTGTGCGTTCATCGTGTCTGTTTCGTCGCGGTGAACGGCGCGGATGGCAAGGGAGCAGGCGCGAGTGAGCTGGCGCGCCTGGGCGAGGGCGTTATCGCGCGCGGCGGTGCGGGCATCGAAATTTTTTCGGATCTGTTCGGCGATTTTTTCGAGCTTGTTCATGCTGTGCTACTCTTTGGGTGGTTCGGGCGGCTGTTGAAATGGACGGAAGAGATTATCCGCCAATGTTGTATTTGAAGGGATATGGATCTCTCCGAATGCGGTTTCGTAGCGCGCAATATTTTCTGTGAGCGCGCGCACTAAAAGTTTGGCGCTGAGCGGGGTCATCACCACACGCGAGCGGATCTTTGCGCGCGGCTCGCCGGGCAGAAGATGCGCAAAGTCAATGACGATGTCGGCGGGAGAGTGGGCAATGCGCGCGAGGTTGGCATAGACAAGTTCGAGATCGGCGGGAAGTTCAAGAATGGGGCCGGTGGGTTTGGGCGGGACTGGGGGTATGGTCATATTTTTTCCTAATAAGCAAACAGGTCTAACAAGCCCCCTGCGGCAGTGTTAGACCTGTTTCATTGCGATTATCCTAGAATGGAATATCGTCTTCCGGGGGAAGCTCGGCCATCTCCATGCCGCCGCCCGCTACGGGGCCGCTATCGCCGGTTTCACCACGTGCCGAAAGGAAACGCACATTGGATGCGCTTATCTCAAAGGAAGCGCCTGCTGTTCCATCTTGTCTTGTCCAAATCTTTGGGCCGCCGGTGTTTTTATCTGCCGTTAGACGGCCTTCAACGAGTACTTTGGAACCTTTCTTGACGTACTGGTTGCATACCTCGGCTGTTTTACCCCACGTGGCAACACGGAACCAAATGGTTTCTTTGACCTGTTCTCCATTACTGGCAGTGTACTGGCGGTTTGTAGCGACTGAAAAAGATGTGACGGCTTTGCCATCTGGCATGTAACGCATTTCGGGGTCTTTGCCTACATTGCCTGCAATAATAATGAGGTGATACATGGGGTTACTCCTTGAGGGTTAAGGTACCCGCCGAAGCTCGGCGGGGAAAATAAGACGATTTGTATTGTACTCGTACTTGCATGATTTGTTAACGAATACCTGATTATTGTTCCCCTATTTACTACTTTCCTTCTCCTCGCGCCTTGCCCTCAACCAGCCGTTCAAACTGTATTTCACGATCCGTTCATTCCCATCGAATAATTTCTTCAAATTGGGACGCAGCGCCCAGATGAGCAAAATCTCTGCGCCCACGCCGTACCAGACGTACACCCAGGGAAGGACTCCCTGCGCGGCCAGAACAGCGAAGATGATGATGGCAAACAACGCCACCGCCATCGTGGTGATGGATGCAATGCCAATCGTGAAAAAGGTCAACATACCGAGGGGCAGAATGATCAGAATGGAAGCAGGCCAAAGTCCCATGGCGCCGCCCACAGAGGGCGCTCCGCCCGCCCCGCCACGCAAGCGGATGAGTTTTCCATTTTCATCGCGCTCCGGCAAAAAGATCGAATGATTATGCCCAAGGATCGCGGCAAGCGGGGCAACGACATGCACCCACTCTGCAGGCGTGATCCATTTTGCGACCCACACGGCTCCCGCGCCTTTCAATATGTCCAGCATGGCCGTGCCAAAGCCTGCCCAAAAACCAGCGGCGCGCATGGCGTTCGTCCCGCCTGTTCGGCCGCTTTCCACCTCACGAATATCTTTTCCTGTTTTTAGTTTAACGATCAACAATCCAAATGGGATCGAGCCAAATACATACGCCAGAAAAATAACCCCAAGGTCAATTACAGTTTGCATCAAAATTCCTCCGATTCAAGGTGAGATGGATACCAACGACTCGCGGCGTTGAATTCACACCATCAATACCCATAAAAACACGTTAAACGAAATATGGTTGCTTACAAGACCTGCAAGATCACTTCACGAAAGCCGCTGTTTTCGATCCAAAAACCGCGGGCGCGCCAGGCGGCATCCACGCGGGCAAGGATGATGTAGGTTACTGCATAGGCGGCCTGCGCTATGTCAGTTGGCGAAACAGTTTCAGGTCCAGCAGGATGCGAGTGAAAGATGCCGAGCAGATTCATGTCGTTGGAATCGATCCACTCGAAGGCATTCAACTGCTCGATGGGATTCATCACGTATCGCACCGCGCTCTGGGCCTGATTCTGCACGAAGAAAATTTTCTCCACTTTTGCATCGCGCCCCGCCAACAGCCCGCATGACTCCAGCGGCGCATGTGAGTTGACATACGCCACCATGCTTTGGTATTGTTCTTTTGAAATTGTGAGGGATTGCATTGCTATAAAAAGATCGCAAAAGCCCAGGCAAGGCCGACGATGATGGCAGGCCCAACCATTGCGCGGCGCAAAGGAATATTTTCCGCCAGACTCACGGATAGCATCGTCAGCGCATACAGCGGACCCGTGAGCGCGAGGCCGAATTGAATGGGCGTGAGCGGCCAGTAATGCAAGCCCGCGCCCATCTGCGCGCAAATGATGCCGATGCCGATTGCCCAGGGAAAATCCCAGCGGTCTGTGCCGTCCAGGTGAAGGATGCGCAGGCTGATCAACCCCGCACAGATGAAGATGGCTGGAATGGCCACGACCATGCGCGCAACTGAAAACTGCAAAGAAGTGGCGAGGATGAGGAAAAGCGCGTACGCCAATGCGGTGAGTCCTGCGCGCGCAAGCGCATAGCTCGGCGCAGATGGATTAATGGCGATGTATTCCGCGAGGAAAACGACCAGCAGCAAAACCGCCCCAAATGCAAACCCCGCCCACCATGCCGCGCCATTTGGCAGGATCGAAAGCGGCGCGCCGATCACAAAGGTTGTGATAGTGGGCAGCATGAGATGCTCGATATTTGTTTTCCCCTTCAAAGCTGGGTGCGAGCGGGTGAGCCAGTCCATACCTGCGGCGGCCAGCGCGGCGGCGAGGATGGTCATGAATGTGCCGAGGGTGAGGGGCAGCGCAAAATAGAAACCGGGCAGGTCGAGGGTGATCGTGAGGCTGGGGAATTGGATGAGTCTTGTCAATGCAAATGCCAGCAGCACAGAAGCGACCAATACCCCAATGCGGTCTGCCGACGGCAGGTTTGAACGGTTCTCTTGCATGAAAAGATTGTACCTGCGCGCGCGCATGAACGCAAGCAGGGGTATGGTAGAATCAATTGGTTATGGAAGTATCAAGAATAGAAAATCTCCCGCCCCCGCCGGGCATTATCAGTTCCATCAAAGCAGGCTTCGACACCATCGCTTCGCATATCACCGCGATCCTCATGCCGCTATTATTAAACCTGTTCATGTGGCTGGGACCACGCCTGCAAATGAACACGTTCTTCAGTTCGATCAAGAACCAGCTGGTGTCTTTCTGGCAAGGGAACGGTGTGACAGCGGAGGAAATTCAACGGGCGCTGGAAAATTACGACCGTATTTCCAACATCAACCTGTTCTGGCTGCTGCGCACGCTTCCAATCGGGATCTCGAGCCTGCTCCTTCCCCAAGAGACCTCCGCCACACCTTTGGGCGAGCCTGCCGTCTGGCAGGTCAACTTCCTGGGCCTCACGCTGTGGTTTTTCCTGCTGACTTTTCTCGGCTGGGTGGGAGGCGCGCTTTACTTCCGCAGTGTGGCATGGATCGCCGTGCCAGATGAAGAAAGCGCCATCCAGACCTTCCGCGCCATCATTCAGACGATTCTCATCTCCATCGCCAGCGGCATCATTTTGATGACCATTGGGATGCCGATTTTCATAGTTTTAATTTTGATCGTTCAATTGAATCCAGTTCTGGCAAATTTGTTTGTACTGTTTCTCAGCCTGGGTTCCATGTGGATCATTGTGCCGCTGTTCTTCTGGCCTCACGGAGTTTTTGTGAAAAAGCAGAACTTCATCACATCCATTTTGAACAGCATCCAGCTCACCCGCTTTACCCTGCCAACTAGCAGTATGTTCGTGCTGACCGTGTTCCTGCTTTCCTTTGGCCTGAACTATTTGTGGAATATCCCCCCGAAAGATTCATGGATGACCCTGCTAGGCATCTTCGGTCATTCGTTTGTTACAACGGCCCTGCTGGCTGGCAGTTTCATTTATTATCGTGATATGAACATCTGGCTGCAAAGCGTGATCGAAAAAATACGCCCGAATCAGGCGGTAAAACAAGCGTAGCTGGAAAGAAGATGTGGGAACAATTTATCGTTCGGTTATAAATGCGACTAAAGCCGCAACTACAAATTAAGCGCTTAGAATCAATCGTTGGAGGTTGGTATGGCTGAAAAAGAAAATAAAAATAATTATGATGTAGGTTCCATTCAAGCTCTTGAAGGGATCGAGCATGTCCGTAAACGCCCGGGGATGTACGTGGGCGGTACGGATATAAAAGCTTTGCATCACCTTGTTTATGAAGTGGTCGACAACGCCATCGATGAAGCGCTCGCTGGTGTTTGCAATAGAATTAATATCACCATCCATGCGGATAGCAGCGTTTCCATTGAAGATAATGGCCGTGGTATTCCGGTGGGTCCGCATCCCACGAAAAAGGATGCCAACGGTAAGCCGATGGAAACCCTCGATGTGGTCATGACAGTCATCGGCGCGGGCGGTAAATTCGGCGGCGGCGGATACAAGGTCTCTGGCGGTTTGCATGGCGTGGGTATCAGCGCGGTCAATGCGCTCTCTGAATGGGTGGTCACTGAAATAAGACGTGATGGCAAGCACTGGCGTCAGGAATACAAGCGTGGCATTCCCCAGGGACCGATCAAACAGATCGGCAAGGTTAGCAAGGAAGATACCGGCACTACCCAGACGTTTAAATTTGACAAACAAATCTTCACCGAAGATATCGATTTCCGATTTGACACCCTCGTGCAGCGCTTCCGCGAAATGTCGTTTGTGACCCGCGGCGTGACGATCCGATTCGCGGATGAACGCGCTGATCGTGAAATGACCTTCTACTTTGAAGGCGGCATCACTTCATTCGTTCGCTACCTGAACCGCAACCGCCAGAATTTACATCCTGTTGTACACGTCGAAAAAGAGGTCGAAAACATCGGCATCGAAGCCGCGATCCAGTATACGGATGCCTACACCGAATCGGTGTATTCCTTTGCGAATACCATCAACACCATTGACGGCGGTACGCATCTGACAGGTTTGCGCTCTTCCCTAACCCGCGTGGTCAACGATTACGCCCGCAAGAACAGCCTGCTCAAAGACGCCGACCCTAACTTCTCCGGTGACGATACCCGCGAAGGTCTGACCGCCATCGTTTCCATCAAACATCCCGACCCGCAATTTGAATCGCAGACTAAAGTCAAGTTGATGAATCCCGAAGTGCAGACCTACGTCACGCAGGTGGTGGCAGAAGCCTTTGGCACTTTCCTTGAGGAGAATCCGCAAGCAGCGAAGGCAATTATCTCTAAATGCCTCACCTCTGCTCGGGCGAGAGATGCGGCGCGCAAGGCGCGCGATCTCGTCATCCGCAAGTCGGCGCTCGAGTCGTTGACTCTGCCCGGTAAACTGGCAGATTGTTCGGAACGGGATTCAAATAAAACTGAACTCTACATCGTGGAAGGCGACTCGGCAGGCGGCTCAGCCAAGCAGGGACGTGACCGGCACTTCCAGGCTATTCTGCCGTTGCGCGGCAAGATCCTCAACACCGAACGCGCCCGCCTCGATAAGATTTTAGGCAACAACGAAGTCAAGTCGCTCATCTCTGCGCTGGGTACTGGCATTGGCGATAACTTTGATCTCGAAGGCCTGCGTTATGGACGCGTCATTATCATGACCGATGCGGACGTAGACGGCAGTCATATCCGCACCCTTTTGCTGACCTTCTTCTTCCGCTATATGCCCTTGTTGGTTGAAGGCGGCCATCTCTATATTGCCCAGCCGCCGTTGTATCGCATTGCCTATAAGAATCAAGTCAGATATGTATATAGCGACAAGGAAAAGGACAAGGCAATGAAAGAGATCGGCGAGAAGGCCGGCTTGCAGCGTTACAAAGGTCTTGGTGAAATGAACCCCGACCAACTTTGGGAGACAACCATGAACCCCACCAACCGCACCCTGCTCCAGGTCAATGTGGATGACGCCGCCGAAGCCGACCGCACCTTCGACATGCTCATGGGTGACGCCGTGGACCCGCGCAAGAAATTCATCCAGACCCATGCCAAGAGCGTCAGGAACTTGGATATTTAACCCAAAATCAATTTGGAATAAAAAACGCCGACCTTTGCTTTTGCAAAGGTCGGCGTTTTTTGCGCCTTCCTTTTTTATTGGGGAACATTTCATTCCATCCATCGTCCAATCAATACGCCGAAATCCTATTCAAACCGGAGGATGAAATGAAATCACATCTAAGAATAATTGCCTTGCTCGTTTTGTTAAGCGCTCTGTTTCTTGGCGCATGTGGCGCTGGCGCACCGGCTGCCACAGAAGCGCCTCTCACATATTTTGAAGAAGCGCCTGCCGCCGAAGCGCCTCTAATGGCGGAAAGCGCAGCGGATGAAGCCGCCAGGCAGGAAGGTAGTGAATCTTCCGCCGCACTGCCAGCGGATGCTGTGTTCAACACCGGAGCCGACTCGCCCGCCGCAGCCACCACGCACATGATCATCAAAAGCGGCGAGATCAAATTGCTGGTTGAAGATTCAGACACTGCCATAGACCGCGCCACACAGGTTGTCGGCGATGCCGGCGGGTACATCATTAGCTCCCGCGTCTGGTACCAGCCGTATATCGACGGGGAAAACTATAAATACGCCACCATCACCATTGGCGTGCCCGTCCAGCAATTCGAGCGCACCCTCAGCCGCCTGCGCGGGCTTGCCGTTCAGGTTTTGGACGAGACCGCCTCCGGCGAAGATGTGACCGACCAGTTCGTGGATTTGCAATCCCAACTCACCAACCTCGAAGCCACACGCGAGCGCATCAAATCCTTTCTTGATCAGGCCACCTCAGTGGACGAAGCCCTGCGCATCAACCAGGAACTTTCCAATATAGAAGCGCAGATCGAACAAATCAAGGGCCAAATGAATTACTTGCAAGACCGCTCCGCCTTCTCCACGATCACCATCAACTTCGAGCCTGTTCTGCCTGAAATTCTACCCACACCCACCCCACAGCCAGAAGACCCCTGGAAACCCGGCAAAACCTTCGAAAAAGCCAGGCAATCCCTCATCCATTCTTATCAGGGCATTTGGGAATTTCTGACCTGGGTCTTCGTAGCCGTTATCCCCGTTATAGCCCCGCCAATCTTCCTTGCCTGGCTGCTCTGGAAACTGTTCACACGCAGGCCGAAAAAACCGACGCAATCTTAATTTCTGGAATTCGTCAGCTTGCTGACGGATTGAAAAGTCGGGCAGCAAGCTGCCCGACTCCAGAGTTTTTGATTTACACCTTGATCTTCCACAACTCCATCAACTTATCGTATCCGCGAATTTCAGTTTGAAAACGGGTCAACGAATTTGGAGCGGCGTTCTTCTCCAAAAACGCAAGCGCTTCGGGGTCGTTGCGAATTGGCTCGGAAAGGATCACTTCGCCGCCCACCGAAAAATTTGGCAGGCGCGCCGCAATATTCACCGTGGAGCCGAAATAATCCAGCCTGTCATTCAAGTTGACGACGATGCACGGCCCGTAATGAATGCCCGCCTTGATGGACAAAAGCGGCTCCCCCCGCGCCGACAGTTGCTTCTGCACATCCCAAATCGCTTTCACCGCTGACACAGGGCTGCGAAACGCCGCCATAACCGAATCACCCATCGTCTTCACAATGGAGCCGCCTTCTGCAACAATGGCCTGTTCCAAAATTTCAAAATGTTCGCGCACCCGTCCAAAGGCTGGCGCATCGCCGATCTCGCGGTAAAGCTTTGTGGAATTACGCAAATCTGTGAACATCAAAGTTGTCGAACCCACAGATATTTCCTGGCCAGGCCTCAGCACTTCGCTTGAGAACAGATCGCGGAACACCTGCAAAATCGTCACGTCCGCCGCCGTCGCCGCCTGATCAGACCAGGTTGTGCGCTCCAATTCAAAAATTTGGACTTGATCGGTTTCATTGATCAGGCGGATGTAGGGTGTGAGTCCCAGTTCGGTCACGCCGGAATCCCAGCCTTTGGAGCTTGCGCGCAATTCGATTTTTTCAGCGCCGTTTTTGGATGCCAGCAGAATCTGCGCGCCCGGCGACTCGGAAGTGTGCAAGGTGTAACGCCCCTCCTCCAACATGGTGGAGATGGGCAATTCCTCGCGGGGTGGAACGATGAGAGAAAACGCTTTATGCAACTGCCGCTGCGGACTGCCCACGCAAAATTCCACGGCTGAATCCACTGCTCGAATGGATGGGTTCGGGCGGAAGATCACTTCAACATTGTGATCGAAATTTGCGTTGAAATCAATTCGGCAGGTATTGCAATGGGCCGTCCCCTGCACATCGCCGAGGTGCGCATGGTCTTCCGCCACGCCGCGGCACTCTGGGCAAAGTAAATCCCAGTACATGTCTAACATGCCGGCGCGGGTGGCGCGCAAAAATGTCTCCAACACGGTGCGGCGCGGGAGCTGCCATCCGTCTGCAAGGGCGTATGGTCTCATGCGTTGGATGGAGAGATCGTCTGCGCGGTGGAAAAAATCATAGAGGCGTTCGAGCGATTCTGCGTTTGCGCCTTGCGCTTCCAAACGTTCACGCAGAACCTTGAATTTGTTGTGCCCTGCCGGGGTGAGATTCCTGCCCGTTGAAATGGACCAGGCCGGGCCGCCGTTGGAAGCGACGCGGTCATACTGCTGGAAGGTGTCGCCAAATCTCTTTGCGCTGACAATGCCTATCGCCAGTGGAATGCCCAGATTCCCCAAAATGTTTTTTGGTTTTACCCAGGTTTCATAGGTGAGGCGCGTGCCTGAGGAGGGAAGCCGCTCGAGGCGGCAATCCACGCGCATCTCTGCCAGCGGGCCCTTTCGGTAGCGGCGTAAAACGCCAAAGCGATACGGGTATGTCCATTCGAAAGGCTCCTCCTCCCACTCCACCTGTATGACCGGCGTTTTGAACTTTACAAGTTTCACGCCATTGTTGATGCCGAGAAATTGAATGGGCGGCAGGCCGGTATCGCGGTTGAAGCGATTCGTATCCGAGACAAGCGGCCAGAGCGCCTCCGGGGAGGATTCAAGTTCCCACGTCCATAAATAGTGATATTCTTTTGCCATAATCTTCCAGACGTTCGAGAATGGGATAATTTTACTCATATTTAAAGATCAATGGTATTACAATGCAATAACGATTGCAATTGCATAATACCCCGCTTGACATGAAGTTTATTTGTAATAAAATTCCCCGATAAAAAGGCGGCTGACATGACAAAAAATACAAACGAAAATTCACCCCCCCCAAAGGCGCATCTCAACCAGAATTTGGTAATTGCGATCATTGGCGCTGTCGCTACGCTTGCGGCGGCCATTATCCCATGGATGTTGGATCGGGCTGCAAAGACAGAACCAGGCCCAACTGCCATTCAGGCAACCTTCACCGCAGATGCGCCGTTTGAAGCCACTGCAACGGACCTGGTTGTTGTCACAGCCTCATCCACACCAACCCTTGAACCTCCCACAGCAACCGCCGCACCCACCGAAGAGACCGGCATATATAATGCCTTCCTTGCCTTCGACTTTGAAGGGAAATTCACAGAGACAAGTTTCAAGGGCGGGCAACCCATTTATATATTCTTTAACCTCAACGACCCGCAGGGCAAGAATATTATCCGCGTGATCGTGAGCGTGGTGGATGTGCCCGGCGTTCTAGCGGACAGTCAATTCTACAATACCATCAATGAGTATAAAGACCCAAATGTTAAGTTGGTGGTCAGCCAGGGCGGCCTTAAGCCTGGAAAATACAAAGTGGAACTGTACCTGAATAACACACTCGATGAAACGCTGGAATTCAAAGTAACCCCATAAAAAGAAAAAACCTGTCAAAGCTTTGACGGGTTTTTCTTTAACAAGCCATTAACAGAGAGCATTTTCCTTTATGGTATATTCTTTAACATGCCTGAAAAAATCCTTGTTGTTGAAGATGAACCCTCCCTGCAGGAAACGCTTGTCTACAGCCTGAAAAAAGAGGGATACGAAGTGGAAGCCGTGGGAGATGGCCGCTCTGCGCTCGAATCAGCCCGCAAGCTGAAGCCTGATCTGATCGTCCTCGACATTATGCTCCCCGAAATGGATGGCTTTGAAGTGGCGCGCATTCTCCGCAAGGAAATGACCACAGCCATTTTAATGCTCACCGCGCGGGACGATGAAATAGACCGCGTCGTCGGGTTGGAAGTGGGCGCAGATGATTACCTGACCAAACCCTTTTCGATGCGCGAGTTAATGGCGCGGGTAAAAGCACAGCTGCGGCGTACCCGTCTCTTGCGCGAAGAAATGGGACAAAACAAAATCTCAGAACCCAAACATGAAACTCTGAAATTCGATAACCTGATTATCAATCTCACCCGCCGTGAAGTGACCCTAAATGATAAACCGATCCAGATCAAGCCAAAGGAATATGAATTGCTCCTTTTCTTTGCAGAGCACAAGGGACAAATGCTTTCGCGCGAATTCGTGTTGGAACGAGTCTGGGGCTGGGGCTTTATCGGCGACAGCCGCACGGTGGATGTGCATATCCGCTGGCTGCGCCAAAAGGTGGAAAAGGATGCCGCAAACCCCGTCCGCATTGTGACGGTGAGAGGCGGGGGATACAGATTTGAAGGATAAATGTGCAGCACGTAATACGTGATGCGTGATCCGTAAATTACGGATCACGCAATATGAAAATGAGTCAACTGTCGCTTTATCTTGCAATCATTTTTCTCGCCGCCGCGTGGTTTGCGTGGCGATATTATGATTTAAAGAGGCGCTTGAATGAGTACGCAAGCCTCGTTCGCAACCGCCAGAACAACCTCCCCATCGATGTCAAAGACCTTGAAAATCTATCCAACGCAATCGCATCCCTGCAAACAACATTCAACCTGCAACTTTCAACTTTAGATTCCCAGACCGCCCGTCTCTCCACCGTCCTTGAGCAACTGACCGACGGCGTATTGATCGCCGATTCGCACGGGCAGGTGCAATTTGCAAACCCTGCGGCGCGCAAACTCTTTGATACAAAAACCCCGCTTAATCACAGCGTTGCAGAAGTTGTCCGCAACCACCAACTGATCGAGGCGTGGCGGCGCTGCCAGCAAACGCGGGAGATGCAAAGCGAATCTGTGGAACTGCCGATGCGGCGTCAATTTTTGCAGTTGATCGCCATTCCCGATTCGCACGAAGGCGGCAGCCTTTTGCTCGTGCAGGACCTCACCCGCGTACGCAGGCTCGAAACCGTGCGGCGTGACTTTATCTCGAACGTGTCGCACGAATTGCGGACTCCGCTGGCATCCCTGCGGGCTTTAACGGAGACGTTGCAAAACGGCGCTCTTTCCGACCCGACGGCTGGTCCGCGTTTCCTGGGCAGAATCTCCACTGAGGTGGATGCGCTCACGCAAATGGCGCAGGAACTGCTCGACCTTTCGCGCATTGAGTCGGGACAGGTGGAACTTGTACTTGCGCCTGTATCTCCGAAGCAGTTATTGCTAACCGCAATGGATCGCATGAAAATGCAAGCCGAGCGGGCAGGATTAAAGTTATCGCTGGGCTGCGCGGATGACCTGCCGCACGTCCGCGCGGACAGAGCGCGTTTGGAGCAGGTGCTCGTGAATTTGATTCACAACGCGGTCAAGTTTACAAAACCAGGCGGGGAAATATCCCTCGAAGCAGGGTCAGTTATCGGCGCGATTCGATGCGCTGTGCGGGATACAGGCGCAGGGATTCCAGCGGAGAGTCTATCGCGTATCTTTGAACGGTTCTATCGCGTGGACGCGTCCCGCACAGGTTCAGGCACGGGGCTGGGGCTTTCGATCTCGAAACATATCATCGAAGCGCACGGTGGAAAAATTTGGGCAGAGAGTGAAGAAGGACGGGGAAGCGTATTCTATTTTGAGATTCCTATAACGAATTAAGTTCTCAGCTTACGCAAAACGTCCCGAAGGTTTCCTAAAACCAGCCGGCCTTTCATCCAAACCTTCGGGACGGTCCTACTTTGCAGTTTTGTTTACCAGATGTTAACTGGTTCTTAAGTGGGTTATAAAAGATTCGTTGTATCATTTGTGTATGGAAACGTTCATTTCAACATTGGTTGTCTCTTTGCTGACCGTCTTCACCATAGACGCAGCTCGCAAGCGTCGCGAGTTTTTGCAAAAGCAAAGCCGCGCGTAATCGGTTCTTCTCCTCCTTCCTCCCCCACCCGCCTGAAACAGGCGGGTGGATTTGTTACACACTCGCCTTCAACACACGACTCTTCATCAAAGGCTTGATTTGATACGCTCCGCAAATTGCGGGGATCAAGAGTGTCTCAAATTTATTGAGGATAAACGCCTCTCGCTCTCCCCCCGCTGACACCTGAATCTGCCCCTCGATCACGGTCAACCCGTGAAAGGATTCTGCCATCGTATCCAACCCGATGGATTTCTTTTCAATTGAAATCGTTTCCAATTTGAAATATTCGCATTGGGCCAGCGTCTTCACTTCCCCATCGTTGACCCGCGCCATTTGCAAAACGGATGTGGCCGCATTGGGGTTCGAGACCGCCAGCGCCTTGTCAATATGCAATTTTCGCGTTTCGGTTTCAGGCCGCCCCCAGTCATAGACTCGATACGTCAGATCCGATGTTTGTTGAATTTCATAAATGAGCATCCCAGGCCCCAGTGCATGGATCGTGCCCGGACTCATGAATAATGTATCCCCCGCTTTCACTTCAACCGATTGAACTGTATCCAGAATTGTTCCATTCTTCATTGACTCAGCCAGCGCATCGGTTGTGATATTGGATTTCATGCCCGCGATCAATTTTGCATTCGCATTCACTTCCAATACATGCCAGGCTTCGGTCTTGCCGAAGAATCCCTCGCCTTCCAGCTTTTTCGCCTGCTCATCATTCGGGTGGACTTGTAACGACAGCCACTGCGCACAATCGAGAATCTTAACCAGAACGGGAAAGCGATTGCCCGTCTGTGCAACGGCGCGGGAGCCGAGCAGATCCGTCCCGAAGTCTTCTGCCAATTCCGCAAGGACGCGCCCGGCATACGGTCCAGAAGAGACGCGGTTGCCGGCGTAGATGATCCACGCCTCGGCAGTTGGCACAATCTCAGGGCGGAGTTTTGTTCCTCCCCAGACATAGTCACGATATTCAGGGGCGAGGGAGAAGGGAGTTTTGATCATGGGGGTATTGTAATCGGAGTGTGACCATAGACGATAGACCACGGACAATAAGTGGCGCCTTGTGGTCCATTGTCCATCGTTCACGGTCAGACATCCTTAACAAGACGTTAACCAATCCTTCCATTGACCTTAAGACCCCGCTGATACCATCACACAGTAAACATAAAAAAGGAGAAATAGAGAAATGTCTAAAATTGTTCGTTCATTAATGTTCGTATTCGTAGTAATGAGCTTTGTGCTCGCGGCTTGCGGCGCTCCCGCCGCTGAAACTCAGATCGTTGTGGAACCGACAGCCACAGAAGAGCCCGTCGCAGCAGAACCAACTGTCGCCGCAACCGAAGACGCGATGGCGATGTATGCCCCCGACGCTGTTTCAGGTGACATCATCACCGCTGGTTCCTCCACCGTTTTCCCGCTTTCCGAGCGCATGGCTGAACTCTTCCAACAGGAAGGTTACACTGGCAACATCACCGTGGACAGCATTGGTTCAGGCGCTGGTTTTGAACGCTTCTGCGTCGCCGGCGAATCTGATGTGGCCAACGCTTCCCGCGCCATCAAGGACAGCGAAAAAGAAGCCTGTGCCGCCATTGGCCGCACACCGATTGAGTTCCGCGTGGGTACTGATGCCCTTGCTGTGGTTGTAAGCGCGAAGAACGATTTCCTCACTTCGATCACCAAAGAACAACTTGGCAAAATATTCTCAGGCGAGTTCACCACCTGGGATCAGGTCGATGCTTCCTACCCCGCCGAAGCCATTGGTATTTACAGCCCAGGCGCAGACAGCGGCACTTTCGATTATTTCAACGAAGCAGTTGTTGCTCCTCTCTTCCTCAATGCCGATGGTAAAGCCGATGTGGCCCTTGGCGAAGAAGCCCTGCTCGGCCTCGACGCCCAGTTCTCCGAAGATGACAACGTTCTCGTTAAGGGTGTGGAAGGCAGCCCCTACGCCATCGGTTACTTCGGCTTCGCTTACTTCTCTGAGAACTCCGGCGCTTTGAAGGCCGTAGCAGTTGAAGGTGTTGAACCCAACCAGGGTACTGTGGACGATGGTACGTATCCTCTCGCCCGCCCGCTCTTCATCTACTCGGATGCTACGATCTTGGCCGAGAAGCCCCAGGTCGCCGCGTTCATCTACTTCTACCTGAGCAACGTCAACGACAACATCGTGGATGTGGGTTACTTCCCCGCTCCTGAGGCTGACTTGAACGCCTCGATGGAAGCGTGGAAATCCGCCACCGGTAATTAACACAAGTCCAAAAGTGACAGTCACCTTAAAGGTGACTGTCACTTCATGTTTTTAGAAAGTCAGCATGAATCAATCACGTTCATTTGATCTATCCAAAAAACCGCGTCTCGGCGAAAGCATCATTCAAGCCCTGCTATTTTTAGCGGGCATTTTGTCCATCTTTACCACGGTTGCCATTGTGTACGAACTTGGCAAGGAAGCCTGGCTCTTCTTTGGCGACCCTGAAGTGACCTTTGCAAAGTTTTTTGGCGGTACAAAATGGCAGCCGGGGATCGGTCAATTCGGGATCTGGCCCCTTGTGACATCGACCCTCACCACCAGTTTCATTGCGATGTTGATCTCGCTTCCTCTCGGACTGGCATCTGCTCTGTTTCTAAGTGAATACGCCACTCTGAAAACTCGCTCCATACTAAAGCCCATTCTTGAAGTCCTCGCTGGAATCCCGACGGTTGTATATGGTTACTTTGCATTGCTTTTTATAACCCCAATTTTGCAAAACATCTTTGGCGACGGAGTTCAAGTGTATAACATGGCATCCGCAGGGATCGTGATGGGCATCATGATCCTGCCGCTGATCTCCTCCATGAGCGAAGATGCGCTCAGCGCAGTTCCGCGTTCCTTGCGGGAAGCCGCTTATGCCATGGGCGCCACCAAATTCGAAACCAGCATCCAGGTGGTGTTACCCGCCGCCTTATCAGGGATTGGAGCCGCTCTCATCATCGGTATATCCCGCGCCATCGGCGAGACGATGATCGTTGCTGTGGCGGCAGGCGCGGGACCGAATTTCACAATCAACCCATTTGAAGCTGCCGAAACCATGACAGGTCATATTGCCCGCATCAGCGGCGGCGACCTTTCCTACAATACGATTGATTACACCAGCCTCTTCGCCATTGCGTTGATGCTGTTCCTCGTGACCCTCGTTTTGAACCTGATCAGTCAATGGGTGGTCAATCGCTTTAGGGAGAGATACGAATGAGCCCAAATCACGATCATTTCCCAGAAGGCGCTGCATTCCGTTCCACGTTGAAAAACCGCTATGGTATCGCATCGCTCTGGCAGGCGTTATTCTTCTCCGCTTTAATAATAGCCATCCTCAGCCTGACAGCCCTGCTCTACAACGTACTGGATGGAACTTTTGGTTACATTGCTTTTGAATACAAAAAAGACCCCACAACTTTCACATCCACACCGCTGGCAGATTTGGAAAAAGATGAATTGCTTGTCATCTTAAAGGAAAATCTCTCATCGGGCGCATATAAAAAACTGGATAACGAACAGGCTATGCAATCCCGTTCACAGGCAGACCTGTACACGCTCTTCCTTGAACGCCTCGTTCAAATTGATACCAAACAGACCTGGTCCATGACGGAATCGATCCTACGCGGCAATGAAATTCGAGCAGAGGCTGCCGGGAAATATCCCGATGCAAAACTCGAATTTCGTTCCTGGCTCACCCCGCAATTCCTTGTCACTCCAATGTCTTCCAAAGCGGAGTTTGCAGGAGTTCGCACAGCTATTTTAGGTTCGTTATGGCTGGTTGGAATCGCGCTTCTCTTTGCCCTGCCCATCGGCACAGGCGCGGCAATTTACTTGCAGGAATATGCCCCAAAGAATTGGTTCACGCGCATCATTCAGACGAACATCAATAACCTGGCAGGTGTGCCGAGTATTGTCTACGGAATGTTGGGATTGGCGATCTTCGTCCGTGTGCTGGAGCCGATCACAAGCGGCAGTCTCTTCGGTGTGACAGACTCAAACGGACGCACCATTCTCTCCGCAGGGTTAACCATGGGCGTGCTGGTTCTGCCGCTGATCATCATCAACGCACAGGAAGCCATCAAAGCCGTGCCTGATTCGCTGCGCCAGGCCGCGTATGGCGTGGGCGCAACCAAATGGCAGACCGTCTGGCATCACGTTTTGCCGAACTCCATCGCGGGTATTCTTACAGGCAGCATCCTCGCACTCTCCCGCGCATTAGGTGAAACCGCCCCGCTCATTGTGGTGGGAGCTTCCACCTTCATCAGCGTAGACCCAAGCGGACCGTTTTCCAAATTCACCGCCCTGCCCATTCAAATCTACCAATGGACGACCCGCGCCCAATCTGAATTCCATGCCATTGCCGCAGGCGCGATCATTGTGCTGCTCGTGATGCTGCTTACCTTGAACGCAACCGCCATCATGCTTCGCAATCGTTTTCAGAGAAGGTATTAGTTCTTGACGATAGACCGCGGACGGTGGACGATGAAAAATGGTCTACGGTCTGCCGTCCATCGTCTTTTAAGGAAGTAAACATGCAAAATACTCAAACGCCAGAATATGCAATCGAAACAAAAAATCTTTTCGTCTTTTATGGCAGTTTCCCCG
>CAKKRM010000048.1 GCA_919902735.1 Anaerolineales bacterium | reverse complement strand
AACTGCACCCTAATTATGCCCGTTTTTGTGTCTAAATTCCTTTATCCACTATACTCGTCCCATTCCTCGACCACTGCGTTGACCTGATCTTCCTACGCCGCGTCGGTGGCGGATATATCTTCGTCCACCGCTTGTTGATGGAACACTTCGCTGAAATGTACGTGGAAACCCCAACCTCAAAGGGAAACTAAAAATTATGGCACATGATGAAGCCTACTACCAAGCAGAAAAGAAAATCGAAGAGGCCCTGAAATCGGGCGCAACGGAACTTAACCTGAGTAACATGAAACTCGCAGAATTGCCTGAGTCGATTGGTCAACTCACGCAGTTAAAAAGTCTCGCTTTAGATGGAAACCAAATAGAGGAATTGCCAGATTCTATAGCCAATTTGAAAAACCTGACTAGTTTATGGTTAGGCGAAAAAAGCATTGGGGGAAACCCGCTTGGTCAACTGCCCGAATACTTACGGGGCTTTAAGGCGATAGAAATTCTTGTCGCGAGCAAATGCAATCTAAAAGTATTACCTGATTGGCTGGGGGAGTTTAAAAAATTAAAGAAGCTCTACTTTACAGGGAATCAAATAACCGACCTCCCACTCACACTCTCTCAACTCGATGATTTAAAAGAACTCAAACTCGATAGCAACCCCCTCAACCCCGAACTCGCCGAAGCCTACAAACAAGGCATTGACGCTGTAAAACTCTACCTGCGTGCAGGAGCAGTAATTCCTGTCTATGAAGCCAAACTTATCCTCATCGGCGAAGGCGAAGTTGGAAAAACCTGTCTCATGGATGCCTTGCTTGGCAAAGAATGGCAGGAACATTCTTCCACACATGGCATCGAAATCCAACAAGTCAAAGTCACTCTTGATGTTCTTGATGTTGATGAAGATTATGAAGAGTTTGGATGGAATAAAAAAACCGAAATCACCCTCAACGCCTGGGACTTTGGCGGACAGCGCGTGTACCGCCCCACGCACCAATTATTCTTCAGCGCCCCTGCCGTCTATCTCGTCGTGTGGAAACCGCGCGAAGGTTCGCAGGCGGGACAGGTTAAGGAATGGATTCAACTCGTCAAGCGCCGCGAGCCGAGCGCAAAGATTCTCGTCGTCGCCACGCACGGTGGACCGCAGCAGCGTCAGCCCGATATTGACCGCCAGGAATTGTGGGACTTGTTCGGCAAGGAAACCGTCGTGGACTTTTTCTTCGTCGAAAGCAAACCCGATCCCTTGGGACATGGCAACCGCAAAGGCATTGATAAACTCAAACGCGCCATTGCTCAGGTCGCCGCGAGCCTGCCCGAAGTCGGTCGCTCCGTGCCAAAGAGTTTTGCCGATGTCCGTCAAGCCCTGCAAGACAAGGGCGCGCCGTATCTGC
>CAKKRM010000047.1 GCA_919902735.1 Anaerolineales bacterium | reverse complement strand
GACTATCTTAGAGACCCTTCGCTCCGCTCACATCGTCCCGATGTCCTTCGGGAGGTAATCATACCTGACTGCGTAAGATGAGTTAACAGAATCCAACGCCTCCCGCATTTTATCCAACCCCTCTTTGAGAAGTTTTCGAGATGTGCCAAAATTAATTCTCACATGCCCTTCCCCTTCCCTGCCGAAAATCGCTCCATCACTTAAAGCCACTTTCGCATTTTTGAGGAAGAAATCGTAGGGCGAGCCCTCAATGCCTGCCTGTGTGAAATCCAGCCAGCCCAAATAAGTTGCATCTGGAACCGTGGTGCGGACGTTGGGCATGTACTTCGCCACATAATCCACCAGAAAATCACGGTTGCCTGTGAGGTAGCGGCGAAGTTCGTTGAGCCAGCCGTCACACTGACCAGAGAACGCGGTATTCGCGGCGTGCAATCCCATGCTGCCAACGTGCAGACACAGATGGTTCATTTCTTTTTCAAAGGGTTCGCGCAACTCCTTGTTGGGGATGATCGCAAATCCACAGAACAGGCCGGGGACATTGAATGTCTTGGACGGCGCAATCAGCGTGATGACATGTTTTTCGATCTCGCGGGAAATCTTCGCTATCGGCGTGAACTCGTTATCACCCAGCAGCAACTCGGAATGAATCTCATCGGAAACGATCAAGACTTTGTGTTTGATGCAAATCTCCGCCATGCGGGTTAATTCCTTGCGCGAGAAAATGATCCCCAACGGGTTGTGCGGATTGCACAGCAGGAACATTCGCGCTTTTTTGACCTGCTTCTCGAACACATCCCAATCAATTTCATACGAAATGATATTCCCCTTCACACTTCTCACCAGCGGAATATCCACCTGCGGAATGCCGATATTATTTTTCACTTCATGGAATTCGTTATACACAGGCGTCTGGATCGCCACGCCTTTTTTCGGCGAACAAAATGCGCGCGCCGTCACACTGAATCCACTCACAATACCCGTGACGGCCAGCACAGATTCGGGCTGAACCTTCCAGCCATACAAACGCTCCATGCGTGCTGCAACGGTCTCCTGCAATGCTGGAGTTGCAAATTCGTATCCCAACACGCCATGATCCACAGCCTTTTGAAGCGTTTTCAAGATCGGCCTGGGAACTGGGAAATCCATATCCGCCAGCCACATTGGAAAAACATCTTTTGGGTACTTCGTCCACTTACGCGAATTGGAATTACGACGATTTGGAGTTGTGTTGAAGTTGGTCATTTATCCTCTTGTGATGGTAGACCCTAAAGGTTTTAAAAACCTTTAGGGTCTTGCTTACTTTTTATAGGCCACGATCATGCCATCGCGCATCGGCGCAAGGGACACGATCCAGTCGGGGTCGGTGGTAATTTGTTTTGTAAATTCATGCACACCCAGCGTTGCGGGAGACAGGTCTGTTTTATCAAAGATGCGCCCATGCCAGAGCATGTTGTCGATGATGAGCAACCCGCCGCTGCGCAACTTCTCTTTAATGACGGGCAAAGACGCAGGGTACGCCTGCTTGTCAATGTCGTTGAAGATGATGTCGAACGGGCCGTCTGTCTTGCGAAGCGCTTCGACCGCCTCCGACACATGATACTGGACGAGAGCATCGCTTCCCAACTTAACCAGATGGCTGCGTGCGCTCTTCGACAGTTCCTCATCCCAAACGGTGTGATGCACCACGCCGCCGCCATTTTCTTTCAAGGCTTTGGCAAACCAGGCGGTGGAATATCCGTAGCCTGAACCCAGCTCAAAAATGTATTTGGCGTTTATCATCCGCGCCAGTTGGTAGCAGTAATATCCGCAGACCGGGCCGATGATGGGAAAATCGTTCTTTTCGGCATAGACTTCCATCGCCTGCAGCTCCTTTTCGCGCGGTGGGACGAGGGATGCAAGGTAATCTTGTGTGGCTTGATAGGTCAATAGATCATCGCTCATGGCTGCCTCCAAAAAATATGTGGTTTCGAGAATTGAATTTTACTCCCTTAAGTTGCAGGTCTCACTTGCAGCGTGACACCTACCCTGCACAGGGAAAATGTTTCAGAAAACCGAACCAGCTTTCAGGGCGGGAAGGGGCGATGTTTTTCATCCTAATATTTTCACATGGCGTTAATCAAAAAATGTCATTTGCTGATAGAATATCGAAAGGAAATCGAAATGCAAGGATCCCACCCTGAATGAGATATAACTTCCGCCTGTTTTGGCGCACTTTCTACCGCTCGTTTTTTAAATCCAAAAACACCACTGCCCAACTTACCCGCAAACGTTTTCTCTTTCTCGCTCTTTTTTATTTGGTCTGGCCTGTCGGCACGCTCATCCACTGGTTTTTTTTCTGGCTGGATGACATCCTCTTCCCCGCTCACAAAAATTATCAAATCGAAAAGCCGCTTTTTATTCTCGGCAACCTGCGCAGCGGATCGACCTTCCTGCACCGCCTGCTCTCCCGCGATGCGGAAACCTTCACCAGCCTGACCACCTGGGATATTTACCTGACCCCTTCGGTGACGCAAAAGAAGATTACGCAATTCGTCTCACGGCTGGATAAAAAATATTTCAACAACTTTCTGCATCGTGCGCTGTATGCCATCGACCGCCGCACGCTCGGCAAAATAAAAATCCACCCTATTTCATTTTTCCAACCCGAAGAGGATGAAAACATCCACCTGCATATTTGGGACGGCTACTTCGTCAGCTTCCTCTTCCCGTTCATGGATGAGATGCCCAACTATCAACACTTCGATGAGGCGCTTTCGCCCAAACATAAAAAGCGCATCATGGCGTTTTACAAATCCATGTTGCAGCGGCATTTGTATGCAACGGGTAAAAAATATTTCGTGGCGAAGAACCCCGCCTTCAGCGCGAAGATCGCAACGCTGGCGGAATTCTTCCCCGATGCGCGCATCATCTACCTGGCGCGCAACCCGTTGGATATGCTGCCCTCCACCATTTCGTGGATCAATTACGCGCGCCGCCAATTCACCGAACCCAGCGAGGGCTACCACTACATCGAAGAAATCCTCGACATGACCCAACACTGGTACCGGCATCCGCTGGCCTACCTGGATGCGCATCCTTCCCCCCGACACCTGATTCTTAATTACGACGATTTGATCCTACGCCCGGAGGCGGTCATTCGCGGGTTTTATGAGCAGTTTGGCTACCCCGATAAACCCGGCCTGCCCGTCATTATTGACCAGGCCGTAAAAGAAACGCTTGCCTTCAAAAGCGACCATTCCTATTCGTTGGAAAAAATGGGTTTCACCCGCGAACAGATCGTAAAAATCTACGCCGATATTTTCGAGCGGTTTGAATTTGAAACCCGCGAAGACCTGGTCCCCGTAAAAAGCATCGAACTGGATATGTAAAACAGGCAGACGAAAAAGAGAGCGCCTTGCGGCGCTCTCTTTTGATTCACTATCTCATTTTTCAACCTTGCGCTTCGGCGCTGGTTTTTTGGCGGCAGGCGCCTTCTTCCCTTTCAGGGATGGTGTTGCAGCCGTTTTCTTTGTGGGTGTCTTCGCCACAGTCTTTCTTTTTACAGGCGCGGAAACCGCCTTGCCATTATCCATATCCGACACATCTTCAGCATACGCCCTCACACGCGGACGGGGCTTCTGCTCCACCTGATACTCCTCCTCCCAGCCTTCAGCCATCGCAAGTTGTACTTTCCCAAAACGGGCCAGCAGCATCACCGCTCCCACAATGGCCATGCCGAAGGAAACCACCATCGTATAACTGATGAACGTCTCACCGATGCGAGCCTGATCGGGACGGAAGAACTCAATGAAGGTGCGCGAAAGACCAGCCAATAAAAGCCATGCGCTGAACAATGTGCCCGGCTTCAGCTCGTCTTCGTAGCGGCGGGAAAGCCACCACAGGAAGAGCACAATAAGGAAGTTCAAAACCATTTCGTAGGCAAAGGTCGGGTGGAAGCGGGTTATCTCCACAGGAAACTGGATCAGGTCCGAGTATTGAGCGAGGCGATGGGTTGCGTCAATCGAAATCCCCCATGGCAGTTGAGTCGGCTGGCCGTACAATTCCTGGTTGATGAAATTCGCAGGGCGGGCAAGGGCTTGTCCAAGCAAAGTGGCTGGCGCAAGCGCATCCAGAAAAAGCCACACATCCATGCCATTTTTCTTGAGGAAAAAATACAATACCACCCCGCCAAACAACAGCCCGCCAAAGAAATGCAAGCCGCCTTCCCACACGTAGAATATCTTGATCGGATTATCGAGATAATAGCTTCCCCCGGCAAAGATATTATTGACCACATACCACAAGCGCGCGCCGAGGATGCCGATGGGTAAAACCCAAATCATCGCATCCCAGATCACCTCGCCATTCTCACCGCGTCGTTTGATCTCCCTTTCAGCCCATACCGCGCCAGCCACTGCGCCAAGCATCACCAACACGCCATACCAGCGCAGCACAATTTCCAAATTAAACAACTTGAACGAAAAAATTACGGAGTCTATCATGGAATACCTCTGAGTTATTTTTTTGCGATTATATCCCATCTCACACACCAAAAAAAACTGGATAAATTCTGTAATAAATATCTCATAGAGTGTCATAAAGAAAAGACATTTGTCATAATACAATGTGATAAATAACACATCCAAAAGGAAAGATAAATTCTTACAATAGCCGTAAACATTGACTACCGCCCTCAACATTAGAATGGAAAAGACATGCTCCGAATCAACCGACAAACCGATTACGCCGTGCGAGTAATTCTGTCCCTCTCCAAAAGAGAAACCGGCAAGCGCGTTTTTACATCCGAAATCGGGCGCGAGATGTTGATTCCCCCCTCCCTCTTGCAGCGCATCGTGGCGGACCTGGCAGGCGGCGGATACATCCACACCCAGGCAGGCCGCGACGGGGGCATTTCGCTGGCACACGCTCCAAAAGATATCAGCCTCCTGCAAATCGTGGAGCATTTCGAGGGTGAGCTTTATCTTTCCGATTGCGTGCTCAAACCCGGCGAATGTCCGTTCGACAAAAAATGTCCCGTGCATTGCCAATGGGTGCGGTTAAAAAACCTGCTGCGCGATGAAATGGCGCGTGTCTCCTTCCAGCAGCTTGTGGAAGAAGGCAACCTGATCGAAACCAACCTGAAAAAAGACGCCTCACACGCGCTGAAAATTGATTCTGTTACGAACGGCATTTTCGCTCCCGACAAAGTAACCGCATGAACAAATACCTTTTAAACGGCGTTTACAGCCTGCTGGCCCTTATTGTTATTTCGGCCTTTGCCTTCAAGATTTTTCAACCCATCCAGGTATTGCCGCGCATCCGCCTCTCCCCCGCCTTTGACATGCTCGACCAGGATTGGATGCGGCTGACCAACGAAGATGTACGCGGACAGATGGTACTCTACACCTTCACGTACACCAATTGTCCCAGCCCCTGCCATGACATAGACAAAACCATGCAGGAAATACAGGCGCGATTAAGCGAAGCCGACCTCGGCGAGACAAAGATGAGCTTCATCACCATATCCTTTGACCCGCAAATCGACTCACCGCTTGTATTGCGCGCCCACGCCAAAAGCATCGACGCAGACACCGATCAATGGAAGTTTGTCACCTCGCCAAATGAAGCCCTGCTAAAAACGATCATCGGCTCAGGCTTTCATGCCTACTACGAAAAAACCCCCGACAACAGCTTCACATTCGACCCGACCTTCGTTTTGGTGGATGGATGGGGCATTATCCGCGGCGAATATAAATACCAGACGGAAGTCTCCACCGCGGACCGCATCCTGCGCCACATCAGCGTATTGGCAGATGAAGTTCAAAACTCCAGCGGGCCTCAAAAAGTGGCGTACGAAGCCGCGCATCTCTTCCTTTGTTACGCGCCATAACCCGGTAAAAAAATAAAACTATGAAAACAAAAATCCTTCTCAGCGTTCTCATCATTATTTTAGGATTGGCCGCAGGCTACTACTTCTTCCGCTCGCCTGCCCTGCATGGGACGATCATCCAGTCGCCTGAATCGTCTTTTGATTTCACACTCACCAGCGTCAATGGCGATGTTTCATTGAGTGATTTTCGCGGCAAGTACGTTTTGATCTATTTTGGCTACATCTTTTGCCCGGATATTTGTCCCGCCACATTGGCGAATGTCGGCCAGGCTTTGCGCAGCATGAGCGGGAGCCAGGCAGAGGATGTTCAGCTTCTGATGATCTCGCTCGACCCGGAACGCGACACCCCCGAAAAGCTGGCTGAATACGTGGCGCATTTCCACCCTTCGTTTATCGGTGTGACTGGCTCACAGGAACAACTGGCAGAGGTCACATCCCTGTACGGCATCTTTTATGAAAAACATGTGGGCAGTGCGGCATCCGGTTACTTAATAGACCATACCGCCACTTTACTGGTGATCGACCGTGAGGGTTACTTGAAACTGGTATTTCCATTCGGCGTAACCTCAAAAGATATCGCCGATGATCTGAAGTACATGCTAAAGCAATAAGGAGGTGGAACTGAATCAGCGTAGGAAAAAGCCCATTTCCGCCCCGCAATTTGCGGCGCCGCAAGAAGCGGCATATCCCAAATCCATTTTAAGAGGAGAATGAATCATGGCGAAAAAAGATAAAGACGATGATGAGTTTCGCCCCACCGGCACGATCGCCGTTTTGACGATCTTTGTCATCACACTCATCGCAATTTGGACAACGATCTATATGATCCTTGTCGGACGGGGAAGCACATTATGAGCGCCAAAAACATGCACATAAATGTGTACGAGCGCAACTGGATGATCTTCAGCGCGATCATGCTCGTGTTATTTGCAACGGCGGTAAGCGTGGCCGCTTTCGGCATGGGAATTCAAGTCCCTGCCCCCGAACAGCGCGTTGACCCCCGAACCGTGGCAACCGACCCCAACAGCCCCTGGTCGAACCCTGGTTTGCGCGAGGTTTCGCCCGGCCGGTACGATGCCTATATTTTGGCTCATGCGATTCCGAACTGGGAATATCTGCCCAAGGAAATCACAGTGCCTGTCGGTTCCCGCGTGTCCTTCTATGTGACTTCATCCGATGTACAGCATGGGTTCAATATCCAGAATACAAACGCGAACTTCATGGTTCTGCCCGGGCAGGTTTCCAAGTTGACTATCACATTCAAGAACCCCGGCACCTATAACTTCATTTGTACGGAATACTGCGGCGTTGGGCACGGCGTTATGTATGGCGCAATCATTGTTACGCCATAGGCCGAAAAGAGAGACACCATGAAACAATATCAATTATCCACTGGCGAAAAGAAATTCATTGGCTCACACCTTTTGGTGGCCATCCTGGCGCTTGCCGTTGGCAGTTTGTTTGGCCCCCTGCAAGCCTTTGAACACGCGGGCTGGGATTTTTACCCCTACCTCAAGCCTTTCATCAAATCCTACTATCAGGGTCTTACGGTTCACGGCGTTTTGAACGCCCTGGTTTGGACAACCTTCTTCATCATGGGCTTCCTGACCTTCAATGTGACTTTCGCTTTGAAGCGCCCGCTCAAGAACCCAACCTTGAACAAGGTCGGCTTCTGGCTCATGGTTGTTGGCGTTGTTGCTGCAGCGATCCCGATCCTTGCCAACGAAGCCACTGTGCTTTTCACCTTCTATCCCCCGCTTAAGGCCAATTGGGCTTTCTACGTAGGCCTGACCCTTGTTGTGGTCGGCAGTTGGGTGGAAGGCTGGGGCCTGTTCATGACCTTTGCCGGATGGCGCAAGGAAAACCCCAATGTGCGCTCTCCCTTCGTTGCTTTTGCGAGTATTTTGACTGCCTTGCTTTGGCAAATTTGTACGCTCGGTGTTGCGGTTGAAATCCTCACCATGCTGCTGCCGTGGTCACTCGGTTTGATTGAAGGCGTGGACCCACAATTGGCCCGCACCTACTTCTGGTTCACGGGTCATCCGCTTGTGTATTTCTGGCTCCTGCCTGCCTACATCTCATGGTATGCCATGCTCCCGAAACAAGCTGGCAACGGCAAGATGTTCAGCGATTCACTCGCCCGCCTTTCCTTCTGGATCTTCCTCGTGCTCTCCACACCGCTTGGTTTCCATCACCAGTATGTAGACCCCGGCGTTCCGCCCGTCTGGAAGTTCATCCACTCCATGCTCACCTTTGGCGTCTTCTTCCCATCCATGATGACCGCCTTCACCGTGGTTGCCTCCCTCGAACACGCGGGACGCAAACAAGGCGGCAAGGGCGCTCTCGCCTGGATCGGCAAATTGAACTGGAGCGACCCCTCGGTAGCCGCCCAGCTTCTCGCTGGCATCCTGTTCTTCTTTGGCGGCATCGGCGGTTTGACAAATGCTTCCTACAACGTCAACCTCGTTTTGCACAATACCGCCTTCATCCCCGGGCATTTCCACCTCACCGTTGCCACAGCCGTCACGCTCAGCTTCATGGGCATTTCCTACTGGCTGCTGCCCTATCTCACCGGCAGAAAACTGTGGAATCCCAAGTGGGCTGTTGCGCAAGCCTGGACCTGGTTCATCGGCATGATCATCTTCTCCAATGCCATGCACATCGTCGGCCTGCTCGGCGCTCCCCGCCGCGTACCGCTCGGCCTGGCTCCCTACGTTCCTGCTGAATGGAACAGCCGCCTCTTCCAGGTCGGCGTGGGCGGCGCGATCCTCTTCGTCAGCGGCGCGCTCTACCTCACCGTGATGCTCAAGACCGCCTTGAACAAGGAAAAGGTCACGGAAGAAGTGGAAGTCCCCATGGCCGAAGCCATGCAAGACCCCGCCCTCACCCCAGATTGGCTCGACCGCTGGGCTCCGTGGATCTATGGCTCGCTCGCATTGATCGTTCTCGTATACGGGCCAGTGCTCTTCGACATGATCAAGAACATTGCCCTCACCTCCCCCGGCTTCCGAGTCTGGTAATTTGTAACTTGTAACGTGTTGCGTGTTCCGTTTTGAAGATCTACGGAACACGCAACACAGGTATCCAGCAACCCATTTGATTTATTCCGAAAACTTTATTAGTTACATGACATTCTCCCCCGCAAAAAAACAACGGATCGACTCCCTCTCCGAACGCAACCCCAGCGTGGATTGGAAAACCCGCCTCAACTCCCCAAGCCGACGCCTGCTCAATGCCTTCGAGAGCATTTCCCTGCGCCTCGAAGCCCCCATCAACTGGCTCATCCACGACCCGCGCTTCAACCCGCTTTATCATACGGGCACGATCACCATCTTCCTTTTGCTTGTAATTCTACTCACTGGCATTTACCTCACCTTATTCTACCCGTTCGGATTCACATTCTCCTACCTGGCTGTCTCCAAGATCGAAGCCAACTTTGTCGGGCGCATCATCCGCGCCATGCACCGCTACGCATCTGATGCAGCGGTCATCTTCGCGCTCCTGCATGGATGGCGCACCTTCTTTCAGGATCGCTTCCGCGGGCCGCGCTGGCTGGCCTGGGTCACGGGCGTTGGAATGGCGGTTGTTGTCTGGGCCATTGGCATCACAGGCTACTGGCTGATCTGGGATAACCGCGCACAAATCCTCAACCAAAGCCTTTATAAAATCCTTGGCATTTTCCAAAGCGGACAAGCCTTCATCGTAGACTTCATCGTCGGCGACGCGGCAGGCACGGGCTGGATATTTATGATGATCATCATCGTCCTGCACCTCGGCCTCTCCGCGCTCACCGCTTATTTTCTGTGGCTGCATCTCAAACGCATGAGCCGCGCCAAATGGCTGCCGCCCAAATATTGGATGGTCATCTCCGTTTTTGTGCTTTTGCTTGCCGCCGCGCTCTTCCCGCTCGGCATGTTGCCGCCGCTCAACGCCGCTCAACTGCCCGGCGAAGCCCCCATTGACTTATTCTATTTATTCTATCTGCCCACCTTCCTGCGCGGACCTCAAGCCCTCTTTTGGAGCATCCTGCTTTTCATCGTTGGCATCGTCACTGCCGCGCCCTGGCTCATGCCCCAGGCAAAAAAACTCGAACCCGTCAAAGTGGATTTAGCCAACTGCGACGGCTGCACCCTCTGCGAACGCGACTGCCCCTACCTCGCCATCAAAATGATTCCGCGCACCGACGGCGGGCGTCCCAAATTTCAAGCGGAGATAGATTCAAATTTATGCGTTGCCTGCGGCGTGTGCATTGGAAGCTGCCCCGACAACGCCCTCACCTTTGGCGACATTCCGCTCAACCCGCTTTGGAAGACAACCCTCAACGAAGTTGCGGAAAAGAAAAATGTAAAGGTCGTCTTCACCTGCGAACGCCATGCCTTGCATGGCGCAGGAAAATACTTTGACGATCCGAACATTCACATCATCCCGCTCACCTGCATTGCCATGGCAAATCCCAGCCTTGCCGCGCAGGCGTTGGAAGCAGGCGCAAGCGACGTTCAATTCATCGGCTGTCCGCCCGAAGACTGCGCCAATCGCGAAGGCAATGTCTGGCTGAATGAGCGCGTCACTGGCAGGCGGCTTCCAAAGCTCAAACAAAATTTCATTCCGCAGGTTCACACTGCCTGGGTTGCGCCGAATGATTTTGGCAGGGCAATCAACTCACAGATTAAGTCCGAGCCGAATACTTTTACGTTCACGCCGAACAAATCGCATCTGCGTTTTATCATCCCGCTGATCGGCGTCATGGCAATCGTCACCGCATTTCAAATCTGGCTGAGCGATTGGCCGACTCAATTTTTCAGTGCAGATTCAGCTACGCTTGCGATTCAGATGACTCACCACAGCGGATATCCCATCCATGAGGTGACGCCTCTCTCCCCGCCCGAGCCTGATCTTGACCACCCAACCCGCCTCACGCTGACGGTGGATGGCAAGCTCGTCTTCGACGAAACCTACACCGCCACAGATACTCACATCAATCAGGGCGCGCGCATCTTCGAGCAGATTCAACTGCCTGCTGGCAGGCATCACATCATCATCAAAATGTATGACCGCGCCGATGCCAGCATGGAACAAACTCTGTTCGACAAAACCATCACCCTCGCACCGCGCCAATCCCTGACCATCAATTTTAGAGACATGCACATCCCCGACCCCAAGGCAGGTGAGCAGCTTTATTACGAAACCGCTTCCGGTGTGAACGCAGGCTGCCGCATTTGTCACTCGCTTGAAAAAAATGAAAAGATCATCGGCCCATCCTTCTACGGCATCGCAGACCGCGCAGGAGAACGCGTGCCCGGATTGACAGCAGAAGAATACCTGCGACAATCCATCCTTGAACCCAATGCCTTCGTTGTCCCCAGCTACCCCGCAGGGCAGATGATCCAAAACTTTGGCAGCATCCTCACCGAAGAGCAGATCAACGACCTGATCGCATTCCTGATGACACTGGAAGAAAAATAGAAATTCGACGTTAGACAATGGACGATTGACCACGGTCTGTCGTCTACGGTCTACGGTCAAAAAAGAGGAAACATGAAACGAATTAGCATTCTGATTTTATTAGCAGCCATAACCCTCTCCGCTTGCGGACGCAACAAGCCCGGCCCCCTTGGCGCAGACGCCCCCGCTGACAATGTGCCGAACATCGTCGGCTCCTACGCAATCAATGCTTTCGACCCGACAGGTGAACAATACGGCGGCACGCTCACCATCACGAAAGGCGGACAGCCCAACGAATATAACCTGCAATGGCTGATCTCAGGCGGCATTCATGTAGGCACAGGCATACTCGAAGGAAATCAATTATCAGTCACCTGGCACAGCGTTTCAGGGACAGATCAAGATGTCTCCGGCCTTGCGAGCTACACCATCACGGTCAATGGAGAGTTGTACGGCACACGCTCCATTGACGGAGTTGATGCCCCCGGTACGGAGACCGCGTACCCCAATCCAAAATAAATCAACCTCCGCACATTCATGCGTCAGTGGTTCACGAAAGGGCCTCGTAGTGGCGACTTTAGTCGCTTTTTACTCGAACGACTAAAGTCGTTACTACGTTTTCGTGATCTACTAATACTATAAATCCCAAGGAGAAAATGATCTATGGCAAACGTTGTTGTAATTGGCGCGGGGTTTGCCGGGCATACTGCGTGCAGACTCTGTGCAAGAAAGCAAACCCTTTAACGCGAATTTTTTGCGTTAGTCGCTGCGTTCGGAAAATTCGCGTTAAGATTTTCGCTCTTTGAAGGCGTCGCGCATTGCCGCCTGCACACTCTTTACACATGAGCCAAAAAATTATCCCGTTATAACCAATGGAGCCAAATTTGCAAAACCGTATACCCCAATGCGGAAAATTTAATATTGAGATGCTTGCACCGCTCTGGTGTAAGTGCTATAATCCAGGCATCTCCCCTGAATGATTGCCAACACAACTTTGTAGAACCCCATGCACAGATCAATTGTGCCTGGAAATTGTAACGAGAACCTTGACTGAACTCCCACTTTCACGAACATCCTAAGGAAAATCACCAGCCGCCGCCAGGGGGAGCTGGTTAGTTTTGCATTCATATCCCAAATTCCCCAAGAGAATAAAACATGAAAATACTTGAACTAGAGAACGAACCCCTTTCCAAACTGCGCGCAATGGCGAAGAGTTTTAATATTCCCAACTTTAACCGCCTGAAAAAAGAAACCCTCGCCATGCTGATCCGCGAGGCGGAAGCGCAAAAGGAAGGTATTGAGCTGCGCGGCGGCATTCTGGAGATCATGAGCGAAGGCATCGGCTTCCTGCGAGCCACCAACTATCGCATTAGTGAGCAGGATGTGTACGTTTCACAGGCGCAATTAAGGAAATATGACCTTCGCGCAGGCGACCTTGTGATTGGGCAGGTGCGTCCGCCGCGTGAAAGTGAACGGCATTTCGGTTTACTCAAAGTAGAATCAATTAATGGGTTGGAACCAGAAACCGGTATACGCAGGGTCATTTTTGAAAATCTCACTCCTATTTTTCCAGAAAAACGTTTTGATCTTGAAACCGACCAGGCTACTTTAGCTCCCCGATTGATTAACCTGATCGCTCCCATAGGCAGAGGCCAGCGCGGATTGATTGTTTCTCCTCCCAAGGCGGGCAAGACTACAATTCTCAAGCAAATTGCAAACTCAATTTCAACCAAATACCCTGACGTACATCTAATAATTGCACTGATCGGTGAACGCCCCGAAGAAGTGACAGATATGGATCGCTCTGTAGATGCGGAAGTGGTTGCCTCCACCTTTGACGAACCCGTTACCGCCCACGTCCGCACGGCGGAACTGGCCTTAGAGCGCGCTAAGCGTTTGGTAGAGATTGGGCGTCACGTGGTAATCTTGGTGGACTCGATCACCCGCCTTGCCCGCGCCTATAACCTTGTAGTCAACCCATCCGGGCGCACACTCTCCGGCGGTATGGACCCATCCGCATTGTATCCACCCAAGCGATTTTTCGGCGCAGCGCGTAACGTGGAAGACGGCGGCTCGCTCACCATCATTGCCACCTGCCTGGTAGACACAGGTTCCCGTCTCGATGACGTTGTCTACGAGGAATTCAAAGGCACTGGTAATATGGAGTTAATCCTCTCCCGCAAGTTGCAGGAACGCCGCACCTTCCCCGCAGTGGATATCGAACGCTCGTCCACCCGCCGCGAAGACCTGCTGCTGGGCCCAGACCTGCTCCAGCGCGTCTGGCTGATGCGCCGTATGTTCATTCAGATGACCTCCCCCCCGCCCCAGGGCGCGGGCATGGATAATTCTGTGGCAACCGAAGCGATCATCACTCGCATGGAAAAATCAAAAAATAATATGGAGTTTCTTGAAAATCTGACGAGGGACGCTTAACCTGGCTGCTTTTACGGGGCTGTCCCCAAAAACAGCTGCAAATAAAAAAATGAAACCTTTTTTAGAGAACCTTCGATCTTTCTTCCAAAAATTTAAGCGCAAGCCAAAACCCAGGGCGGATGTGCCAGTCATAAGCGAACCGCCAACTTCTCCGCGTGCATCTGGCGCGCTTCGCGCAAACTCCAAAGCGGATCGTTTTTCGATTGTCAGTTGGGTTGTGACGATCTTCATTGTGGCGGCTTTACTGGGTTCCACGCTTTACTATAAAAGCACGCTCCCAGCCGTGAATATCCCTGCCGCGCAGCCGACCAGCGAATCGAATACTGGCAGCCTAGGTCAAACTCAGGTCGGCGAACCAGTTGTCGGCGGGGAGGGAAGCGTTCTTCCATCCATCTTTCGCAAATTGCAGTTGATCACCAACATCCCTGAAAGACCCAGATATGAATCAATCATCTATCGCGTTTCGCGCGGTGATGCCATGCTTGCGATTGCGGATGAATATAAGATCAAAACTGAATCCATTCTTTATATCAATACACAATTGGAAGATAACCCGCATAGCTTGAAGCCTGGCATGGAACTCATTATTCCGCCTGTGGATGGGTTGTATTACGAATGGGAGGATGGCGATACATTTGAATCGGTGGCGGAAAAATTCGATGCGGATGCGGAAGATATCATCAACTTCCCCGGCAACGATATTGACCTGACCGACCCCAAAGTGGAACCCGGTACTTTGGTGATGATTCCCGATGGCTCCCGCGACCTGCGTGCCTGGGAACAAGATCTGCAAACGGCAGGCCGCGGCGCAAACACCGGCACGGGCGGCTCAAATGCAACCAACAGTTGTGGCGGCGGGCCGGTAGCCAGCGGGTTTGGCTGGCCTGCAAATGCACATGCCATTTCAGGAAATGGCTATGGGCCCGGACACCTTGGCATTGATATTCAAGCCGATGAAGGTGAACCTGTTTATGCAGCCGGGAACGGTATTGTGACGATGGCGCAGGGCGGATGGAATTACGGCTATGGCAACGTGGTGCAAATCGATCACGGCAATGGCTATGTGACGGTCTATGCCCACTTAAGCACGATCAATGTCAGTCAATGTACCCCGGTGGGTCAAGGCTCGGTCATTGGCGCGGCGGGCAACACCGGCAATTCATTCGGCGCGCATCTTCACTTTGAAGTTCGCATCGGCGGCTCGAATATCAATCCGTACGATATTGTTCAATAAATAGCGCCCCGTCATTGCTTCGGGCAAAGTACAAGAACGCCCTCGCAATGACGGAATGTTTCCCCCATGAACGAATCCTCCCTCAAAAAATCCCTTTCCAAAATAAACATCGGCGGCTTGCGCTGGTTTGATTCCATCGGCTCCACCAACGATGAAGCGCTGGCGTGGGCAACGGAGGGCGCAAAGGATTTATCCATTGTAGTGGCGGATGAACAGACGCAGGGACGCGGCAGACTCAACCGAAGATGGTTCACCCCAAAAGGCAGCGCCCTGGCTGTTAGTTTGATCCTGCGCCCCGCCGCGCCCCTGCGCCCGCATCTCTCGCGGACCGTGGGGCTGGCTGCGCTTTCAATAGCAGAATCCTGTCTCAAGCTTGGGCTCGCTCCGCAGATCAAATGGCCGAACGATATTTTGTTGAACGGCAAAAAAACGGCTGGCATTCTCGTTGAGTCAGTTTGGTCTGGTGAAGATGTGGACTCGCTTGTGATCGGCATGGGCATCAATGTGTACAAGTCATCTGTACCGCCTGCGGAGTTTTTACAATTCCCCGCCACCAGCCTTGAAGACGCGCTCGAAAACGAACCCAAACGGGAAGAGATTTTGCTCAGCATTTTGACTGCGTTCATCCGCTGGCGCGAACGGATCGGCTCGGATGAGTTGATCGATGCCTGGGAGGAGGCGCTTGCCTTTCGCGGCGAGCAGGTTGAAGTTAAGGGAGGAGGCGAAGTTCCAGTCATTGGCAGGGTGGACGGCCTCGAATCCGATGGGAGTTTGAGGCTGAAAGACCTGCATGACAACTCCATGATCGTCCGCTTTGGGGATGTAAGCCTGCGCCCGGCGGCATGATATACTCGTGAAAAATCGAGGTGACCATGTTTGATAATCTTCGGGAAGAAGTTTCAGCCAAGCCATTCATTGATGAAGAAGCCAAGTTCCAACCCGCCGCAGGGACGGAATATTCCAGTGGACGGCCAACCCGTATTTTGGGGATGTCTCCCATTCAGCGTTTTGTAATCGTTGTGATGTTGTTCATGGCTGTGTGCGTGATTGGCGCGTTGACCCTGCTGGTAACTGGCAAGATCGGGTTTTAAGTCACCTATGCAACCTACCGTGATTCCTTGAGCGGCACTGTGTAGGGTAAATAAAAAATGGGCGGGGCTTTGAGCCTTGCCCATTTTGTTTTAAACCAGTTTCGGCTGTTCTTCCACTTTTTCGTTTTCGGCGATTTGCGCGCCCGCCTTTTTCAGGTCTTCGGCGGCGATGCGCGCCACGGATGCGACTGCATCATTCTCCTGCGGCTTGATGAGATGCACGCCCCGCGTGGCACGACCAGACTGTTTGACATCGTTCACTTTCAGGCGCAAGGTCACGCCATTGGAGGTCATGATCGTCAGATCGTCATCTTTTTGAACCACGCGCGCCGCAGCGATCTTACCAACTTCTTTCAAGGCTTTGGGGTCAATTGTAAAGTTACCGCCCGTTGCGCGTCCCTTGGCCGTGTAATCGGTCAGTGGGGTTTGTTTGCCGAATCCCTTGGTGGTGATGATCAGCAAAGCGCCGTCTTTCTCGACGACGTCCATGCTTGTGACGGCGTCATCCTTCTTGAGTTTGATACCCTGCACGCCCGCAGCCTGCCGCCCCATCGAGCGGACTTTGGTTTCGTTAAAGCGCAATGCCTGCCCGTTTTCAGTGACGATGATGATCTCATCTTTGCCAGAGGTGAGACGCGCCCAACCCAACTGGTCACCCTCTTCCAAAGACATGGCAATCAAGCCAGAGGGGCGGACAGAAGCGAACTCTTCCATCGTCACGCGCTTGATCTTGCCACGTCCCGTCATCAACATACAGAAACTATCCGCAGAGAACGCGCCGACAGCCATGGCCGCTGTTACTTTCTCATTCGGATCAAGCGACAAGACATTGACCAATGGAATGCCCTTGGTAGCGCGTTCCGAGTCAGGGATTTGATAGACCTTCTCGGAATACACCTTGCCTTTATCCGAAAAGAACAGCATCGTGTTCAACGTGCGGGCTGGGATGAGCATAACCACTTCGTCTTCATCCTTGGTGGTGTGCCCCATCACACCGCGCCCGCCGCGGCTTTGTGAGCGGAATGCGGATGCAGCCACACGTTTGATATATCCGCGCTCGGTGAGGCTGATGAGTACGGATTCATCTGCCACCAGGTCTTCATCGTGAATATCTTCTTTTGCGTCTGCGGCAATACGCGTGCGGCGGTCATCGCCGTATTTCTCGGTCAGCTCGATCAATTCAGATTTAATAAGCTCGAGGATTTTCTTTGGATGAGCAAGCAGGTCTTCAAGATATTCAATCGTCGCTTGAACCTGCTTGTGTTCTTCCTCGATCTTCCAGCGTTCCAAAGCGGCGAGACGGCGTAACTGCATATCCAAAATGGCCTGCGCCTGCAACTCGCTTAGCTTGAAGCGAGTCATCAAACTGGCCTTGGCTACATCCGCATCGTCGGCCTCGCGGATGGTCTTGATGACCGCTTCGATATTATTCAGCGCAATCAGGTAGCCATCCAAAATATGCTGACGGGCGCGCGCCTTCGCCAATTCAAAATTCGTGCGGCGGACGATGACCGTCTGGCGGTGCTCGATGAAGATATGCAACATGCGCTTGAGCGGCAGGGTGCGCGGTTCTCCGTCCACGAGCGAGAGCATTTGCACACCAAACGTGGACTGCAAAGCCGTATATTTATAAAGCTGGTTCAACACCTTCTTCGGCTGCGCGCCGCGCTTCAACTCGATGATGATGCTCATGCCGCGCTGGTCAGATTCATCCCGCAGGTCTGAGATCTGGTCGATCTTGCCATCACGCACCAATTCAGCAATGCGCTCGATCAACGTGGATTTATTGACCTGGTACGGGATCTCCGTAATGTTGATGTAATAACGCCCAGCCTTGGTCTCTTCGATATGAGCGACGCCGCGCATCACGATTCGACCTCGGCCTGTTCCGTATGCCGAGTGAATTCCCTCTGTTCCGACGATGATTCCGCCCGTGGGAAAATCAGGCCCGATAACGAACTTCATTAAGTCGTCAACTGTGACATCTTCGATCGTGTCGTAATTATCGATCAGGTGATTGATCGCGCCTGTCAATTCGCGCAGGTTCTGCGGCGGGATGTTGGTAGACATCCCCACCGCAATACCCGATGAACCGTTTAATAAAAGATTCGGCAGACGCGCAGGCAGGACGAGCGGCTCTTCAAGAGAGTCGTCAAAGTTGGGACCAAAGTCCACAGTGTCTTTTTCAAGGTCGGCGAGTAATTCCTCGGCCATTTTTTGCAGGCGCGCCTCGGTATAACGCATGGCCGCGGGCGCGTCGCCATCCACCGAGCCGAAGTTACCCTGACCATCCACCAGCAGGTAACGCAGAGAGAAATCCTGCGCCATGCGCGCCATGGACTCATAGACCGCCGAGTCGCCATGCGGATGGTATTTACCCAACACCTCACCCACAATACGGGCAGACTTCTTGAAAGACGAGTTTGAACGAATGCCCAACTCGTGCATGGCAAATAAAATACGCCTGTGGACGGGTTTTAAGCCATCACGGGCGTCTGGGAGCGCGCGCGCCACGATCACGCTCATGGCGTAATCAAGGTAGGCAGAGCGCATCTGGGCGTCAATATCAACCGACTCGATATTTCCTGCGATCACATTTTCTTCAGCCATAAAGTGTCCTTCAATGTGGAAAAAATCGTCAAACTGGCATAAAAAGACACGAAGATGGGGGGAAACTTCGTGTCCGCATTAGATGAAAGAAGCTCTTATTTATAGTGCAATTATACCACCCCTGTCCATTTTCTGTGCCGCAGAGAGCCACGCAACAGCCTCAGAAGCCACAGAGTTTTTGAGAAAACCCATCACCTCTTTTTCCTCTGTGAACTCTGTGACAAAAACTCCCTGTAGCCATACACAAAACAAAAAGAGACCCGCCTAAGCAGGTCTCGATTGTAGTGCCGAAGGAGGGACTTGAACCCTCATGAACGTAAGTTCACTACGCCCTGAACGTAGCGCGTCTGCCAATTCCGCCACTTCGGCATGTCATTTTGTTGGCGGGTTGTATTTTATCTCAAATAATTGGAATGTCAATAAGGACGGAACAAAATTGATCGATCATTCGTTATCTTTTCGTCCCTTTCAAAAATGTATTGTGATTCCATTACAGTACTGATAGGGGATGTATCTTTTGTCTCCAGGAATCGTTATAGTATTTATCAAAGAAAGGAGTTGTATCATGTTTGTACTCGCAGTAGTGGTCACCTTGCTATTGCTCGCCCTGGCTGGCTCGGATTTGTTCGTTGCCCAATACAGCCCGGATGAACTCAGCAACATGGGAGTTCAAGAGAAATGACGGATGACCATCCCATCCCCTAGCCCGACGCACATCGAAAACGCGTCGGGCTTTTTTTATTCTACAGGAAAGTCTGTCCAAATCTCCCTACCGAGCGGTAGGTTTGTAAGTATTGGGATATAATACGAAAATATCAGACCGAGAAATTCACGCATGGACTCCCCCTCCATAGCATGGCGCAAGGATAAAATTTATGGAAATCCGACCTCTCTTTACCCATATCGAAAAAACGATCCAAACAAGCGATGGGAATATCATCCTTGAAAACCACAGTGGATTCCCATTCAAAGAATCCAATCTATATCTTGTCACTCCAGATGGAACCGTCGTTTGGAAGGCGGAGAAACCAGAATCGCGATCCCTCTATACACGCATAAAACTGAATGAAGATTTCACCCTTTCCACCTTCACCACCGATGGTCTTTTCTGCGAATTGGACTTGAAAACCGGCAAGATCATCAGCCAATCAAGTTTCAAATGATGCTTTCCCTTCAACAACCTCCCCTCGGATTTCTACTCGCCTTCCTTCTTTTCAGCCTGATCTTCCTCTCGAACACCTTCAGGCTGTGGTTCAACACAGAAAAATATTATCAAGACCTTTACAACAGCCTCACCCGCTCTCCCATGCCGTTCAAAGAGTTCTTCCTCATGCGATTGAAAAACCGCAAGGGCTGGGAAGTTGAGCAAAAGATTTTCAGCCTGATCGGCATTGTGGCAGTTGTGGGAATGGATGTTTTTGTAGTGATGGCGTATTTAGGATAAAAAATAAAACCACAAAGTGTCACAAAGGTACACAAAGGAAAAGCATTAAACCTTCGTGACACTTTGTAACCCTTCGTGGTAAAAAGAATTTCTACAAGGAGTACATCTTGAAAATCATCGCATGTATCAAGCAAGTCCCTGACTCGGAGGCGAAAGTAAAAGCCGTCCCCACAGGGGATGGTAAGGTCGGGCAGGTATCCTGGGGGGACGCGCCGCTGGTCATCAACCCGTTCGACGAGTATGCAGTCGAAGGCGCGCTTCAGCAGAAGGAAGCCGCGGGCGGCACGGTCACAGCCTTGTGCATCGGACCTGAGTCCGCGAGAGACGCGCTCAAACATGCCCTCGCCATGGGCGCGGATGAAGCCGTCCTCGTCTCAGACGCGGCTCTCGAAAACCTCGACACCGTCGGCGCAGCGAAAGTGCTCGCGGCGGCGATCCAAAAGATCGGCGGCGCGGATATGGTTGTCTTCGGTCGGCAGACACTGGACAATGGCGCGGGTCTGACCCCTGCGCAAACAGCCAGAGTCCTCGGGTGGCCAATGCTTGGGTTGGCAGGGCAGGTCAAAGTCGAAGAAAGAAGCGTAACGGTTGAACGAGTCCTCGAAGAAGGCAGACAATCCATGAAGGCAAACCTGCCCGCGGTGTTGAGCGTCGTACAAAGCATTGGCGAGCCGCGCTACCCGTCATTCATGGGCATCCGCAAAGCGTCGAAAGCCACCATCCCCGTTTGGTCGCTTGGTGATCTGGGGATCGCCGCACCCGCAGCCATCGTGACCCGCGCCGAGTTGATGAACCCGCCCGCGCAGGAAACCGCCACCGAAATGATCACTGGTGAAACCCCCGCCGAGATCGCCGAAAAACTTGCCGACAAAATCATCGCGGAGAAAGTGCTATGAAAACTTTTGTGTATATCGATCACTTCAAAGGCGAAGTGCAGCCCGCCTCGTGGGAAGCGCTCGGCCTCGCAAAAAGTTTTGGCACAGCCGTCGCGTTGGTCTTCGGCACTGGTGTTGATGAAGTTGCGAAAGCCGCTGTGGAATATGGCGCGGATGAAGTCCTCGTTGCGGATGATGCCTCGCTGACAGATTACCGCGCTGAGACATATGCCTCCACACTCGCTTCGCTCGCCGCAGCCGCCTCTTCCCAAAGCCCGAACCTGATCCTGTTTCCGACGACTGCTCGTACCCGTGAAATGGCTGCCATGTCGGCTGTCGATTTGAACACAGGCGTGCTGACCGATATTTCAGCTCTCGAAGTGAACAGCGATTCATTTATTGCCACACGTCCCATTTACGAAGGCAAAGTTTTGGAAAAGACCGTGTGCTCTGGCAAGCCTGTCATGGCAACCATCCGCGGACGTGCTTTCCCGAAACCGAACCGCGAAGAAGGCAAGAGCGGCACGATCACGAAAGTCCCCGCCGCTGGCGAAGCAAAGTCCACTGTGGAAGGCTACTCCGCTTCTGAAAGCGCAGTGAATCTCGGCGACGCAGGCGTCATCGTCTCTGGCGGACGCGGCGTTTCGAACAACCCGTCCCTCACCCCGCCCGCAGGCATGGATGAGAAGCAAGCCGAAACCTGGCGTGCCCAGCAAGGCTTTGCGCTTGTCACTGACCTCGCTCAATTGCTCGGTGGCGCAGTCGGCGCAAGCCGCGCGGCTGTGGACGGCGGCTACATCACTTATGCTCATCAGGTTGGACAAACGGGTAAAGTCGTTGCCCCTGACTTATACATCGCTTGCGGTATCTCTGGCGCAATTCAACATCTCGTTGGTATGCGCAATGCCAAAGTCATCGTGGCGATCAATAAAGATGCCGATGCGCCGATTTTCAAACAAGCTAGATACGGTGTGGTTGGAGATTTGTTCCAGATATTGCCAGCATTGACTGAGGCGATGAAGAAGAAGTTGGGGAAGTAAATCAGTAATCAGTAATCAGTAATCAGTAATCAGTTCAGACCTCCGAGTTTCGCAAAGCGCTCGGAGGTCTTTGTTGTTAATTCTCTAACCATACATCCGTCATTGCGAGCAGCCACTCTTGTTCTTTGGCGGCGACATCGTACTCGAATGGGGATTGACTAGTACCCGAACAACATGAAGATGTAGGGTAAAAGTGGCTGAATTTCGCCGCTTTTACCCATCAATTTTAAGTTGTTCGGGCACTAGAAACTGTGGCGGTGAGCAATCCCCTCGTTCAGAATTAGATGTTCACCAGATCATGAATCCACTTTTTTGACCTGAACCGCCATGCGCTCACAAAGGCCTTGGCGATCTCTTCCAAAATTACGAAGAGGTAGACGTAATAGACGGGCAGGCGTAATACGAAGGCCGCAAAATATGCGGCGGGGACGCCAATCAGCCAGATGGAGCATATTTCCATGACGAGCGCAAAGCGGGTATCGCCGCCTGCCCGCAGCGCGCCAATGAAGGTGGAAAAGTTGAACATGCGAATCCATAAAGTACAGGCCATCATCAACATCAACATGCGGACGTTGTGTATACCGCTCGGGGAAAGATCATATAACCCAACAACGGTATCTCGCAAAAGAGTGACGACCAGGCCGACGATCCACGCGGCGGAGACGCTGAGAATGATGACGCGGCGGACGGTTTCATAGGCTTCATCCTTTTTCCCTGCGCCAATGCGGTTGCCCACCATCACCGCGCAGGCATTGCCGAGTCCCATAAAGACCACGAAGCCAAGCTCTTCCATTGTCGCATTGATATTGATCGCGGCAATCGAATCAGTGCCGATGTGGGCGTAAATGGCGTTGTAGGTGGTGATGCCCACCGACCAGAATAATTCATTTGCCATGGCGGGCAATGTAGTTTTCAACACCCGCGCAAAAAAGGCTGCTGGGAATGAAAACAACGTGGCGAAGTTAGCCGCGAGCGGAGTCCTTTGGGCGTAGACAAAGCCGATGAGCAGAATCAGTTCCAGGGTCCAGCCTGAGGCGGTGCCAATCGCCGCGCCGCGAACTCCAAGCGGGGGAAATATCCAAATGCCAAAGATCAGCATGTAGCCGAGAATCGTCTTGAAAACCAAAGCGCTGACCGTTGCAACGACTGTCATCCTCACCAGTTGAATGCTGCGCATGACGGCAATGTAGGAAGTAGCGATGGCAACGGGAATGTAGCTGAAACCAACGATGCGAAGATATTGCGCGCCGATCTCGATCACTGCGCTGTCGTTCGTGTAAAAGCCAAGAACAGTGCGCGGCATGACGGTGGCTGCGAGAGTGAAAACAAGGGCAATGAGCGAGGTGGTGACGATGCTCATGCCCAACACTTTGCGGATGGGTTCGATCTCCTGCTTGCCCCAAAACTGCGCGGTGAAAATGGCCATGCCGCTGGTTGTGCCGAACATTAAAAGGATAAGAACGAAGAAAACCTGATTGGATAAACCCAGCGCGGCAATGGAGGCTTCGCCCAATTGCCCGACCATGATGACGTCGATCATGTTGAGGGAGGCGTTGATGAGTTGTTGAAATGAAATGGGGACGGCGATCACCAGCATTTCTTTGAGGAAGGCGCGGTCACGAAGGAAGGAGAGGGACATGGGAAAAAGATGAAGGATGAAAAAGTCGTTGAACGTTTAACGTTAAACATTCAACGACTGCTCACTGATAACTGCTCACTGATAACTGCTCACTGATAACTGCCTACTGCTCTTCCGGTGCATCGCGGACAATATAAAGCGGCCTGCCCTTGGCTTCGTCATAGAGACGGCCGATATATTCACCGAGGATGCCCAGCGAGATCAACTGCACGCCGCCGAGGAAGAGCACCGCGATCAACGTGGTGGCCTGGCCGAAGAATGCGCCCGACCCCATAATACGCATATAAATAACAACCGGAATGGCAAGTATGGCAACGCCCGCTGAAACAAAACCGAAGAATGTTGCCACCTGCAAGGGGAAATATGAAAACCCGGTAATGGCATTCAAGGCGAGTTTGAGCATTTTGCTGAAGGGATATTTGGTCACACCGGCCACACGAGCGGCACGATTATATTGCACGCCAATTTGCCTGAAGCCCACCCAGGCAGACATGCCGCGCGGAAAGCGATGACGTTCCTTCATTTGCTTGAGCACATCCACAACTTTGCGATCCATCAGGCGGAAATCGCCAGTGTCCACGGGTATCTTCACGTCTGTGATGCTGTAGATCAAACGGTAGAAGGCGGCGGCGGTGAGCTTCTTGAACCAACTTTCGCCCTCGCGTTCGGCGCGGACGGCATAAACAACCTCGTAGCCTTCCTTCCACTTTTTGGCAAGTTCAAGGATTGTTTCAGGCGGGTCTTGCAAATCCGCGTCGATGATGATAACCGCGTCGCCGCGCGCGTAGTCCCAGCCTGCGGTGATGGCAACCTGATGCCCAAAGTTGCGGGCAAAGATGATGGGGCGCACAGTTTTATCCGCTTCGGCGAGTTCGCGAATCTTTTCGGTGGAGCCGTCTGTGGAGCCGTCGTCCACGAGGATGAGTTCCCATGATGCCCCCGCAGAATCCATCACCTCCTTCACCCTGCGGTGGAGTTCGGGGAGATTGTCAATTTCGTTATAGATCGGGGCAATGATCGAGTATGTGATTTTCATTTTGTATGTTTGGTTTTTTTGGATTTCCGCGCAGAGCGGGGAGGATTTTTTCTCCGCTCAGCGGATAGGGTGTCAGCAGAAACGGTTAGCGCTTCTCTTTCTACAAACGAAGCCATGCCAAGCAATCTCCTGCGAAGGTAACGGCCAACGACAACCAGAGTCGCCAGCAGGGGAACAACGATCAAAACTCCAAGCACGCCCAGCAGCACGATGGCTGTAATAATGGCAACAAAGACCAGGCCTTCGTGCAGGAAAACGCTATGCCCAAGCACACGCGGCTGAAGCCAGACCGTTTTAAAAGTATTCACCAAAAGATAGATACCCAAAGTTAGCATGGCAAAAAAGAAATTTGGCATCTCGAAAAAATTTGAACCTTCAAGAAGCGCAACCGTCGTTGCAAAGATCGCGGCGCCAGCCGGGCCAACCTCAGGAATCAAGTTCATTAATCCCGCCAATATCCCCAGCCCCAGCGCGCCGGGCAAACCAATCGCGGTCCACACAATAGAATAAAGAATCGCAAGGATAATGATTAATTTTATCTGTCCGCCGAGGTAGGAAGACCATACTTTTCGAATATCATGGTACAGCTGATCCATATCAGGCTGTTCCTCCTCAGGCGCGAGACGGATCAGCCAATTCTTCAATCGTTCCCAGTCTGTCATTAAATAATACGCCGTCACGAGGACCACAAGCAGCCAGAGGAAGTTGCGCGAAGTAATTTCAAGCACACGCAGGGCATCTTCCGGCAGCGGCACAATATCTGCATTCAGGTTTTCACGAATAGCCGGGATCAAACCGCCAAGATATAAATTCACGTTGCCAATTTTCTGCGGCTCCACAAGCACAGTTTGCATTTGATTCAATGTGCGATTCAAATCCGTCATAATGCCTTGAAACTCATCAAACAATGCGGGCAGGATCGTAAACGGCAAAGCGATAAGAACTATCAATGTTACGAAATAAACAATATTGGCGGCAACCTTGCGGCGGATATGCGCGCGCAAAACCAAAAAATTCACAGCCGGGCTAAGAAAATAAGCCATCAGCCCGGCAGAGATCAACGGCTTGAACACATCGCGGATATACCATAATGCGGCCAGCGCGAAGATCGCCAGAAAAATCATAACAATATAACGAAAGGGAATATCCCAGGGAGTTTTCATAAAATACGTTTTACCGCCTCTAAAGTAGGTTCGATGATCGGAGCCGATGGAACAGCCTGCATCGCCGCGCGGACATCCTTGAGACCACTGCCTGTATTCAACACAAGAACGGGATCGTCGCCTCCCACCCCGCCCAAGCCTGCCGCTTTGACCAGACCGGCATACGCCGCCGCCCCGGCAGGTTCGGCAAAGACTCCCATCCTGCCCAATTCCGCAATGGATTGGATGATCTCGTCATCGGTCACTGTGATGTACGTGCCGCCTGTTTCCTTCGCCGCCCGCACCGCGCGGATTCCGTCTCGTGGCAGGTCAACGGAAATACTGTCTGCAAGCGTCGCGGCAGAGACAGGCGTGACGATTTCTGTATTTGCATGGAAGGCGTTTGCAATTGCCGCAGAACCTTCGGCCTGCACTCCGATGATGCGCGGCATGTTTGGAATCCAACCCAATGCCAGCAGGTCTTTAAATCCCTTGTGAATGCCGGAGATGATGTTGCCATCCCCCACAGAAACAAAAATGGACAATGGCGGATGATCTTCCAACGCGCTGTCTTTTTTATGCCATTCACGATGCGCTTCGATCCACCATTCCCAAATTTCAAAGGCGGCAGTTTTTTTGCCTTCCGCAGTAAATGGATTGTAGCCCGTGTTTCGGCAATACCAGCCAAATTCCTGTGCGGCTTTTATGGTGAGGTCGAAGGCATCATCGTAGGCGCCATCCACCAAAATGACTTTCGCGCCGAAGATGAGCAGTTGCGCCACCTTCGCCTGCGGAGCGGATTTGGGCGCGAAGATCACGGCCTTTTGTCCCACTGCGGCAGACATACCCGCCAGCGCCGCGCCCGCGTTGCCCGTGGAGGCAGTCACCACGATCTCCGATTTCAATTCGCGCGCGCGAGTTACCACCACTGCGCTGGCACGGTCTTTGAAGGATGCCGTGGGGTTGCGCGACTCGTCTTTCAGCCAGAGATGTTTGAGGCGTAGTTTCTCTGCCAATCGCGGCAGGGCAAATACCGGCGTCCAGCCTGCGGCGTGCAAGGGAGTAGAGTCACCTGCGGGTTCGTCAACAGGCAAAAGAGGCAGGTATCTCCACAGCGAGGATTCAGTCCGCGAAGTTATATCTTCGGGTTGGAATTTTTTTTTGATGGTTTCGTAATCAAGGATGATGTCCAGATTCCCGCCGTCTTTTGGGCAGGTGTACGTGACCTGTCCTTGCAGGTATTCTGCGCCGCAAAGTGAACATTTGTAGCCAGAGAAATTTTTCATAATGTCGTAATTTTACCCGATAAGGGAAAAGACCTGAGATATCTTGCAATGAGATGCAGCCTACTTTGGGTAAAAAAGGCCACAGGTCTAAACTGGCAGAGTTAAATTCAAAGTTCTGGTATATTCAAGAGCAAGTAAATGATCGAAAGAAAACCCCTGCACTCCCGAATAAATCTCCGACATCGTATATGGATTTAATTCGCATTGATTGGGAGAAAAGAATGACGATCAACGAAACTCTCCTCTGGCAAACTCGCGCTTTCATCTTCAACCACTTCGCGGACACAACCCATCCGCCGAGCGTGGAAGAGACGGCTCAGCGCTTTAACATCAACAATGAAGAAGCTGGCGAACTTTACAAAGAATTACACAACCGCCACGCGTTTTTTCTTGAACCAAACACATTGACCATTCGCATGGCAAATCCCTTCTCTGGCATTCCCACAGACTTTCGAGTTCACGCGAACGGCAAGACCTACTTTGCCAACTGCGCCTGGGACATGCTCGGCGTCCCCGCCGCATTGCATTGCGACGCAGTCATTGACGCGGTGTTCACGGAAAGCAACGACTCGGTTCAACTGGAAATAAAAAACGGAAACATTTATGCTCTCGACGGCGTCCCCGCCGCCGAGGACGGCGACGGGAGCAGTTTATTAGTCCACTTCCCCCTGCCCTTCGCCCGTTGGTATGATGACTTGGTCTTCACCTGAGCAAACATACTTCTCTTCCAGTCGGAGGAGTGGGTTGACAAGTGGTGCAAACTAAATAACATCGAACGCGGAGAGGTTCTGACGATCCATCAAGTTTGGGAACTTTCCAAACTCTGGTATCACGACCGCCTATCCTTGGATTATCATGGACGAAGCGCCGTGCAGGTTGCAGAGGTTTTTAGGCAGGCGGAATTGAAGTCAGATTTTTGGGCTGTATAATAACGAGTATCAAATGAAAGGTTATTGATATGCAACACACACGAAATCTCGAAAAAATATACAAGGGTCTTTCCCGTTCTGAAAAAGCCCAATTGCTCCAATGGGCGGCGCGTGACTTGGGCGATTCGTTTCCTGGAATTGAAAGCAATCCACTAGTCTGCGGAGGCGAACCATGTATTGTCCGCACGCGCATTCCTGTTTGGCTGTTGGCACAAGCTCGGCGATTGGGAACCAGCGAAGCAGATTTACTCCTCTCCTATTCTACATTACGCGCAGAAGACCTTGCGAATGCCTGGGCATACGAGCGCAGTCATCGCAAGGAAATTGACGCGCAAATCAAAGCCAACGAGGAAGCATAATGGCGCGTCTATATTCCAACGAGAATTTCCCCTTACCCATCGTGGATGAACTCCGTAAGCTTGGGCATGATGTGTTGACCATTCAGGAAACAGAAAAGGCAAACCAAGCCATGTCGGATGAAGATGTGCTGGCATTTGCAAATGACAAGCAAAGAATTTTACTTACACTGAACCGCCGACATTTCATCAAATTGCACAACAAACGCCAGCCCCACGCTGGGATTTTAGCCTGCACTTACGACCCTGATTTCCTGGGGTTCGCAAAGAGAATCCACAATGCCATTCAAGCAGAAGACAGCCTTTCTCAAAAGGTCGTTCGCATTAATCGTCCCCCGAAATAATCCCCTCCTTTTAGAAGCGGCGGGGGATGATATCTCACACGAGCAGGTTGCAGAGGTTTTTAGGCAGGCGGGATTGGTGTCAAAGTTTTGGTATGTGTAAATCTTGAAAGAGTATAATTTCTCAAAAGGAGCATAAATGGCAATTAACTATTCTCCAAATTTGGTACTGAACAAAGTTGCAAATTCGTTGGTCGCGGCAAAACGCTTCGCCACAGTGGAAGATGCCTTGTGGGATATGGCAATTTCCACTGTGCGCGGCAGAGTGACCTATTATCGCCGCCGAGTCAAAAAACTGGAAAACAAATATGGGATGGATTTCGAGAAATTTACAACGCGCCTGAAAGGAAAAGCCACACCCGCACAGGAAGATGACTGGCTGGCGTGGAAATCTGCCTGCTCCATGCTGACGGATTGGCAAAAGACCTATCAGGATTTGCGCCATGAACAAAGTCGTTGACGAGATATTGGAAATCCTGCAAGGAAACGACCTGATTCAGAATACACGCGTTATCAATTACGATGAAACTCCCTCGGGCAGGCTGGAAGCCAAACTCCGCAGCCGGTTACCGAAAGACCATACGCTGCAAATTTGGATTCACATCGAGCCAGAATCGCTGGATTATGCGTACCAACTCTTTACAACTGTGCCTCTTTTGCGCTGGGACAACGCTCCGCATTACGGACATCTTTCCAATGCGCCTCACCATTTTCACGATGAAAACGATAATGTGTCTTCATCGCCGCTGACAGGGAACATCAAGCGGGATTTGAAAATTGTGTTGAAGGAAATCAGCAATTGGATGAAAACACAGCATGAATCCTGATTTGTCTCGCGTCTTTTCCCCTCTCCTTTTAGGAGAGGGGCAGGGGTGAGGTCGCACGCAGGTTTGATGTCAGCGTTTTGGTATGTGTAGAAGATCCAATTAATAAATACGTCACAAAACATAGCAGGTAAAACATGGGAAACATAAATGTCTGGTTTTTAATCATTATTCTTGCAGTCATGCTATTTTTTGTAGCGGCGTTGGCATTAATAATTGGGTATTTTTGGGCATCGTCAAAGACAAAATCTTCCTTACTACAACAAAATGAAGTTATTTTCAAACGCGCACAGGAACAGCTACAAAGTGCAGGCTGGGTTGACGTCAAAGTTTTGGTATGTATAACAGTAGGGTAGAATCTGACCATGAACATCACACCGCAGGAATTTGTCAGCAAGTGGAAGCGTGTAAATGCGCGCGAAAAACAAATCTATCAAGAGCACTTTATTGACCTGTGCCATTTGATCGGACATCCGACGCCGCTTGAATATGACCCCGACGGCAAGACCTTTGCTTTTGAAATGGGAGCAACCAAAACCGCGGGCGGACAAGGCTGGGCGGACGTTGCCAAACTCGGTTATTTTGGATTGGAATACAAGGGGAAAAATGATGATATGGATAAGGCGTATGCCCAACTTTTGCAGTATCGTGATTCTCTGCAAAACCCGCCTTTGCTGATCGTGTCTGACATCAACAGAATCATCATTCGCACCAATTACACCAACTACAAAACTCAAAAATACACTTTTGAACTTGACGACCTTTTAAAAGCCGAAAACCTGCGGATATTGAAGGCTGTCTTTTTCAACCCCGATGAATTGAAGCCGCACGAAACGCTCAAGGCTGTGACGGAAAAAGCCGCAAAGGAATTTGCCGAACTTGCCACGACTTTACGCAAATATGGCGAGGACTCGCAAAAGTCGGCGCATTTTCTAATTCGCATTCTGTTCTGCCTTTTTGCGCAGGATGTCGGTTTGCTTCCACAGGGATTGCTCGCTCGAATCGTTGAACAGACTCGAAATAATTCCAGAAACCTTTCCGAGACCTTGAAGGAATTATTCGCCAAAATGAGCAAGGGCGGATTCTTCGGCGCGGATCGGATTCCATATATCAACGGTGGTTTGTTTGAAGATGACTCTGTCGTTCAACTGGACTCTGACGGCATGGTCACTTTACAAAGATTGGACAAACTGGATTGGGCGTTTATCGAGCCTTCGATTTTCGGGACTCTCTTCGAGCGCGGACTTGACCCAACCAAACGTTCACAACTTGGCGCGCACTACACAGGCATAGACGATATCCTTCTGATTGTTGAACCTGTTTTGATGTCACCGTTGCGCCGTGAGTGGACTGAACTCAAAGCCGCCATGCAAACGCTTGCGGACGAGCGCGACATGATCCGCAAGGGCGAAAGCGAAACCATCAACGCTTCCATTCGCGCGGAGTTGCAGAAGTTTGCAGACAAAATTGCCTCCATCCAGGTGCTTGACCCCGCCTGCGGAAGCGGAAATTTTCTATATGTTGCCTTGCGCCTGTTATTGGATTTGCAAAAGGAAGTTTCCATTTTTTGCGAATCGCTCAAAGCGGGACGATTGGAAATCACCGTTTCGCCCATGCAGTTACATGGTATTGAAGTGAATGAATATGCCCACGAACTGGCGCAGTTGACGGTTTGGATTGGCTACATCCAATGGCTGGTGGAAAATGGCTACGGCTTGCCCGAAGAACCAATTTTGAAATCCATTCAAAATATTGTGCGGATGGACGCGATCTTAGCCCCCTCTGTCGGAGTACCGACATCTCCCCCAAATACGACAGAAGTACCGTCGTATTTGGGGGAGACCGAGAGGGGGCTTGAACCCGAATGGCCCCCAGCCGATGTGATTGTCGGAAATCCGCCGTTTTTGGGTGCAAGTAAATTGAGAAGTGAACTTGGCAATGAATATGTAGAAGCATTATTTTCTCTATACAATGACAGATTACCTGTTAGCGATTTAGTTTGTTATTGGTTTGAAAGAGCACGAGCTATGATTCAGGAAGGAAAAGTAAAGCGTGTAGGATTGTTGGCAACACAAGCCATTCGTGGAGGCGCAAACAGAAAAGTATTAGAGAGGATAAAAGAAACAGGCAATATTTTCTTAGCTTACTCTGATCGTGAATGGATTTTAGATGGCGCAACCGTTCATGTGTCGATGATTGGATTTGATAATGGAGATGACAAACTTTACCTGTTAGACGGAGAGAATGTTCAATCAATAAACTCAGACTTAACTGGCGCGACAGATACGACCAAAGCAAAAACTTTGGAAGAAAACTTAAATATATTTTTCCGCCCTGATGAAAAAGGTGGGCCTTTCGATATTACACGGGAACAAGCGTTAGATATGATTTCTAAATCTAACAATCCTCATGGGAAACCAAACTCGGATGTTGTCAGACCATATCTTAACGCTCGTGACATAACTCAATCTCCATCAAATACATGGATTATTGATTTTGGGTGTGACGTTTCCATGAATGAGGCTTCATTGTATGAAACACCATTTGAATATATAAGAAAAGTGGTTAAACCAGTCAGAGATAAATCAAACAACAAACGTGAAGCAGAATATTGGTGGTTGCATCGTAGACCTGCGCCTGATATGCGTAAAGCGGTAGAGAATCTAAAAAGATTCATTATTACTCCGAGAGTTTCAAAACACAGATTGTTTGTATGGGAAAGTGGCAATACTATACCCGACAGTTCCACATATATTTTTGCCCGTGACGATGACTATTTCTTTGGGGTTCTTCACTCGAAAGTTCATGAAATTTGGGCACGAGCAACAGGAACACAACTTCGAGAAGCTGAAAGCGGTTTTCGCTATACTCCCACCTCAACTTTTGAAACCTTCCCCTTTCCCTTCCCGCCCGCGCAAGAGCCAAAGAAAGACCCGCGTGTAAAGGCAATTGCCCAAGCCGCAAAAGAATTAGTTGAGCAAAGGGATAAATGGTTAAATCCGCAAACTTCGGATGTCTTCGATGATTCCGAATCATCAGGCAAACGAACCTTGACGAACTTGTATAACAAACGTCCCATCTGGTTGGCTTTGGCTCACAAGAAATTGGATGAAGCCGTCTTTGCCGCTTATGGATGGGAATCCAATTTATCCGATGAAGAGATTTTGGAAAGATTGTTGAAGTTGAATTTGGAAAGAAGCAAGAAATAAACCAAGCCTGTTCTCTTCATCATTCATCCTTCATCCTTTATCCTTTCCCTCTAACAAGATAGATTTTGAAAGCCTCCTGCAAATACAATCCAAAGAAATAAATTCAAAGGCTATTAAATGACAACCCCTACACACCAGCACTCCCCTACCCTCCTAAAACCCATCAAACCCGTTGGCATTGTCGGCTACGGCGCGTATGTGCCGCGCTATCGTCTGCCCGCCAAGGAAGTTGCCCGCGTATGGACTGGCAAGACGGGCGGACTCCCCATCAAAGAGAAAGCCGTGCCCGGGCTCGATGAAGATGTGATCACCATGTCAATTGAAGCGGCGCGCAATGCCATGCTCCGCGCACAAATTGACCCGCATGAACTGCGCGCGGTTTGGGTCGGGTCTGAGTCGCACCCTTATGCGGTCAAACCAACTTCCACCGTAGTCGCGGAAGCGATTGGCGCAGTCCCCA
>CAKKRM010000046.1 GCA_919902735.1 Anaerolineales bacterium | reverse complement strand
CGAGGTTCATCGCTTCGCCCAATGGCGAGCGCAGGCGCACGGCTTCGAGTTCCGCGCCCACAGTGTTGAATCCATTTTCGATGGTGGCGAGCAGGCTCAGGTCGGAGTCGCGAAGCGTCTTTACATCCACATCGGGCACGTGCCCATCCCAATTCTTATAACAAAATGCCAGCACGCGGTTCGCGAGGTTGCCCCATGTTGCCACCAGTTCGTTGTTGTTGCGCGCCACGAACTCCGCCCAGTCCCAATCGCTGTCCTTCGCTTCGGGCATGTTGACGGTCAGGTAATAACGTAGGGCATCGGGGTCGAAGCGCGTCAGCGCGTCGAGTCCCCACACGCCCCAGTTGCCCGAGCCGCTGATCTTTTTGCCTTCGAGGTTCATGAACTGATTGGCGGGCACATCATACGGCAGGGTCAACGGGACTTCCTCTCCCGCGAAGATTTCCATGAATGCGCTGCCCGCGCCCATTAATTCAGCGGGCCATTGCGATGTGTGGAAGAAGATGTTGTCCTTGCCGATGAAATGGAATTGCTTTGCTTTGGGATTCGTCCACCAATCGCGCCACGCATCTTTACTACCCGATACCTGACTCCACTCAATTGGGGCTGATAGGTAGCCGATGACTGCTTCGAACCAAACGTAAATGCGCTTGCCTGCTTCCGTCCAGCCTTCGACGGGAACGGGTATGCCCCAGTCGAGGTCGCGTGTGATGGAGCGGGCTTTGAGGCCTTCGCTTTCGATCTTGCGCAGTGACTCGCCGATGACGGTATCGCGCATGTGCGGGGCGCGTTCCTGCAAAAAGTTTTTCACATCAGGCTCGAGCTTGGAAAGATCGAGATAAAAATGTTCGGTATCGCGCAATTCAAGAGCGCCGTCGCCAGTCTTGGCACGCGGATTGATCAACTTCTCAGGTTCGAGTACATTGCCGCAGTTATCGCATTGATCGGAGCGCGCGCCTTCGAAGCCGCAGATGTAACAAGTCCCTTCGACGTAACGGTCAGGCAGGAACTTGTCCGCGCTGGGGGAGTACCATTGCTTGCTGAACTGTTTGAAAAGGAATCCGTTTTTCTGCAAGGCAAGGAACATCGCCTGCGAGACCTTGAAATGATTCTCGCTGTGCGTGGTCGTGAACATATCGTACGTAATGCCGTAGCCTTTGAAGACTTCGATGAAAGAATCGTGATATTTTTTATAGACTTCTTCGACGGGCTTGCCTTCCTTGTCCGCGGCGATGACAACGGGCGTGCCGTGTGAGTCCGTCCCCGATACCACGAGGACTTTGTTCCCTTGCAGGCGGTGATAGCGCGCGACAATGTCACCGGGCAAATGGGAACCCGTGATATTCCCAACATGAATCTCGGCATTTGAGTATGGCCAGGCGATGGCAATTAATATATTTTCGTTCATAAGTAACTCCGCGTAAATTCTTGGATTATTTTTATTGAAGCGATTAGCTGTTAGCGATTAGCTTTTAGCTGTTAGCTAATCGCTAACAGCTATCCACTAAAAAAAGAAAAGGCTGTCCGCGAAATGGACAGCCCGTATTCGTTCAGGTGTGTTGACCTAACGTGCTTTCCACTCGGCGCAGGGGGACGTCTCCATTCGCATGATGCTGTACATTGTGCGCATGACCATACCCATAAAGGGTACTTTGGTCATTGGCGCCATTGGAAAAGCAGGCTTGAACTTCATGAAGCTAGTTTACTATGTCCTTGGGCGAATGGCAAGTGAATGCCCGTGCCGGGGTGTGGTCTAAAGTTTCGGAGGATCATGTCGCTGGTAAAGGGACTTGCCG
>CAKKRM010000045.1 GCA_919902735.1 Anaerolineales bacterium | reverse complement strand
CAAGGTAACAGGAGCAACTAATTACCGCTATCAACTTATGAAGGGCGCGACAACCGTTTATACAAAGACGGTTGCAGCCGGCGTCTGTGGGGCAAGCACCTGCGCAAGCACACCCCCAAATGTGCTCGGGCCTTTCGCATACAAATGGCGAATTCAGGCAATGGTTGGCGGAGTATGGAGGGCTAACAGCGCTTATACAGCCTTCACAATATCCCCAGCGACCATTGCCCCTAAAGGCACAATTGCGGATACCACTCCAACTTACAAATGGGCCAAGATTGCGGGAGCAACACAATATCGCTACCAACTCGTAAAGAGTGGGGTCACCGTCTATACAAAGACTGTTCCCGCCAGCGTCTGTGGGGCAACCACCTGCGCAAACACACCCATCAATGTGCTGGGGGCATTCACATACAGTTGGCGAGTTCAAGCAATGGTTGGCGGGGTGTGGGGGGTCAACAGCGCCTATACATCCTTTACGATTCCCGCTCCTGTCGCCGTCACTCCAGGTTTCTGGAGTGGTTCAGGTCTCGAGTTTTATGTGCTTAGCGCAGGTCCGGTGGTGGACGACTTTGCCATTTATATCTACGTCAATGGGTGTGGCAATTACAAGATCACTCGCACCACTTCTGTACCAATAGTAAATAAAAGCTTCTCGTTTACTGGCAGTTTCTATGCGAATGGCACGTTCCCTTCGGCGACAACGGCGCAAGGTGCACTTGGATTGAGCAGTTTCTATATCCCTGGCTGTGGATATGTTAGCGGCGGTCCCTTCTCATGGACTGCAACTTGGAAGCACAGCGCTCTGCCCATTATAGTGATCGATGAAGGAGATACCTCAACATTCACCGTTTCACCAGAGTTGGATACTCCTTTCAACGCCTTTACAGTCGAACCTGAATAGGTATCCTCCCGAATAATCAAAAAGCCTGATGGAAAACCCATCAGGCTTTTTGATTACACCCTTGCAACGTGACCTACGAAAGAATCCTGTTCATTTTCAGGACAGCCTGGTCTGCCAACTCAAAACGGCAGCGACACCCCCAGCAGTTTCAACCCGGCATAGATCATGAGCAGGCCCACCACCGCAGCCCAGGGAGCGCGTCGGGCGAGCTCCAACAGCACGTCCCAGAAAGGAGCGGCTTGCAGGGTCTTCACAGACTCAACGGGTTTCAAGACCCCCAGCCAGACGAGCGCCGAGACGATCTCCATCCCTACCCCCACCAGAATAAGCAGATAACCTACAACAGTTTGCATACACAGTCTCCTATAATAGAATAAACAGATTGAGCGGAATGCAGACTAAAGTCTGCAATTTTGCAGGGGCAAAGCGGACTGAAGTCCGCGTTGCAGAGCAAATTTGTGATTTACTGAATTTAGTATAGAACATTCAGGGGCAAGATTCAATAGAAATAGGAATTTCGCTCAGTCAATCAATAATCCGCTAATCTACACCAATCTTTTTGAAAATTCGCGGGATTAGCGGATAAGAGCAAAAGCCCTGACAAATTACAGGGTGTGGTCTAAAGTTTCGGAGGATCATGTCGCTGGTAAAGGGACTTGCCGA
>CAKKRM010000044.1 GCA_919902735.1 Anaerolineales bacterium | reverse complement strand
TTCTTCCTTTTCCCCATCTTACTCCTATTTTTCCGAAACTTTAGACCACACCCCCCGTGCCGTTGCATGGCTGTAGCAAAGTCAGGGAAAATCTTAGCGCGAAATACGCGAAATTGGCGAATGGACGCGAAAAAGGAAAAATTCGCGCTCTTTCGCTTTTTTCGCGGCGTTCGCGTTAAAACAACGCCATGAATTCAGAACCACGTCAAGCGACTTTGCAACAACCATACGTCTGTTGGGGGCGGCGGCCAGATTCTGTCAATGCGGGTAAACCCTGCCTTTGGAACGTTACTTAATTGTAAGATTTTTCCAATTTTCCGTATGATATACTGAAATTAATTAATTTGGTAATCCATACTTTTATGTCGTGGAGGTATCAATGAATTGGTATAAAAGCCGCGCAACCTATTTATTCGGGCTTATCGGCGTATTGGGGGGATTTGTGTTTATTGGCCTGGGAATCTGGCTCGAATTTAATAGACAAAACCTGCCGTTTACATTCTTGTCTTTCATATACATTCATAGAACTGCACCGATCATGTATGTGGTGGACCTTGCCCCCATCGTGATAGGCGTTATGGCAGGGATGATCGGCGTACAGCGCCACCTTTCCGCGGCGATCGACCAGTCCAAAAGGGAGTGGGAGGTTATTTTCGACTCTTTTTCTGATCTGATATTTGTTGTTGACCCGGAAAATATCATCCTTCGCTGCAACCATGCCGTGGCAGACCGCCTCAATACAAGATTTTCAAATTTGATCGGCAGGCCGCTGGTAAGTGTGCTGGGGGGGGAATTCCTGGAAACACAAAAAACAGGTACAACTGAAACTGAGTTCTCCTGGCTGAAACGCTCCTATGATACATCCTCGCATGTCGTTCAGGTGGAAGGGGGTGAATTACAAAATTTGGTCATCCTGCATGATATTACCGAACGCAAACTGGCGGATGAACAACTCCGTAAACTTTCCCGCGCGGTGGAGCAAAGCGCATCCACGATTGTGATCTCTGACCTGGCAGGCAGAATTGAATATGCCAACCCAAAGTTTGTGGAAACGACAGGATATACCCTCGAAGAGGTTATCGGGCAGAATCCACGTATCCTGAAATCCGGACATACCTCCCCGGAGGAATATAAACGATTGTGGGAAACGATCCTGGCAGGGCGCGAATGGCGGGGGGAACTTCAAAACAAGAAAAAAAACGGCGATCTATACTGGGAATCGGCATCAATCTCCCCAATCACAAATGAAATCGGAGAGATCACCCACTTCCTGGCAGTCAAGGAAAATATTACAGAACGCAAACGGGCGTTGGAGGCGCTTAGCGCTTCTGAGGCTGAAATGCGCGCCCTCTTCGCCGCGATGAGTGATGTTGTCATTGTTTATGACCGAAACGGAAAATATGTCCGCGTGGCGCCAACCCGTTCGGATTTATTGATCAGGCCTCCCGAAGAATTGATCGGAAAGACATTGGCCGATGTCTTCCCGAGAGAAGAAGCTGAAAAACTGCTGGGGAACATCCAGACCGTTTTAGAGACTCATGAAATCCTGCAAGTGGAATATTCCCTGGCGATTGGCCATGAAACGATATGGTTTTCCGGTACGATCTCACCCATGCAGGAAGATACAGTTGTCTGGGTGGCGCGCAATATCACCGAGCGTAAGCGCATTGAAATGGAAACGCTGCGCCAGAAACAATTTTTCGAATCCCTGGTCAGTAACAGCCCGGTTGCGATCGTCATTTTGGATAATAGCGAGGAAATCGTATCCATCAACCCTGCTTTTGAAAACCTCTATGGCTACAAAAACGTTGAGATTGTCGGCAAAAAACTGGACGATCTGATCACAACCGCAGAAACACGCGCAGAAGCCGCCCAATATACCCAGCAGGTAATGTCCACTTCCATTCATGGGATCGCAAAACGCCGCCGAAAAGACGGCTCCCTGGTGGATGTTGAACTCTTCGGTGTGCCGGTCATTGTCGCAGGCGAGCGGTTGGGCGCGCTGGCCATCTATCATGATATTACGGAAATCGTCCGCGCCCAGCAGGAGGCCGAACAGGCCAACCGCTCGAAGAGTGAATTTCTCGCCAATATGAGCCACGAGATCCGCACGCCAATGAACGGCGTAATCGGCATGTTGGAACTTGCCCTCGACACCCCATTGAACAACGAACAGCAGGATTACCTGCAAACCTCGCTAAAGAGCGCCGAGGCGCTTCTCACCCTTCTCAATGATATTTTGGATTTCTCCAAGATCGAAGCGGGCAAACTCGAACTCGAAGCGATCAACTTCAATTTGCGCAACCTGGTTGAAGATGTCGGCTATGCACTCGCCAGGCGCGCACAGGATAAAGGCCTTGAGCTGGTTTGCCTCGTGCATCCGGATATTGCCCACGTACTGCACGGAGATGCAGGCAGGCTGCGCCAAATATTGACCAACCTGGTTGGCAACGCCATCAAGTTTACGCATCAGGGCGAGATCGTCATCCGCGCCGAGGCTGTTGAAGATAATACCTCTCACGCCAAGATTCATTTCTCCGTGCAGGATACAGGCATCGGCATTCCGCACGAAAGACAGGCAGCCATCTTTGATCGTTTTACACAGGCCGATGGTTCCACCACACGAAAATATGGCGGCACAGGTCTCGGGCTGACCATCTCCAAGCAATTGGTCGAAGCCATGAACGGCGAGATCGGCATAAAAAGCGAGTCGGGCATGGGCAGTGATTTTTGGTTTGACATCACCTTTGAAGTGATCAGCGCCGAGCCGCCCGTTGAAAGCGCCATCTCCCTCAGCGCAACCGACTTGCGAACCGCCCGCATCCTCGGCATCGATGATAACCAGACGAATCGAATCGTGCTCACGAAAATGATGGAAGGTTTTGGCTGCTCTGTGGATACAGCCGCAAGCGGAGCGCGCGGCCTTGAAATGCTCCACAACGCCGCCCGCGAAGGAAACCCGTATCAGGTTGTTTTGCTGGATATGCAAATGCCCGGCATGGACGGCGAACAAACCGCCCGCGCCATCAAAAGCGACCCGCTCGTCAAGGATGTAAAAATCGTCATCCTTACCTCCATGGGCAAACGCGGCGACGCCGTGCGGCTCAAGGCGCTTGGCTGTGCAGGCTACCTGCTAAAGCCGGTCAAACAACAAATGTTGTACGATGCCCTGCTCGCAATTCTCAGCAGCCATGGCGAAGACGACCCCGGCCTGGTTACCCGCCATGTGATCTCCGAAAAACGAGCGGTCGGCAAGCGCATCCTGCTGGCAGAAGACAACTCCATCAACCAGAAATTCGCCGTCGCCATTTTGCAGAAAGCCGGCTACTTTGTCGATGTGGTGGATGACGGCCAGCAGGCTTTTGAAAAAACCATCTCAGGCGGCTACAACATCGTTCTCATGGATGTGCAAATGCCCGAGCTTGACGGCTTTGAAGCCACCCGCAAGATCCGAGATTGGGAGATCGCCCACAACCAGCATATCCCCATCGTTGCCATGACCGCCCACGCCATGAAAGGCGACCGTGAAAAATGCATCGACGCAGGCATGGATGATTACGTAACCAAGCCCATCGAATCACGCATCCTTTACAACGTGCTGGATCGCTGGCTTGAAACCATACCAGAGCAAACGGATGACAAACTTCAACCCGCATCTTTCGATGAGCAGAAATTTTCAATGGATGCCGATGAGGGATTGTTCGGTGAAGAAGACAGCCCCGCCTCTCACCCAACCGAGCGGCCTGCTCCTGAACCCCTAACATTCACTCCCCCGGAAATTCCCGTAAACCTGGAAGCCGCCCTCCTCCGCTTTGACGGCGACCGTGAATTCATGCTCGAACTGTGCCAAGATTTTCGAGATCACCTGCCCGCCCGCATGGAAGAAATTCATTCCGCCTATAAAGACGGCGACATAAACCGACTCGCCCGCCATGTGCATACGCTCAAGGGAGTCTCCCTGAATTTTGACGCCACCTTTCTCGCCGAACTTGCCGCACACCTCGAACAAATCTGCAAACACGAAAACATCGCCGAAACCCAGGTGCTGATCGAATATCTCGATACCGAAGCCGGCCGGGTTCGGGAATATCTTCTTCAACATACCAAATAGACGGAGACCTGACATGACTCGCATTCTCGTAATTGACGATGAACCCACCTATTACCAGCTCATCAGCAAGGCGCTCGATGGGCTAGATTATCAGATCGTTTTCGCAGAAGACGGCATCAGCGGCATTGCCCGCGCGCGCACCACCAAACCCGACCTGATCATCACCGATGTAATGATGCCGGATATTACCGGGTACGAAGTGACCCACCAACTGCGCCGCGACGCTCAATTTATCTCCACGCCCATTCTTGTGCTTACGGCACAGGCTGGTTTGCAGGATAAACTACGCGCCTTTGAAGTCGGCGCGGATGATTATTTGAGCAAGCCATTTGAGCCTGCCGAATTAGCCGCGCGTGTGGCAGCCCTTATCCGCCGGGCCGAATTGATCCCGCCTGTTACAGTTACAAGGGACCCCTCACAGCTTGCGCACATGATCGCCATCCATAGTTTGCGCGGCGGCACGGGGTGTTCCACTCTGGCGGTCAACCTCGGTTTGTCCCTGTCCAATTTGTGGGGGAAAACCATCCTTCTTGACCTTACCATGACAGCGGGCCAGGTGGCTCTTATGCTCAATAAAAACCTGCGCCGCACCTGGGCGGATGTATCCCGTTACAAGGAAGGTGAATTGGATGTGGATTCATTGAATAGCATTATCAGCGTCCATGAAAGCGGATTAGCCTTCATCGCAGCGCCCACCTTTCCGGACGAGGGCGAAACCTTGCGCGGCGAAATGCTCACCAACGCCATCACCATGCTCAAGGAACAATATCAATACATCATTGCCGATCTTCCCCACGATTTTAGCGAAGCCGCAATCAGCGGCCTGGATCTTGCCGATATCATTTTGCTGGTAAGCGCTCCCGATATGGCGTCAGTCCGCGCCACCGCCGCCGCGCTGGACGCCTATAAAAAACTTGGCTATCCTGCCGAAAGGATCAAACCTTTATTGAATGGCATCATTCCGCGTTCCAGCCTCGCAAAGGAAAAGATCGAAGCCGCGATGGGCATGGAATTTGTGGCGACCATCCCGCATGTGCCGGATGCCATTGTGGAGGCGATCAACATGGGCCGCCCGCTTGTGCTCGACAAGGCCAAAGAACCCATTTCGGCATTGCTGGAAGATTTTGCATTCTTCCTCAGCAAGAAGGAGCATAAAAAAGCCAAGCCCGAAAACCCATCCGAAACGTGGACGCGGGTTTACAAGCGTTATCAGGAAAGAAAGAAGTAATTCACCTTACGCACCGCGCATGATTCCCTCCCGAAGGACATCGGGACGATGTGAGCGGAGCGAAGGGTCTCTGGGATAGTCGTAGAGACCCTTCGCTATCGCTCAGGGCGACATGACCCTAAAACACGCAAAACTGCGTAAGGTGAGGAAGTAATAGACTTTATCGGTAATTAGAAAAAACGTCCCGAAGGCATTGCCCTGAGCCTGTCGAAGGGTTGCCGTCAACTGCTCAAATTCCTTGAAAAAACCTCACCGCACTCCCGCAAGAACATCGGGACGATGTGGCGCGCGGCGCAAGTGTCGGGACGGTACTTATGTGTTATTTCCGATAAAGTCTAATAGAAAAAATTGCTCCCCGATCTGGGGAGCAATTGCTTTTATTTCAACAGGTCTTTGAGTTTTGCAAACGGAGAATCGGATTGTTCCGACCTGTGTCCGCAATCCTTCTCGTTCAGGTTTTGCCCGCACTCAGCGCAAAGTCCCCTGCAACCGGGTTTACAGATTGGGTTGATGGGAACTTCGAGCAGGGCATATTCGCGCAGCATTTCTGCAATATCAAGATGCGCATCGTCGGGGATGAGCAGACCTTCCTCGGTTTCAGAGCGTTGGTCGAAGGCGTACAACTCGGTGAAAGACCAATCCAGTTCGTGGTCGAAATCTGTCAGACAGCGCACGCAGTTGAGGGTGGTTTCAGCGGAGAAATCCCCTTGCAGAATCAGTCCCTGCGGGGTCTTGCCAACATTGGCAATGCCTTCAAAGTGACGCAGTTCAAAATCATCGCCGAGGATGATCTTCTCGAACTCGAACGGGAAGTCGTGGTTATAGCCGATCTCTTCATGAATGACGAAACCGACGTTAAAGCGAAAGGGTTTTTTTGGGCTTGGCATGATAAAGGATGAGGGGTGAAATTGTCTAATTGGGGATTAGAGATTGGAGACTAGTCCCCAGTCTCCAATCTCTAATCTCTCGTTACACTTTTCTATCCACAATATATTTCGCGAGGTTTTCCAGCGCTTCGCTTTCGGCGCAGGATTCCAGCGCTTCGAGCCTGACGAGGGCGCGGTCTACGTGCTGTTCGGCTTCGAGCATGGCTTTTCGAGCAGCATCACTTGCGCGGATGTTGTCCACGAGGCGGGTCATGTTGTCGTTATTGGTCCAGCCGCCGTTGGGCAGGGATGCGACATCCACGTCATTCGGATTCGCCTCAGCGTAGTAAATGGCTGGCAGGGTCACCAGACCATTCAACAGGTCCGATCCGAGCGGTTTGCCGACAGCATTTTGATCGCCTGTAAAGTCGAGGATGTCATCCACGATCTGGAACGCCACGCCGATCTGATATCCAAAATCGCGCATGGCTTCAATCGTCTCTTCGCTGGCAGGGCTGACCATGGCCGCAGAGCGCGAGGTCATTTCAAAGAGCGAGGCGGTCTTGGCATAAATGCGTTTGTAATAGTTGTCGCGGCTGATCAACCCGCGTGAGGTGAACATTTGCGTAAGCTCGCCGTTGACAATGGTTGCCAGTGTTTCAGAAAATAATTTCATCAAAGGCAGGTGATCGGTCTCTGCGGCGAGTTTTGCGGCTCGCGCAAAAAGATAATCGCCCGTCAACACGGTGGCGGGCGGTGACCAGCGCGCATTCAATGTAGCCATGCCGCGGCGAAGTAGCGAGCCGTCGATCAGGTCATCATGTACCAAAGTAGCCGTGTGCAATAATTCCACTGCCGCGCCGAGGGTGACGAGTTTTTCAAGGGGCGCACCCAGCATGTTTCCGACGAGCAGGCCGAGGGTGGGGCGGATGCGCTTGCCTCCAGCCGCGAGCAAATGCTCGAGTGCGGCGCGCAGGTCGGGATGTGATTCATCCGCCTGGGCGCGCATCCGTTCTTCAACGAGTTTGATTTCTTCTGTTACAGGGGAAAGGAAAGTTACCGCGTTCAAATCAGTCTCCCCATGCAAAGAGCCGCGCCGCGTTGGCAGTTGTGATGGCGGCAATCTCCGCAGGGCTTTTGGAATGTATTTCTGCTATTTTATCAGCAATATGATGAACAAAGGCAGGTTCGTTCCTTTTGC
>CAKKRM010000043.1 GCA_919902735.1 Anaerolineales bacterium | reverse complement strand
CACAGAAAGAAACCTTTGAAACGATGACTAAATTTTATTTCCGATAACGTCTATTTATGAAATCTTTGACAGTTACGCCTAAAGAATTTGCAGAAGTTGCAACATCAAAGAAAAAAATATTTACAGTTCCAATTAAACTTTTTTCATCGCCGCTAAACATCATAAACAATCTGTCAACATGGCTCCTAGCCCATGCGACAAGAACGTAAACAACAAGGCCAATTACGCCTTCGATAAGGGTAGGTAAAATATTTGATGTATCCATCAGGTTAGTATCCTTTCTCAATGAAATTGATTAGTATTTCGCGGTTAGTCTCAATCGGAAACTTAATAGCGGCGGAATTAGAGTTGTAAACATTTAGAAACTGATCCTGAATAAGCATTGACTGATTAAGGCATTTCTCATACTCTTGCAAACAAAGATAATTAGCAATTAATACGTCTACAGTACTTAGATCAATATCAAAATTTAAATAATAATCCTTGCCTCTATGGCTATCAATCATGTCAGAAAAAATAATAAGAATATATTTTTCATAACTTCTCTGAATCAGCGGCTCGTGGAATTTTCTTGATGCGACTGATAGTCCTTCGTACAGATGGGTTTCTTGAGCGTTTTTTTCTGTTATTGCATTATTTATTGTATTGTTTAAAGATGGCAGCAAACCATTTAGTGCATTTTCATATCTTCTTTTCCATTCTTTGTCTTCTTCAGCATTTATCAAAGGTGCATCTTGATTCCATTTGTAAACTTCGCAATAATACCCCCGTGATCTAAGTCTATTTTGTTTTTCTATTTCCTCATTTTGCTCTCTAATCTTATCTTTTTGAATATCAGAGCCATACACAGCAAGTGTAGGAATTAGTTCAGGAGAAGTTGGCGTAGGATCGTAAGTTAGTGGTTCGTCAATAATTTCTTCAACCTCGCCTTCAAATATCACCTTGTTTCGATCCCTATCTTTATCATTGGCAATCCAATCAACAAGTATTCTGTCGCCAGGCGACAGAGTCTTAGACAAAACATCATTTATCAAAACTAAGGACTCTGCTGCATAATCATGCAGCGGATCATAACGTCTATATGAACCTGACTTATCTACTAACACAATAATATATTTATTTGAAATGCTATGATCAAAAGGGGTTGGCACGATGAGTGTTTCTTCAGGGCATGGTGTGGGCGGGAATTCTTCAGATGGAGAGGGAGTTTGAGGAACACAAGAAACAACTATCACTAGAAAGAAAAGGAATAAAGAAAAATACAGAAAATGCTTTTGAATGTTGTTTTTTTTGTGCATAACTACTGCCCATCTGATTTTCGATTATTTTATTAAGTTATTAAAAGGACAAAACAAAAAAAGCCACGACGACACCCACATTAGGATGTGTCATGACTTCCGGGAATCTTTCGCCCTCGCCAAAGCCGAGTGATTATTAAGTTGTTTTGCGGGGAATTCAGAAGGCGTTACAAACTATTCCTTGTCTTCCTTATTCCACAGCTTATAGCTTTCAACTTTATTTATATATCGCAACTCACCATTTTGCACAATAATATGCACCTCACCGTATTCTCCAAGGTCATCGAGCATTTCGTCAATCCGCCTGATCTGTTCAAGGGTCAGCTTGTACAACTTCAAGTCGGCGGGGAGCGGCACTTTCCTCAAAGGCTCCTGATTTTTCATAGTCTCCTCCCAGGGTGGGTAAACCAAATAAAACGCGCTGCATCACTTGAATTTATCTTGATGGGGACAGAATTTTTAATGGCCGCCCATCACTTCTAACATCATACAAACATTTCTTCACAATTTCAAGCCCCAATTTCCCCTCTTAAAATACCCAGACGTGCTTCAACCTCCTCCGTCAGACCACTGACATTCGAACCGCCCGGAGATTGAAGCACATCCTATCCCCTTCCCCGCTTTGCAGACGGAAGTGAGAACAATGGGTCATACCGCATGGCGCAAAGTCTGGTAACTTCACATTGCTTTCATCATTGTAGGGATTTCCCGTCTCCGCTTCAATAGACAGGGAAGCGAAAGTCATAGACATTTGTACTGAATTCAGAAAAAGACTTGAAACTCGGCATTCTTTTTGTTACTCTGGATGCAATTGAAAGAGGGAGCATGTGATATGAACAAAAAAATACGCGTGGCAATCCTGGACGATCACCAATCCATTGTGGATGGATACATTTACCGGCTCGAGAAAGACCCGCACATCGAAGTGACAGCGACCATGAGTTTTGGGGATGAACTGGAAGCCACTCTTATGAAGAATCCAGCCGATGTTTTACTGCTGGATGTTAACGTTCCCGCGTCGAACGAAAATCCAAATCCATACCCCATTCTGCACGCCATTCCCCGCCTGTTGCAGGCACACTCCAATCTCAACATCCTCGTGATCAGTATGCACGCCGAGCGCGGGTTGATCCGCGCCGTGATGGATGCCGGGGCGAGTGGATACATCTTGAAAGACGACCAAGCCGTGCTTAAAGAATTGGGAAGCGTGGTGAGAACCGTCGCCGGGGAAGGAATCCATTTCAGTCAGCTCGCCCACGAGTTATATGCCAAACATCTGGCTGCCGAAGAAATCCTCACCCCCCGCCAGTTGGAGGTTCTCTCCCTATGCGCCGCCTACCCAGACGACTCCACCGCCGACCTCGCAAAAAAATTGAACATCAGCAATTCCACCCTTCGTAACTTACTCTCCGGCGCATACCTCAAGCTCAATACGCACAACCGCACCGGCGCCATCGCCAAAGCGCGGCAGTTGGGCTTGATCACGCCGCATCGCCCCGATGCGCCAAAGTAAATCTCCACATTGATTTTATGGCAACCCAGTATTTCAAATTTAGTAGAACAGGCTATGGTTGTTGCAAAGTCGCTTGACGTGGTTCTGAATTCATGGCGTTGTTTTAACGCGAACGCCGCGAAAAAAGCGAAAGAGCGCGAATTTTTCCTTTTTCGCGTCCATTCGCCAATTTCGCGTATTTCGCGCTAAGATTTTCCTGACTTTGCTACAGCCATGAACAGGCCGGGTGGCCTGTTCTTTCATTATTCCTGGGCTATAATCGCATCACCTCCTTTCCATTCTCAAGAAAATTGTTCCAACACAAAGGGATCGCCGTGCAAACAAAAATCCGTTCCCGCTCGCGCATCACCGACCTGCCTCTTTCCTTGTTGGCGTTCGCCATCCTGTTGTTCTATACCTATGGCATTTTTGCCCAGGCCCCCTACATCGGCTTTTACTTCAACCCATCCGGCGACCATATTCTTGAAATGTACGTTCCCACTGATGCGTCCCTGCAGGTGGGCGATATTCTTGTAAAAGTTGGGGATGTTTCCCTGGCGGAATTCCATGCGGACAGCAGGCTGGCGCTTTTTTCCGGGGATATGAAGCAGGGAGACATTCTTCCCATCACCGTCCAGAGGAACGGAGCCGAAACTCAGGTACGCTGGCCGATCCCCGGGTTCAACCTGGCAGAGTTCTTCGGGCGCTTTTTCAACATCTGGTGGCTGGCCTGGTTCTTTTGGTTCATGGGCTCCCTCGTCGAACGATTCATGCGCCCGCGGGAAATTCGCTGGCGGCTGTTGATCGCCGCCAATCACCTGACGGGGCTGTGGCTGATCCTGGGATCGTTTTCTGCATGGCAGATGTGGGCCAGCTCGCCCCTCTTCCACGCCATTACATGGCTGATCCTGCCCGTCTACCTGCACCTGCATTGGATATTTCCCCAACCGCTGGCCCGCCTGCCAAAGTTTGTGGGGTTCCTTCTTTATGCGGCAGCCATACCCATGTTTGTCGGCGACTTAATCCAAGCCCTGCCCAGACACTTGTATGCCTTCGCATTGATTCTGGCGCTGGCCGGAAGCGTCATCCTGCAAATTGCCCACCTCATTTGGCGGCCTGAGCAGCGAAGGCAAGTCGGCTTGCTGGCAGGCTCCACCCTGTTGGCGGCGCTTCCCGCCATAGTTCTGGCTGGGTTGAGAATATTCGGGGATATCTCCAGAATAGCGCCCGCGGCCTTGCTGGCGCTGCCCTTTATGCCCGCCGCATATTTCTACCTGATCTTCCGCAATCGATTGGGCGGCCTGGAACTGCGCGCGCACCGCATCCTCTCCATGTATGCCTTCCTCATCCTGGCCGGCACGGTCATTCTGGCCCTGCTGACCTTCGGCATGTCGTTGCAAATCCCCGGCGAAGCGGCCGCGCTGATCGCCCTCGTTACCCCCTTGCTTGCGGCGGCAGTTTCCATTTTGACCTTTCCCGCGTTTCAAGCCTTTATGGAACAAAACTTTCTTGGAATCAAACTGCCCTATCAAAATTTACAGGAAACCTATTCGAACCGCATTACAGCCAGCGCATCCACCGGCCAGCTTCTGCGGCTGCTCGAGGATGAAGTTTTTCCAAGCCTGCTCATTCGCCAGTTCGCCTTCCTGCAGGTCGCCAACGGAAAGCTAAAAACGCTGCTCGCCCAAAAGGTCACAGCGGGGGCCTTGCCCACCGAAGACGGGATCAACCATCTGGTCGAACGAAGCGGGAAATATATCCCCAATTTTTCTTCAGACGATGAATGGACGCGCCTCATTCTCCCGCTCAAAGTTGGCGACGCTTTCATCGGCTTTTGGCTGCTCGGACGGCGCGACCCGGACGACCTGTACCCATTGGCAGAGATTCCGATCCTGCAATCCATCGCCAACCAGACCGCCATCGCCCTGAGCAACATCCTTCAAACGGAGCAATTACGAAAGATGTACCAGTTCGATATCGAAAGAAACGAACGGGAGCGCAAGCGCCTGGCGCTCGAACTGCACGACAGCGTCCTCAACCAACTGGCTGTCCTGCGCAACAACCTGGGCGAAAACAATCTCTCGCCAAAATTCGAAAGCGCCTACGAAGAGCTTACCCAACGCCTGCGCGAGATCGTCAGCAGCCTGCGTCCGCCCATGTTGATGTACGGCCTCAAGCCCGCCATCGAAGAATTGGCGGATAACCTCATGGAGCGCAGCGGCGACAAAGTTCGGATACAAGCGGACCTGGAAGCCAGTGAAGAAAGAGTTCCGGAACACATGGAACAACATCTATTCCGCATCGTGCAGGAAGCCTGCGAAAATTCCCTGCGCCATGCCGACGCAAAAACTATTTCCATCTACGGGAGCTTAACCCCGGGAAAGGTGGATCTAAATATTCACGACGACGGCAAAGGGTTCGAAGCCGATTCAAAACTGGCGATGGACAACCTGATGGCGAACCGCCACTTTGGCCTGGCCGGCATGATCGAGCGCGCCTACCTGATCGGCGCGGAGATCAAGATTCACTCCAGGCCCAACACGGGCGCAAGAATTCACATCACCTGGGTCGAGGATCGTGAATAACACGGACATATCTTGTTTGCATTCGTCCCGCTTGGCTCGCTTTGGGGGTGGTTCTTTTCGGAGTCTTTCCTATGGCTGATCCCCCATATTCCGGGAGCGCTGACCGTTGTGACCGCCATGATCCTGGCCGCCTGGTGGAACAGGCCCAAATTAAAAGCGGGGAAAGGATAAGCTGCCAATCATGCCCACACCTGAATCCATTCTCAAACCCACATCATCCCCCATTAAACCAGCAGCAATTTTTCCCCTAATTGATTCACTTGTGAAAGAAACTTATCCAATGGCGGCGCGTTAATCCAGCGGACTGCCTGCCAATCTGCCTGCTCTACAGAACACAACACGCGCGCGAGGTCTGCGGGGAATATCCCAATTGCCTTTCCCTGTGCTCCATTGATTGCTTCCTTCAAAGAAAGCCCTTTTTGAGTGCAAAGTCCCCAAATATCCGCAAAGTCTTTGGGCTCCTCGCGGTCCAGGATGGCGGTTACTTTATTCGCAAGGATATTTTCAGCGGTATCCATCCGTCCAAGCACGGGATGATTCACAACCTTCCCCACCCGCGCAGGAACATCATTTACAAATTCAACCTTTAGAACAGTTTCATTTTCAGTCAGATTTAAACGTGCAAAGCGCTCTTCTTTCATCACAACTTTGCATGACCAAATTTTAGATTGTGTAAAGGCTTGAATGATCCGTTCCACCCATAAGCCAAAACGGTTGTCGTCATTGACGAAGTAGTCCAGGTCGTCAGAAAAGCGATGCTGGAGATACCCGCGCGAGGAAGCCGTTCCGTCCGTAAGATAAAACTCAGTGTCCGCCTGATTGAGGACTTTAATCACATGGTCTTGGAAAGGATACAGAGCGTCAAGATAAAAAGATGGATTATTCATTCAGCAACTCTGGATGTTTCTCAGGCAGCCACTTTACCAAAAAATCAAATCCGCGCACACGGCTTTTCGAGCGGATTTTTCCGCGCCAGCGCTGCCAATTCTCCACAAGACGTTTGAAGCCGATAAGCTTAATGATCTCTTCATAAGAAGCATATTCGATCAAACGACGCGCCGCCCAATCTGAATCCAGCCGCCCCAACGCGCGGCGGCCTTCCAAAATCTCCTTGAATTGAACTGCGTCAAGGTCATAATCCCAAACGTAAAACAAACGCTGCGTCTCTTGCATGGTTTGATTATACACTTCATGAGAGCGTTATAATCAGCCAACCATGCTCACCCCCGAAACCATCCTCAAATCCACTTTTGGATACGACACCTTCAAGCCGCTGCAGCGCGAGATCATCAACAACGTGATGGCGCGGCGCGATACGCTCGTCATCATGCCCACGGGCGGCGGCAAGTCGCTTACCTATCAAGTGCCCGCGCTCATGCTGGATGGGCTTACGGTTGTTGTTTCGCCGCTTATCGCGTTGATGAAAGACCAGGTGGAGCAACTGCGCGCGCTGGGCGTCTCCGCGGTTTTCCTCAACAGTTCCCTCTCTCCCGAAGAATATCAAGAGAATATGGACTCTGTGAAAAGTGGACAGTCTAAACTGCTATACGTCGCGCCTGAGACGTTGCTGACTCCCAGAATTTATTCGCTTCTTTCCGCGCTGAAACTTGACCTGCTCGCGATTGACGAAGCCCACTGCATCTCAGAGTGGGGCCACGACTTCCGCCCTGAATATCGCCAGCTTGTAGATGTGCGCCGCAAGTTCCCCTCCGCCGTGTGCATGGCGCTCACCGCCACCGCCACCCCGCGAGTCCGCGCCGATATTGCATCCACGCTGGGGTTTACTCACAAGAATGAGTTCCTCGCTTCTTTTAATAGGGAGAACCTGTTTATTGAAGTGACTCCCAAACGCGACCCCGTGGCACAAACCCTGAGTTTTTTGAAAAACTTCAAAGACCAGTCAGGCATTATCTATTGCTTCTCCCGCAGGCAGGTGGACGAACTCGCCGCGACCCTGGCGCGCTATAAATTTTCAGTCCGCCCGTATCATGCGGGGCTGGAAGATGGCGAACGCAAGCGCAATCAGGAAGCCTTCATCCGCGACGACGCGCAGATCATTGTGGCGACGATTGCGTTCGGCATGGGCATCAACAAGCCAAACGTGCGCTTCGTGATCCATTTTGATCTGCCCAAAAGTGTGGAAAGCTATTATCAGGAAATCGGGCGCGCGGGACGTGATGGGTTGCCTTCGCATTGTCTATTGCTTTATAGCTATGGTGACGCCAGCAAGATCAAGTATTTCATCGAGCAAAAGGATGAGCCTGAGCGCAGTGCATCCTACCAGCATTTGGATGCGATGACCCGCTACGCAGAGGGGAGCATTTGCCGGCGCAAGCCTTTGCTCTCTTATTTTGGGGAGACCTATGCCCAGGAAAATTGCGGAACCTGTGACAACTGCGGCGCGGAACCCAGCTCGCAAACAGACATCACCATCCCTGCGCAAAAATTTTTATCCTGCGTCAAACGCAGCGGCGAGAAATTCGGCGCGGCACATATCGTTGATATTTTGCTTGGCTCGGAAAATGAAAAGATTCAGAAATACAATCATCAGACATTGTCCACGTACGGCATCGGCAAGGAGTTGACCAAAAGCCAGTGGATGCACATCTCCCGTCAACTGGTGGAGCGCGGGTTGTTGAATCAGGAACCTGCCTATCGCGTGTTATCGGTCACTGCCAAGGGGTTGGAAATGCTCAAATCACGGGAGCAGGTACTCGGTCAGATAAATGAGGCGAAGCGCAGCGAAAGAGTATCCGCAAGAATCAAATCCACATCCGCGGAAGAAGCGGAATATGACAAGTCCCTCTTCACATTGTTGCGCAATAAAAGAAAAGATTTGGCGGATGCAAGCAACGTCCCTCCGTATGTAATTTTTTCAGACAAGACCCTCGTGCAAATGGCAGCGTATTTTCCGCAGGACAAAGACAGCCTGCTGAACATGAGCGGCATGGGCAAGGTGAAGTATGAAAGATATGGCGCGGATTTTCTGGCGATCATCAAAGAGTATTGCCGCGAAAATAAGATCGAGGAAAAATACAAAACGCCGATGCGCGAGAAGGACGACGCCGGGCGGCGCTATATGGCGGTGGGCGAGGCGTACAACGCGGGCGAAAGCCTTGAGAATTTGATGGCGCGTTATGGCGTGACGGCGGATACGGTTTTGAATCACCTGGCGCGGTTTATCATGGCGGGCAACCCGTTGCGCTCGGCCGAGGACTTGATCGCTCTTTCCAAACTGACGCCTGACCAGCAGCAAAAAGTTTTTATCGCGTTTGACGAATTGGGCTCGGATATGCTGAAGCCCGTGCATGAAAAATTAAATGCAACGATAAATTATGATGAGTTGAAAATTTTGCGCCTGTGTTATTTGTGCGAGAACAGATAAACATGAAGACCCCGCCCGACAAGCCCAGGTTTTGGATGACGGTTCAACAGCGCGCAAGCCGAATCGCCGGTGAATTAAACGAGTTTTCGCACGGCTGGTTAAAGGTGTTATGGATTGCCACGCAACGGACATTAAAACCTGATACGGCGGTGATGGCTTCGGCAATTGCCTACTTTGCGCTCTTCTCTCTCTTTCCATTAATTTTGTTGAGCATCTCGATTGCAAGTTTCAGCCTTGGCCCAAATGTGGACCAGCATATCGTCGTTCAGCGATTGGAATTCCTGGCCCCTGCGTTGAGTCAATTATTGGGCGACAATATTGACCAGATCATTCGGGCGCGCGGGTCCGTCAGCAGTATCGCCTTGATCGGTTTGATCTGGTCTGCTTCTTCGGTTTTTTATACGCTCACCCATACGCTCAATGAGATCTGGCATAAAAAGCAAAGCCGCGCAGCATGGAAACGGCGCGGGCTGGCAATCCTTTTTGTGCTGGCATTTGTGGGGCCGACTTTGTTTTTGATCTCGCTGGCGGGCAGTGTGCTGGCAAACCTGCGCTTCTGGCTGCCTAACTTGATCCTGCCTTTCAGTGGAGGGATCAGCCTGGTATTAACCATCCTGCTGGATATTGCCTTATTCATGGCAATCTACATGATGCTCCCGCATGGAAAATCCACATGGCGCGAGATATTCCCCGGCGCATTCGGCGCCGGGTTACTTTGGGAAATGGCGAAGAAAACCTTTCTGGCTTTTGTTGCCACCTACATTTCCATCTCAAACCTGGTGTATGGAACGGTGGCCGCCATTATCGCCTTTCTTATCTGGGCGTATGTGGGCAGCCTGATCTTCCTTTTTGGTTCGTACTTGAGTGTTTCCTATTGGGAGCATAAACAAAACGACTCCGAGTGATTAACGCGAAGGCACAAAGTTGCCAAGATTTTCAAAAAGATATTATAGACTTTAGGATGTGGTCGATTCTGCCTAAGGTGAGTGATTAAAAAATTACACGCCGAGGGATCCTCAGCGTGTACCCCAAGTTCCGTATCTGTATTCCCCTCAGGGCCACTGATACGCCGGTAAGCAAAGGTATTATTCTGAGATCATCCCGATAAAGACAGGCGTAATGGCTGGGTCAAAGTGGATGCCGGATTGCCCGTCGATATATTCAACCGCATCTGCCCGCGACCATGCGCGGCGGTAGGGCCTGTCTGAGGTGAGGGCGTCGTACACATCCACAAAGGCGAAAATGCGCGCATAGAGCGGAATAGATTCGCCAGCCAGCCTGTCCGGGTAGCCGCTCCCATCCCATTTTTCGTGATGCGAACGGGGAATCGATAAGGATGGCGCCAGGTAGTAAATTGGCTTTAGTATCTCTGCGGCGATCAAAGGATGGCGGCGCATGATTGCCCATTCCTCTTTGGTCAGCGGGCTGGGCTTGAAGAGGATGCTGTCTGGGATGGCAACTTTGCCAATATCATGCAGGATGGAACCGCGTTTAATGTGGATCAAATCCACATCTGGCAGGCCTAAACGATGGCCGAGCATCAAGGCCATTTTCGTCACACGGCGGGTGTGATCCTCGGTCTCCTGGTCTCGAAGGTAAAGGGCCTGGGACCAGCTTTCAATCGTTTTATCGTAGGCGAAGGTTAATTCGTCGTTTGATAATTGCTTGTATGTTGTTATGTCGCGGACAAACATGATGTTCTGGTTATCGGTAAAGGGGACAAGCCGTGATTCGTACCAAAACTTACCCTTGAGCGCTTCGAGCATGTATTCGAACAAAACCATTTTGCTGCCGTTATGGAGTTCACGGAGCGCGTTCTTGTATTTCTGCCAGGCTTCTGCGGGCACAAAGTCTTGAAATTTGGCGGAAGTTTTTTTTTGATTGTAATTTTGCAGTTGGGGACCGTTGCCGGCTTTATAGTCCAGTATCTTTCCGTTATTGTCCAACACTAACATCAGGCCGTTGAAGGCGCGAAATATAGCATCCAGCCTTTGTTCGGCGCTGGGGAGGTTCTTTAATAGAATGTCTGGGTGCATGGCTGGTGAATACCGCTGGTTACTGATTGGTAAGATCCCTGTATTGCCTTGCGAAATCAGAGAGAGATTCGGCGCGAATCGAAACAATCACATCCAGGTCTTCCTTGCTGAGTGAGAAGGTTTCGCCAAGGTATCCCTTTTGCAGGGCGGTGTGGGGGTCCTGGAGGAGCATTTGGCAGAATTGGCGGTTAACAATGGCGGCAGCAAAGATGCGGCTCAACCCTTCATTTGATTTTGGTGATTTTGGCGCCGGTTTAACGCTCATTCTTATCTGAGGTTGGTACATAAGTGTTGAGATCATATTGTTTTACCTTGTAGATATAAATTTTTCTGAACATTTTTCTGGCGGGCCAGCAGCCAGAAAATGCCAATGGCGATGAATACGTCACCCAGGCTGAATGCCACCTGGTAGGCAGACCAGGCCGGGGGTAGGAACCGATCCGCAAGCCACTCGAAGCGGGTATCCTGCGGGCGGAGGAGAATGTCCTTTGTGCCGAAGCGGTCGCCAGGCTGGATATCCTCCAGCGCTGCCTGCGAAACCAGGTGACTGGCGGCCTGCGGGCTGATGGGCATAAACCCGCCGTTCGCTACTATGACTGTGAAGTTGAGCGCCGTTCCAACAAGCAGGATCATCATCCCGGGCTGGTGGCGGTTCAACCAGGCGAAGGCCAAAAGCAAAGCCTGGGAAAGCGGTAAAAAGTAGTTCAGCCAGTACTCTGGAATATTTGGGCGGCTACCCGGCAGGTAAAATGCGATAAACTGAGGTAGAAAACCTGCAAATACCAGCCAGAGATATTTCAGATCCGGCGGCTGGTATGGATGGCCGCGCCAACGCGCCCATCCCAAACCAGCCAGCAGCCCCGCAAGAACTGCGAGGGCCAAAATCACTACCGAGTGCTCCCGCCGCTATCTTCAGGCGCGCCAACGCCTACAACCAGCATAGCCAGGGAGAGCGCCAGAAAGAAGAGTTGAATGTGCTGGCGGTTGATTTTGGAAAAGGACACGATGACGAGGTTAAGTGTGTTTTGCATGGGAAACTCCTGTTTGAACAACTTGCGAATGGAACTCCAATGCACTTAAGATACACATACCCAGGCTTTAAAACAGGCTCAAAAAACTATGCCCGACCCACCGCCAAAACATCAATTTGGGGCAGGTCGGGCTACTTTCCACGAAATATCACGGTTTTTTAGGCCTTTTCTGTGAAAACCATTGGTTTTTGTAAACAGAACTTACGCAGTTCAAAATCTTTAGCCGCGACATCGTGCCCGTAGGGTAAATTCGCGGCAGTTCTTGTGGTCTTGCGTAAGTCCTTATAAAGGAATTAATTGACTCACCTTACGCAGTTTTGCGTGTTTTAGGGCATGTCGCCCTCCCGATGTCCTTCGGGAGGGAATCATGGGCGGTGCGTAAGGTGAATTAATTGATTTAGCTGGTCAAACGCCGATAAAGCTCCTCAGTTTCGGCGGAAGGGGGCATCCCAAACTGCCGCTGCATGGCTTCGACACAGGCCTGATACTTTTTTCTGACAGAGGTTTGATCGCCGAGGCGGTGGTACACCTGCATCATGATCTGGTAAGCAGATTCAAAAGAAGGGTCGTACGAAATGGCGCTCTGGCAAATTTCCAGGGCTTTTTCGAACTGGGCCATGGTTTGATATAAATTCCCCAATGCGGCTAGGGCGCTGAGATACATCTGGTTCAAGCGTTCGCGATCGGGGGTGGCCCAATCTGCATACATATCTTTGAGATACGGCCCCCTGACCAGGTCGACAGCTTTTTGGAAAAATTCGATCTCTTCCTGCGTATTTTCCGCCGCTTTGGCCCTGGCAATATGAGATTCAAAGGCCTCTACATCGTATTCATAATCCAGCTTACGGTTGAAGGAATAGTAAATATCCTTGTAAGTGATCGCTTCCTGCCCCACCGCCTTGCGCAGGCGGTAAATTTCATTCTTAAATCTCAGCTTTATTTTGGCAGGCTCGTCCACGTTCTGCCAAAATATTTCGCCAATTTGTTCCTTGGTGATGGGTCTGGTTGTGGTCAAAAAATAAAAGAAGAGATCCCGAGCGGCCTGGGTCTGCCAGTCGGACAAGGTGAGCGGCTGTCCACCCAAACTGACGACTGCCTCGCCAAAAGCTTGAATGGTGATGTGCGGGATGGGCGCCTGCACAACGCGAGCCTGCCGCCGCAATTGACGGCGGATATCCGGCATTCCATCTACGCGGCGATCTGACTGTGTAAACAGGCGACGGATGATAGGGGCAATTTCAGGTTTTTTTTGCAGGCTGTCCAACCAACTGCGGGCCTGGTGGACGGCAATCAAAACCGCATGGGATATTTGCCCCCGATCCCCGTACAGGTTTTTAATAATCTCCGCCGCTTCGGCATAATCTCCCTTCTGGCAGGAGGCGGCGGCATACCACAGACGAGTGACTGCCACTTCCTGGTCGCGGCTGTCTTCCAAAAAATGTTCTTCGGCTTTTTTTAACTCCTGCGCGGCCTTGTGAGGCTCTTCGTTCAACAAGTAAAAGCGCCCATACAACAAACTAAAAAAGCCGTTTTCGTAATTCGACTTGTTATTCTTTATTGGCTTTGTCACATCTTCGAGAATGGTCCGCGCGGTACCTGCCTCCCTTTTTAATAAAGCCAGGTTTATTTTTGCAAAGGTTATCGAGTAGGACAGGAAACGATCATCCATCCCTTGAATGGCATCGGATGCATATTGGTAATTCTGCTCTGCCCTGCTGAAATCTTCCAATTCAGCAAACAAGTCGCCAAGCCCGATCGAGATCAAAATATCAAGGCGGGCATAGCGGCTGCGCTGGGCACAGAGCAACCCTTCTTCAAAGGCAAATGCTGCTTTTTCGTATTCACCCTGAACGTGATACATAACCCCCATGTTGTTCAAGAGGCTGGCCTGCCAGGGAAGATTTCCGCTTTGCCGCCAGATTTGCAGGGCTTTTTCATACGAATTGCGGGCATCTTCAAAATTTCCCGTGGCGCGATACGCCATTCCAGTATCCATCAACAGGATGGGGACGCTGTTTTTTTCACTTCGTTGAAATAGCTCCAGCGAACGCTCCAGGAATGGGATGGACTGGCGCACTTTCCCCAGACGATATAACACCAATCCCTTGAGGCGCAAGGCATCGGCATAAAGGAGCTGCATTTCATCGCTTGTTTCGGTGGATGCAATCACTTCCTCTGCATCCCGCAGGGATGCGGTGTAATCTCCAAGATAGCGATAAGCTGTCGCGCGGCGGACAAGCGCCAGATTAAGACCGGAGGCGTTCTTTTCCTCGCGGTAGATATGTTCGGCCTTGTTCAACAAATCCAGCCCTTCGCGCACGTTTCCTTTTGTGCAGATAATGTTGCCGCGAATGGATAGCAAGCCCGGTCGATTCCTCAAAATGGATGGAGGCAGTTCGTTGAGCCAGGTTTCCAGGGTGACAATGGCGCGTTGGAACATGGGCGTCGAAGAGCGTTCGATCATCTCTGCCAGCAGGTTGGCATCATCCAATTTTTTGCAAATGTAATGCGCCTTTTCCCATTCGCCCAGCGTTTCATAGGCAGACTCGAGTCGGGAGAGCATCGGCGTCACTTCCTGCGGACGTTCGCGCTCGAAGCGTGCGCGAATAAAATCGCGAAAGAGGTGATGATAGCGCAGCCATCTTCCATCCGCGCCGACGGGCAGGGCGAACAGGTTGTTGTTGGAGATGGCCTTGATCCATTTTTGCCAATCCTGTTTTTCGGGATAAAACGCAGACAACACCATTTCGCAGATGGATGCATCGAATTCTTCAAAGAGTGCGGTGCGTAAAATAAATTCCTGCAAATCCTGGGGCTGGCGGTCGAGCACTTGCTGGCCGAGATATTCAAATAAGGCTGCATCGTCATCCCCGGCAAGGCGGGTTGAGTTTCTGGGCAGGGTATCTGACCCTGAGAATTGCAGACCTGTAATCCACCCCTCCGTTTCTGCGATCAATTGGCCGGCTTGTTCATCGGAGATTTGCAGTTTGTTATTCTGAGCGAGCAGGGCTTGCAATTCCTGCGGCTGAAAGGCAAGGTCTGAAAAACTCAGGCCACTGACCTGTTCGCGGGCCGCAAGCAGGGGCAGATCGTTCAGGCTGGTGAGGATGCGCGAAGAGACGACCAGGTGGCAATTCTCATCCATGAGTTGGAGGAAACGGTTGATGAAGTTTTGAATGGGCTGGACGCCATCCAGCAAATGGAAATCATCCAGGATAAAAATGAAATGCTCGCGGATGGTGTCCATCATCTCGTTGCAGATCGTCACCAGCAGGCGTTCCATATCCTGCTCGAATGCAGACATGTTCTCCAGCACATTTTTAGACTGGGCGCCAAATTCCGGGAAGCGCTCGTTTAATGCGGCAATAAAATACGCGGCAAAGCGCTGGGGATTACGATCCAGTTCATCGAGCGCAAGCCAGCAGCACGGCAGTTCACTTTGATTAACAAGGTCTATCAACAGGGAGGTTTTACCGTACCCTGCGGGGGCAGAAACAAGCGCGAGTTTTTTATCGAGCGCATCGAACAACATATCCAACAGGCGTTTGCGCGCGAGCAGTTCATCGCGGCGGCGCGGCGGGATGATCTTTGTTTTACTGACGGGGATGGGGTACATTCTTGTCTGGCCTATCCAATAAATTATGCGGACGAAACAAAAATAAATTTATTCATATTGTATTTTATCCGTTAAATGAATCTTTTAAGCCTTCCGTCCCGTGGATTCTTGAACATGCGTGCTATAATCCAAATTAGTCCTATCGTCTTTAGTCACATCAGCCAGAGCATTCGACTACCCGACGGTTGACTATCCAACCAACCATGTCCTTCGCCCACTTACACGTCCACACTGAATATTCCCTGCTCGACGGCTTCTCGAATATCAAGAAGCTGGTTCAACGCGTCAAAGAGCTGGACATGAAACATGTTGCCATCACCGACCACGGCACCATGTTCGGGGTGATCGATTTTTACAAAGCCGCCAAAGCGGAGGGGATCAAGCCTATCATCGGGCTGGAAGCCTATATGGCGGCGCGTACGATGAAAGATAAAGATTCAAAACTCGATCGCACGTCCTCGCACCTGCTCCTGCTGGCGGAAAATGAAACTGGCTACAAGAATCTGCTGAGAATCGCATCTGCCGCGCAGTTGGAAGGCTTCTATTATTATCCGCGCATCGACCGTGAGTTTCTGGCCGCACATTCCGAGGGATTGATCTGTACTTCAGGCTGTATGTCGGCGGAGATTCCGCGCGCGCTGTTGAACGACAACCCTGAAGAAGCTGTGCGCCGCATGAACTGGTACTACGATGTCTTCGGCAAGGATAACTTCTTTGTTGAATTACAGCAGCACAACATCAAAGAGATCACCGACTTAAACAAAAAACTGCTGGAGATGGGCGCGCGCTACGAGGCGAATACCATCGCCACCAATGACGTGCATTATGTGAATCAAGAGGATGCGCGTTTGCAGGATATTCTGCTCGCGATCCAGACCAACTCCACCGTGAATGACCCTGACCGTATGCGCATGACAGATGATTCCTACTTCCTGCGCTCGCCTGCGGACATGAACAAACTTTTCGCGGAGATTCCCTCCTCGCTTTCGAATACCTTGCTCATCGCAGAGCGCTGTAACGTAGACCTCGGATTCAAGGGCTATCACTTGCCCGAGTTCACTGTCCCTGATGGGCACACGGGGGAAACCTACCTGCGCGCGCTTTGCGAGGCTGGGGCTGAGAAAAGATACAAGGAAGAAGCAACCAGCCAACAGGTTAAAGAAAGACTCGATTACGAATTAAGCGTCGTCCACAGCATGGGATTCGACGCCTACTTCCTGATCGTGTGGGACCTGTGCCGCTTCGCCCGCGAAAATGAAATCTGGTACAACGCGCGCGGTTCGGCGGCGGGTTCGATCATCGCATACACGCTCGAGATTACGATGGTGGATCCGCTCGAACATGCGCTTATCTTTGAACGCTTTTTGAATCCGGGCCGTATCTCGATGCCCGATATCGATCTCGACTTCCGCGATGACCGCCGCTCTAAAATGCTGGAATATTGTGCGCAGAAATACGGCGATGACAAGGTGGCGCAGATCATCACCTTTGGCACGATGGGCACGAAAGCCGCCATTCGTGACGTGGCGCGTGTGATGGAAATTCCATTGCCTGAAGTGGACCGCGTTGCCAAATTGGTTCCATTCATTTCAGGCGGCTCTTCGATGGAAGATGCGCTGGCAGTTAAGGAATTCAAAGCCATCTACGATAGCGACGCGAAAATGCGCGAAGTGATCGACATCGCCACAAAAATGGAGGGGACGGTGCGCAACGCGGGCACACATGCCGCAGGCGTGGTGATCTCGGATAAACCGATCATGGATTATCTGCCGCTCCACCGCCCAACCTCCAATTCGGAAGTAACGCCGATCAAATCGGTGACCCAGTTTGAAATGGGTATTCTCGATTCGCTCGGCATGTTGAAGGTGGACTTCCTCGGCCTCATCACGCTGACCGTGATGGCGCGCGCCTGTGACATGATCGAGAAACGTCACGGCATCAAGTTTGACCTGAGCAACATCCCGCTTAATGATGCGAAGTCATTTGAATTAATGGGCAGCGGGCAAACGGCTGGCCTATTCCAAATCGAAGGCGGAGGCATGACCCGCTGGATCGTCCAGATGAAACCAAAGACTTTGGATAACATCATCGCGATGGTCGCGTTGTATCGCCCTGGCCCAATGGCCTTCATCCCCGATTACATCGCGCGTATGCACGGTGAAGCGGAAGTGGAATATCGCCACCCTGCCATGGAGCCGATCTTCAAAGATACCTACGGCATTCCTGTCTATCAGGAACAACTCATGCGCGCCGCCGTGGAACTCGCGGGTTACACGCCATCCGAATCAGATGAATTGCGCAAGGCCATCTCAAAGAAGAAAAAAGAAGATATCGATAAACACCGCGCCAAGTTCGTCAAAGGCGCCGTTGAAAAAGGCATGGACCAATCCACTGCCGATGCAATCTATATGGATTGGGAAGAGTTCGCAAGGTATGGATTTAATAAGTCCCATGCGGCAGACTACGGCGTCATCGCCGTGCAAACCGCGTATCTCAAAGCCCATTACCCAGCCGAATACATGGCCGCGCTCATGTCCGCTTCGGCGGGACAAACTGAAAAGGTCGCGCTCTACGTTGCAGATGCGCGCGCCATGGGCGTGCCCGTGCTTGCGCCCGACATCAATGCCTCCATGTGGGACTTCAATATTGAAGATGTCGATGCTGATGCTGATGCTCAAGGCGGCGTCCCCGCCGCCGGGGACGGCGGCTTGAGCAAGTCTGGTAAAAAAATCCCCAGCGTCCGCTTTGGATTAGGTGCGATAAAAAACGTCAGCGAGAACGCGGTGGAGATCATTGTGGAAGCGCGCAATGAAGGCAAGTTCATCGACCTGAACGACTTCGCCCGCCGCGTAGACTTACGCGCCGTCGGCAAACGCTCGCTCGAATGTCTCATCAAAGTGGGCGCGCTCGACCAGTTCGGCAACCGCGCATCCATGCTCGGCTCGCTCGACCGCATCGTCGCCATCAGCAGCAATCACTTCCGCGCCGCAGATGCGGGGCAAATGAGCCTCTTTGGCGCAGCCACAGGCATCGTTGAAGATATCCAATTGCCCGAAGTAAAAGATGTGGAAAAGCGCGACATGCTCAATTGGGAGCGTGAACTCATCGGGCTGTACATCTCCGACCATCCGCTCAACGAATTCCAAACCCAGCTCGCGCACATCGTCAGCTATTTTTCGGGGCAGCTCTCCGAAGCCAGCCACGAAGAAAAAGTGCGCGTGGCAGGGCTGATCAACATTGTGCGCCCCTACACCACAAAAACTGGCAAGCCCATGGGCTTCGTCACCATCGAAGACATTCAAGGCAACATCGAACTCGTGCTCTTCCCCAAAACCTGGGAAAAATTCCGCGACGGCATGACCATCGGGCAGATCATCATCGTCGAAGGCAAGGTCGACCAGGGCAACCCGCCGCCCAAAATTTTGGTGGATACGATTCGCACAGAAATAAAAATGACAACCGCAGTGAATGACCCGTACGCCAGACAGGATTCGACTCCCAAGCCTTTGCTCCCGCGCGCAGAGTCTGACTCTCCCCGCCGCCCTGCTGCGCCTCCCACTAAGCCGACAGTTGTATCCTCCCCGAAGGGGGTTCCCGTCCAAAAAGCGACTCAACCGCCAAACGAGTCAGCGAGTCAGCGAGTCAGCATTCCGCAAGTCGCCGAGCCTGAACCTGCATACGCTCTTGATGATAATGCGCCACCCCCACCCGATAACTTCCCCGATGGCTGGGACAGTGAATGGCAGCCGTCCTTCGATGAAGCCGCCGTGGCCGCAAAACCTGAGCCGAAGTTCAAGAAGAATGAAGAAGTGACTCCGCCGCTGGTGACTCGCGCTGTGACAGCGTTGGCAACTGTCGAAGAGCTGGATCAGGCCGAAGACCGGCACGAAGCGGTTCTTCAATCCATGTACATGCCGCTGGCAAAAGAGGACAAGGAACATCCACCGCAGCAGATCACGGTGATGCTCAGGCCCACAGGTGACAAGGAACGCGACAAGCGCCGCATCAAGACCCTGTACGGCACGCTGATCTCGTATCATGGCCGCGATAAATTTAGTTTTCAAATTTTCGAAAACAGCAAAGGCCACCTGATCGACTTCCCCAACGACACCACCCGCATCTGCCCCGAACTATTGGAAAGATTGAAGAAGTTGATGAACGAAGAAAGCTGGCGCGTGGAAGAGATTACGTTTCAGTGATAACCAAATTGACGGTCACCTTTTTAGACCTGCGAGATTTTGAAAATCTCGCAGGTCTATTACAATGGGAATTATGAACTAAATCTTCTCGAACTCGCCCGCAAACAAGGAGAACCCATGAAACTCGAAACCATCACCCGCACGCCGAAGACCCAGACTCACAAAACACCCCTGCTCTTCATCCACGGCATGTGGCATGGCTCGTGGTGTTGGGACGAGTTCTTCCTGCCCTACTTTGCAGAGCAGGGTTATCACGTCACCGCCTTAAGTTTGCGCGGACATGCAGGCAGTGAGGGCAAAATTCGCGGCAACAAAATTGCGGATTATGTCAGCGACGTGGAGCAGATCGCAAAGACGCTTCCGACTCCCCCTGTGCTGGTCGGTCACTCGATGGGCGGATTCCTCACCCAGAAATATCTGGAAAGAAACGACGCGCCCACTGCCGTCTTGCTGGCGTCCAACCCGCACTTCGGGTTGTGGCCCACATTTTTCCGCATGGCGGCACAGCGTCCACACACGTTGATGAAGGTGACAGGTCAACTGCGTTTGTATCCCGTGGTGGAGACGCCCGAAGCGGCGCGCTGGGCGTTGTTCTCGAAAGACATGCCCGAGGAACAGGTCTTGAATTATTACAAAAAATTAAACGACGAATCCTTCCGCATGTTCATGGACTTGCTGGGCTTGAACCTTGCCAACCCGAAGAAGATCAAAACTCCCCTGCTGATCCTCGGCGCGGAATTTGATAATGCCATCACGCCGGACCAGGTCCACGCCACGGCGCGGGCGTATGGCGTGCAGGCAGAAATCTTCCCGAACATGGCTCACGATATGATGATCGAAGCAGGCTGGAAGTCTGTTGCGGAGAGGGTATTGGGATGGTTGAAGGAGAAGGGGATTTGAGTTTGATGAGGCACAGCTACCAGTCTCTAGCGCCCGAACAACATGAAGATGTAGGGTAAAAGCTGAAATAAAGAAGCCATCCGTACGGATGGCTTCTTTATTTTTCATCCAATAACTTTTTCCCGAGCAAATCCAGCACAAATTTTGCCGCGAGCGGAACCGCCTCCGCAATGGGCGGCGAGAGTTCCTCGCTGAAATCGCGCACACGTTTTGTGGCAATGCCCACCACCATCACTTCGTCGGGCAGTATCGCGCCCAGCGACTTCCCCATCTCGATCGCGTTTTGCAGCGATGTGTCGTATGCGCTGGTTGTGTGAAACGCGGAATAATTCGGCAGGTCTTCCAGTTTCAGGATCAATATCGAACCGAGCGGCTCATCCAATGCAAACGCATCGATCAAGATCGCACGCGGATAGCCGATCAAATGCTCCATCAGGCTAATCCCGCCCAGCGAAAGACATTCCACATCCACCTCTTGCCTCCCCGCTCCTTTTGGGAGAGGGGTTGGGGGTGAGGGTAGTTGTCGTTTTACTTCCTCAGCGACTATCCAACCAACACCGCCATCGCCAAGGATGGGATTACCGAGTCCGATCACCAAAGTCTTCATTGTTATCATTATTTGACAGGGGCATATACAATTACAGTAATAAAGATAACCGCATAATCCTGACAAACATCCCGATAAGCAGATACAATTTCAAACATGCATCTCTTTGATATATTCGAACACGCCGCAGCATCCCAGCCCAATAAACCCGCCTTTATCTACTATTCTTCACACACAAAAAAATGGGATGTGTTCACCTACCAGCAATTTGCGGACTCAACCAATCGCTTCATTCTTGGACTTCAAGCCTGCTCGCTGACCCCCGGCCTCACCGCCGCTGTAATGACTCCGCCCAGCATCGAATTTTTTCCCTTCGCCCTGGCCCTGCTTAAACTCGGCATCATCCCCATCATCCTCGACCCTGCCATCGGACTGAAAAAAGTCGGCGAGATACTCAACGAATCCCAACCTGATATTTTCATCGGCAACACGCTCACTCATGCTTTGCGAATTATTTTCGGTTGGGGGCGGGAGACGGTGAAGGTGAACACTTCGATTTCACAAATATTGCAGAATGCAGAATGCGGAATGCAGGATACAGAACACGTAACACGTAACACGCAACTACATCCTGAGCGTAGCCGAAGGGACGCAACATCCTCTTCTCCCGCAGCCATCATCTACACCTCCGGCAGCACCGGCCTCCCCAAAGGCGCCCTCTACACCCAGGCCAACCTCGCCGCCCAATTGACCATGCTCCAGCAAACCTTCCACATCACCCCTGACGAGATCGACCTGCCCGCCTTCCCCCTCTACGCCCTGATCGATGTACTACTCGGAGTCACATCCATCATTCCCGATGTCACCTTCCCCATCCCCGCCAAAACGGACCCTGCCAAAGTCATCAGCACCATTCAGCAATTCAACGTCACCAACATGTTCGCCTCGCCTGTTGTGTTGGATATTTTGTCATCCTTCTGGAGTGCGGGAGCTTGCTCCCGCACTCCCCCGCAGCACCCACAGGGCACACGAGCTGCTGGACTCCAGAGTTTGAAACGCATCATCACCGCAGGCGCGCCTGCCACCATTCCCTTACAGGAAAAATTTAGAAAATTGCTGGACGACAAAACCGACCTCTTCGGCATCTACGGCGCCACAGAGACTCTGCCCATCGCCAAGATCGAAAGCCGCGAGATATTTTCATTAAAAAAGAAAACTGAGAGCGGGGCAGGAGTCTGTTTGGGAAGGCCGATTGACGGCGTCACGGTGCGAATCATCGAAATCAGCGAGTCAGCGATTTCAGAGTGGCGGGACGATCTTGAAGTGAAAAAAAATGTCGTTGGGGAAATAACAGTTCAAAGCGCAGCCACGACGCGGGCGTATGTAGGTCAAATTAGCAATTTGACCTACAAAATCAAAATCGGCGATGACATCATCCACCGCATGGGAGATGTTGGATACTTTGATGAAGAAGGCCGCCTCTGGTATTGTGGGCGCAAATCTCACCGCGTCATCACGAAGGATGGAATTTTATTCACCGAGCAAATTGAAAACATCTTCAACGCGCATCCGCAAGTGAACAGAACCGCGCTGGTCGGTGTGGATGGCGAGCCTGTGCTTTGGGTGGAATTGGAAAAGAATGTTCGCGCAAATAAAGATAAAATCAGGCAGGGTTTAATTGCAATGGCAAAACACCACCCACAGGCTTCAAAGATCAAGGAGTTTTTATTCATGAAAAAATTTCCAACCGACGTACGGCATAACTCAAAAATCATCCGCGAACAACTTGCTGTTCAAGCAAACAAACGAATCTCCAATCACAAATCTCCAGTCTCCAGTCACTAATTCTCCAATCTCTTCCTCATGAAAACACTCATCACGGGCGCAACAGGTTTCCTCGGCGGCGCATTGACTCGCCGCCTAAACAGCATGGGCTGGGATGTCACTGCGCTTGGGCGCAACACAGCCAAACTTGACCATCTTGAAAGCGAAGGAATCCGCACTCTTCAAATTGACCTCAAAGATAAAAAAGCTCTGGCCGATGCCTGCAAAGATCAGGAAATCGTTTTCCATTGCGCCGCGCTTCCTTCGCCGTGGGGAAATTTTGAATTGTTTTATCAGGCTAACGTCATTGGCACGCGCAATGTAATTCGCGGATGTGAGGAATATAAAGTAAAACGGCTCGTGCATGTTTCCACGCCCAGCCTTTATTTTGACTACAATTCGCGCGTCAACGTAAAAGAAACAGATGCATTACCCGAACCCGTCAGCAATTATGCGGCCACAAAAATTCTTGCCGAGCAGGAATTGGACGAAGCCTTCGCGCGCGGACTTGCCACCATAGCCATTCGCCCGCGCGCGTTGTTTGGGCCAGGCGACACGGTCATCTTCCCGCGTTTAATCCCGCGCCTGAAATCGGGCAGGCTTCCCATTTTGGGCGACGGCGAAAACATCGTTGACCTGACCTACATCGAAAACGTGGTGGACGCGCTTTTGCTGTGCGCTGAATCACCTGCCAACACACTTGGGAAAAAATACAACATCTCGAACGGCGAGCCTGTCAAAATCTGGAAGCTGATCGAACGCATTTGCGACGAATTGAATTTGCCGCATCCCACACGAAAGATTTCCTACAAAACCGCAAACGCCGCCGCAACCGTGCTGGAAGCAATTTACACTCTCATCCCCACACACCCCGAGCCTCCACTCACACGCATCTCCGTCAGCATGATGGCAAACAACACCACGCTGGATATTTCCGCAGCAAAAAATGAACTCGGCTATCAACCCAAAGTTTCGATTGATGAAGGCTTTGATCTATTCATGAAATGGTGGAAGGAGAAATCGTCATTGCGAGGAGGGCTTCCCTGGCACCGCCCGCCAGGGCAGGTGTAGCCCGACGACATCGTACCCGAATGGGTAAGCAATCTCCAACTCGATCATGAGATTGCTTCGTCGCGAAGAGCAAGTGCGCTCCTCGCAAAGACGAGATAATACAATGAAAATCAACATCCTCAACGCTGGTTACTGCACGGCCCCCGAACACATCGCCATTCACGGCGGACGTTGGCGCGCGATCCATTTCCCCGCCATGTTTGCGCTGTTTCGTCACCCAAAATTCGGCGCGATGCTTTTCGACACGGGCTATTCCTATCGCTTCTTCGATGAGACGAAAAAATTCCCAAAAAGGTTTTATCGTTGGATGACTCCTGTGACTTTACACGAAGAAGACCTTGTCCTGAATCAACTTTCAACTTTCAACCTGCAACCAAAGGATATTTCCCACGTTTTCATCTCCCACTTCCACGCGGACCACATCGCCTCTCTCCCCGACTTGAACTGGTCCCGTTTCGTACATATGCCCCACGCCTTTTCACACTTGCGCAACCTGCCGCCCGAAGAGGACATGAAACACGCTTTCCTGCGCGGACTCATCCCCACAGACTTCGACTCTCGCTCGCAAATCGTGGATATGTCCAAGCCCATTTTTCTCGCAGAAGAATATGCTCCCTTCAAGACAGGCTATGACCTGCTCGGCGATGGCTCCATCATCGGTGTGGAATTGCCAGGGCACGCGCTCGGGCAAATGGGAATCTTTGCTCGCGATGATGACGATAAATTATTCTTCTTCGTAGCAGATGCGGCCTGGCTCAAACGGTCTATTGTCGAAAACCGTCCGCCGCATAAAATTGCCAATCTCCTTTTCCCCGACCCCGCAGCCTATCGCGAAACGCTGGGAAATTTGCACACGTATTATCTGACCCATCCTGATACGCATGTGATTCCGTCTCATTGTGATGAGACGATTCGCGCGCTCAAAAAATCGTAACCACAAAGTGTCACAAAGGAACACAAAGGAAAACCTTTAGTTCTTAACCTTCGTGGCGCTTTGTGACCCTTCGTGGTTTATGATCTAAACATGCAACCTGAATTATTCACCCGCGAGAACATCCAGACCCTGCGATTCCCTTCCACAGCGGACGGGGATTATGCGCGCCGTTACCTTATCCCGTTGATGACGGATGACCCGCAGAAATATATTCGCAACATTCACAACACGCAATTGATGGCCGTCAAAATTGACGATGTTATCCTCCCCATCACCATCACAGATTTTCACCCAGAGAATACCTACACCGTTTCACCGTACAGCCACTACGTCTCCTACGGCGGATATGAGGAAGTGAAACACCTCAACAACCCGCCCGTGGAAGCGTTGATCAAGCTCATCATGAATCCAGTGGCGTGGTATTTCCGATACTCGAAACTGGACAGAGTTGTCTTTGTCAACAACTATCTGCTTTCGACGAATCTATACCCGTCAGTAAACAGTAACCAGTTATCAGTTATCAGTGAGGCGCTGATTCAATGGTTTCCAGACCGATCCATTGTCTTCCGCTCCGTTGACCAGAAAAAGAATCCACATGTGTATCAAACGATGGAAGGGCTTGGGTATGATCTGGTGTTGAGCCGCCAGGTCTGGTACATGGACCCTGAAGTTTCGTTGAAAACACGTCAGTGCAAAGAGGATTTGCGCGTGCTGCGTAAGAACGGATATGAAGTTGTGAAGGGCAAAGATTTATCGGATGATGAGTTGCGCCGCGCCGTGCAGTTGTATGAATTGCTGTATCTGCAAAAGTATTCGTATTACAATCCGCAATTCACATTTGACTTTTTGAAACTCGCGCGCGATGAAGAGATTTTGCACTTGTACGCCTTGAAGAAGGATGAACGGGTCAACGGCATCATGGGATTCTTCATCCGCAACGGCGCGATGACCCAGCCTTTGTTTGGATATGACACATCCCTGCCGCAGGATGAGGGGTTATATCGTTTACTGACTCTGGTCACTTTGCAGGAAGGATTGCAACGAAAATTGCTCGTTCACGCCAGCGGCGGTGTGGGAAAATTCAAAAAGGTTCGCGGCGGAGAATCAGTGACGGAATATAACGCGGTCTACACCAAGCATTTGCCGCGCAAAAGGCAGTTGCCGTGGAAGTTGATTGGAGCGGTGTCGAAGGCGGCGATTCCGTATTTTAAGAAGATGGATTTTTAGACAGTGGACGATGGACAACAGACCATGGACGATAGGTAATCTTCCGTTGTCAATGGTCTATCGTCCATGGTCAATTTTTTACAGGAGCATTCATGCAAGTTAACATCCCTCTCAAAATTATTGGTATGGGACGATATTTACCGAAACGAATCGTGCCGAGTTCCGAACTCGAAGCCATGTGCGGACTCTCCGCAGGATGGGTGGAGCGGCGCAATGGCGTACGCGAACGGCGCTGGGTGACGGATGAAACGTCATCGTTCATGTCTGCGGAAGCGGCGCGGGAGGCATTGGATGAAGCAAAGCTCAAGCCAAATCAACTTGACCTTATCATCAATGCTTCTGGTACGGGCGAGCAGGCTATTCCTGATACGGGTGTTTTAATTCAACGTCAGCTTGGGCTTGGGAATTCTGGCATCCCTGCGATGACCGTTCACACCACCTGCCTGAGTTTTATCGCGGCAATGGATGTGGCATCTAACTTCATCAGTAGCGGACGCTACAAAAAAATCCTCATCGCCAGCGCGGACGTGGCTTCGTGCGGCATCAACCCGAAGGAGCCTGAATCCGCTTCCTTGGTTGGGGATGCGGCTGCGGCGGTTGTCGTCACACGCGCAAATCACGGCGAACCATCTATGATCCATCACGCGCATTTCAAAACCTACGGTGAAGGCGCGTATCTCACCACCATCATGGGCGGCGGCTCGCGGATGCATCCGCGCTTCGAGGGACATAACCCCGAAGATGATCTCTTTCACATGGACGGTCCCGCAGTCCTGCGGATGGTGCGCGGGATCGCGCATGAATTTTTGGAAGAGTTGTATCCTGGCCTGTCAAAGGGTATGGCGGATATTGACGTTGTCGTGCCGCACCAGGCCAGCAAGATTGGCTTGATGATGCTGGAACGTTTTGGCTGGCCTGAAAATAAAATTATCAGGACAATCGAAACGCTTGGCAATTGTGTGGCGGCTTCGATTCCTGTTACACTTTATCAGGGTGTGATGGATGGACAAATCCAGCGCGGCGATAAAGTGTTGTTGGTTGGCACAGGCGCGGGCTTGTCTATTGGCGGGCTGGTGTTGACCTACTAAGCAACGTCATTGCGAGGGCGTTAGCCCGAAGCAATCTTCTCATTGTGGGGGATTGCTTCGGCGAAAGAACATCGCCTCGCAATGACGGAACGAACTCTATGAACATCCTCTTAACCGGCGGGCGCGCGCCCGCAACGCTTGACCTTGCCCGCGCATTCCATCGCGCGGGACATACCGTTTTCATGGCGGAGAGTTTGCGCGGGCATTTGAGTCAGCCGTCCGCGGCGGTGAAGGCAAATTTTGTCATGCCAGCCCCACGTCAAAACAAAGAGGCGTTTCTCGTCGCGTTGAAAAATATCATTATCGAAAATAAAATCGATTGGCTGATTCCCACCTGCGAAGAAATTTTTTACGTGAGCATGGGGCGCGACCAGTTGCCATGCATGGTTTTCGCCGAGCCTATTAAAAAATTAAATCAATTTCACAACAAATGGAATTTTGTGGTCAACGCGATTGGATTGGATTTGTACGCGCCTGAGACGATTTTGATCAACAGCCAGGAGGATCTGCTTCATGCGTACGCGCACTGGCGCGAGCTGGTGTTGAAGCCCATCTACTCCCGCTTCGCTGCGCGGACCTTGATTATGCCTCCGCTTCAAATGGCATTATCCACGCTGAAATTTGATTCACCCTGGATCGCGCAGGAATTTCTTGATGGACAGCCCTACTGCACCTACTCGGTTTGTCATCATGGGGTTATACACGCGCACACCACGTACCCATCCACATTCACGGCGGGGCGGGGAGCGACCATTGTTTTTGAACATGTGGAACATCCCGTCATTTTCAACTGGGTGAAAACCTTTGTGAGGGAAAATAATTTTACAGGGCAGATTGCCTTCGATTTCATTCAAACCCCGAACGGGCAATTGTATGCGCTGGAATGCAATCCGCGCGCAACCAGCGGCGTGCATTTGCTTGCTTCCAACCCAATGTTCGTGGATGCGTTCCTTGACCCACAACCTGGCTGCATTACACCTTTGAATAAATCATCGTACATGCTTTCCACTGCCATGTTGATGTACGCCCTGCCTGAATCAATAAAGGGTGGTCAATTCCTTAAATGGCTGAAAGCGTTTTTCACCAGCAACGATGTGATCCTTGATCTCAGAGACCCCATGCCGTTCTTTTTTCAATTCAAAAGCATTTTTGCATATCTCGCGCTTTCTAAGAAATACGGCATCTCTCCGCTCGAAGCATCCACATTTGATATCGAGTGGAACGGAAAAATGTAGAATACTTATCATTGGAAAACAAAAACGTACCCGAAACCGAGTACGTTTTTGCTAGCGGGGAGGGCGG
>CAKKRM010000042.1 GCA_919902735.1 Anaerolineales bacterium | reverse complement strand
GGGTCGCGTTGAAGTTTTTCTTTGGTGACGGTTTGACCTGGGATGATGTTCTTGACTGGCATAACTTTGTCATTTTACTCCACCCCCGCCTTTCCTCAAACAAAAAAAGAGACAGCTACTTTCAAGGCAGCCATCTCTTTCAGTGCTACTTCAAAAAACAGGCAAACTATGCATGGACAATCACATGCTCCCGAGTCAATTCAACGTATCGATTCTCTATCAGCGCTGAAATCAATTGATCGAAATTTGCGATTAACAGAGTTTCCAGTTCAGCATTTCTGATGTTGCCCGTGGAAATCAGTAATAGTTTGTTCGGACGGTTTTGCAGCCAGAAGGAGGTACTGAAATCAGAATCTTTGGTTGTAATGGTGCAGTTATTTTCGTCCGCGTACTCCAAAAGCGCGGCGTCTGCGGTTGCGTTGCCTTCGGGCAAATCCAGTGTGTGGACAGCATTATGACTGCGCTCTTGAAAAATGCGGGCAAGGCGTCTTGGCAGATTGGCGTCGATCAGAAAGTTCATGCGTTGACCAAACTCATTCGCTTGACCTGACTCAACCGCGCCGCATAGAACAGGACAGCCTGAATATCGGCGCCTTCAAGGTCTTCGTAATCAGCAAGGATCTCTTCGTTTGTCATGCCCGAACTGAGCGTTTCCAACAGCCATTCGACAGAGTATCGCAATCCGCGGATGGTCGGCTTCCCAAACGCCATGTTGGGATTGATGGTAATTCGATTAAGGAGTTCTTGGTTTGTCATAATTAATCTCCTGTGTTAATGATACACGATTTTTAATTCTTTACAGAAATGATCTCGGGTATCTTTCCCACCACAGCGGACAAGTCCTTCATAACCTCTTCATTCCCAAAGCCCTAAAACGGCAATCCGCAACCCTATCTCACTCAAAACCTTATCACAACATTGCGCGTCCGTTTGTGTCCGTGAGTCCGTGACAGAGTCCGTTGATGACCTGCTGCTTTCTAAAATGGGATCCCAACTTATTCCTGCGTAATTCCTGCCAGAGAATTTTCTCAGCGGGAGTCTCTTTATACAAACACCGCGCTTGAAACTTTGAACTTCTCCGCCAACGAGCGGACTTGACGAATATTCAACTCACGCTTGCCGTTTAGTATTTCAGAAACTACTCCTTGCGAGCCCACTTCTGGCAAGTCAGATTGAGTCAATCCATGTTCATCCATAAGAAAGCGTAATACTTCCGCGCCAGTGACATCTGGAATTGGATAATGTTCTTCCTCATAAGCATGAACTAACGTGCCGAGCGTATCCAGCAAACTGTAAAGAGGATGTTTCTCGTTATCCCCGATTTCATCCAATAGTTCATTGAGCCGTTTTACTGCCGTGTTGTATTCGCGCTCGTTGCGGATCGTCAGCAAGGGAGCAATGTTTGTCCAGTGGATTTGGAGTTCTTCATTTACGAGTGTCATTTTTTCCAATCTCCTCGATCATATTCTGCATGGGTGAGAACATGACTGATATATACTTTGCCGCGATTGAAGTGAATGGATGTGATCAACCTGTATTTGTTGCCGCCGATATTGAAAATGATCCAGTGATCCAGTTTATCGGCGGACGGGAAAACCTGTCTCAATTCGGCAAAACTATTGAATTCGGTCTTTTGCACAATCTTGAACCAACGCATTAATGCAGTTTGGCTTTCGGGATGTTTCTCCCAAAACTGGATCAGCGTTTTGCGGGTGATGATGTGCATGGAAGAAATTATATCTCAAATTGAGATAGCAAGCAAGGACTGAAAATCACTTCAAAACCAGCCCACGGGTTTTCCCCACCACAGTGGACAAATCCCTCTCCACCTCTTCATTCCGAAAGCGGACAATCCTCAGCCCCATCTCGCTCAGAACCTTTTCGCGTCTGGCATCTTCTTCCTGCTGCAAATCATGGATGTCTCCATCCACTTCAACAACCAGTGCCGCCTTGTGACAATAAAAGTCGCCCCCACCCGTCCTCCCCCAAATACGACGATGTATATTTCACATGATGATTCAAAGTTTGAATCGTCGTATTTGGGGGAGGTGCCGAAGGCGGAGGGGGCTGAAATGGGCTCCCTACTTATTCCCGCGTAATTCCTGCCGAAAGAGCAAGGATGAATTATGAATGATGAAGGATGAATTCACGCATTTTCCCCACCACAGCGGACAAGTTCTTCATAATCTCTTCATTCCGAAAGCGGACAATCCTCAGCCCCATCTCGCTCAGAACCTTTTCGCGTCTGGCATCTTCTTCCTGCTGTAAATCATGGATGTCTCCATCCACTTCAATGACCAACGCCGCTTTGTGACAGTAAAAGTCAACGATGAATCCCGCGACACTTGCACCAGCACGCAAGTGCAGGTGTGACTTGTTGTCTTCGAAATGGACTCCCAATTTATTCCCGCGTAATTCCTGCTAGACGCTTCGCAGTCTTTTCGGCGGAGGTCTTTTTACGCTGCCGTAACCTGGCGCAAGTCGGCAATGACAGGCAGGGAGAACAGTTCCCTTCTCAGTAGGCGGCTGGTAAAGAACAGCACTTCAAAATTCTCGATCCTGCCTGTTTTCGGGTTGAGACGCACAATGATCTCGTCCTCCAACTCCTCAGATTCCTGTTCAGCGTAGGGCGCGACGGTATTGATATACAGGATGTCTGCCTCACGATCATATTGGAAAGTTAATTTTTCTGCCATTCTATTTCTCCATTAATTAAACGGCGGGTGACATAGGCGGTGATGATCCAGTTCCGCTCGGTGGGAGCGGCTTCGCTCACAACCACCACCACTACGTACTTGCCTTGACGAACATCATCGAACCAACGATAAAAAATCCGTGCCCCGCTCATGCGGATACTGCGCCGTACTTGATCGGGGTCAGCCAGTGTTTGCTTTACCTGTGGAAGATATTCTGGCAACAGGTCTGGATGCGTTTCAGCAATATGCACTTCACGCTCATCTGTTAATTCAACCTCGCTTTTCAAGTAGGGACACGGAAAGGTCTGCATAGTGCTCCTTGCTTGTTATTATACAACGATAACCAATTTGCGAATCTTCCCCACCACCGCGGACAAGTTCTTCATAACCTCTTCATTTCCAAAGCGGACAACCCTCAGTCCCATCTCTCTCAAAACCTTCTCGCGTCTGGCGTCTTCTTCCTGCTGCAGATCATGGATGTCTCCATCCAATTCAATAACCAACGCCGCCTTGTGACAGTAAAAGTCGCCTCCACCCGTCCTCCCCCAAATACGACGATGTTTATTTCACATGATGATTCAAAGTTTGAATCGTCGTATTTGGGGGAGGTGCCGAAGGCGGAGGGGGCTAAAATGGACTCCCAA
>CAKKRM010000041.1 GCA_919902735.1 Anaerolineales bacterium | reverse complement strand
CGCCGCCTATCACCTCGGTCAAATTGCATTGATCGCGGGTGTCATTGCGCAGTTTTCTTAACTCACCTTACGCGGAACGTCCCGAAGGTTCTCGTAAATTAAGCCTATTTGTAGTCTAAACCTTCGGGACGGTGCGTAACATCAGTTCTTAAGACTCTGGAAAAACACTACATTCCAAAAAGTGTCAGGCTAAATACCCTACGGGCACATAGCCTGACCTACCGCCTGACTCCAGAGTAAAAAAAACGCTTGTGAATAACCTGCAATACACTACACGAGGAACTCAAGTATCATCCCCTAATCTCAAAACAAAGGAAAGCAAATGCAGCCAATCTACTTTATTATTTTGGTCGGTATCCTTGGAGGGATGGCCATTGGAGTACAAAGCCCCATGGCGAGCACGATCAGCCAGCGGCTGGGGGTGATGGAGAGCATATTCATTGTCCATGTGGGGGGAGCGGCGGCAGTGTTGATTCCGCTTATAGTTTTTGGCAACAGGCTCGGACAGTGGCGAAGCGTCCCGTGGTATACGTTGGGAGCGGGCGCATTTGGTCTCATCGTCATATCTTCGATGAGCTACATGATTCCCCGCATCGGCATCGCAGGCGCATTGATCACCCTGCTGGCGGGCCAGCTTTTGGTAGGCTCATTGGTGGATCATTTCGGCTGGCTGGGCGTCACTCAGCGCATCATGGACTTGCCGCGCATCATCGGCCTCGGCGTTGTGATGCTCGGCGTCTGGCTGACGGTGAAATAAAAAATTAGCAAATAAAAAGGACACGTTGGCCGTGTCCTTTTTATTTGCCCGTAGTAACGACTTTAGTCGTTACTAAATTTTCACTACATCGTCACAATATATTGATGGATCAAATGCGCGTACCGATTCTGCAAACGGATGAAATGATTCTGGATCGCGTCCGCTTCGGAGCCTTCGAGCACGAGATACTTGCCGCGCTCCACGCCGTTGCGCGCGATCTCGCGGCAGACTGCCTCAGTGACCAACTCTGCCAATAGCACCTGACCATGCACGGTCGTGTCGAGACGCTTGTTTTCATCCAGATAAATTTTTACCGATGGCGCGCCCGTAGCGATGACAATGCTCGAGTTGACGCGGTCAAAATAAACGCGCTGACGTGAATCGGTGCGGTCATCAAAACGAATATCGGTGAAGAGGGCATTGCTGCTGCGGGTGGGCGGCGCAACCAGAACTTCTTTTTTGGAATGCACCTGCACCATGGCCTCGGCGCGCAGCTTGCCAAGATACGCCGTCACCATGCCTTCACTGCCTACCTGCCTGCCTTCCACGCGAATGCGCGCTTCGCCAATTGTGGGATCATTCTTGTGCGGATGAATCACAACCTGCGGCGTGGTGACGATCACCTCGGCGCTATTCGAGATCACTGTTACCGTTGCGCCAACCCGCGCTTTTTCCATGACATCCACACGTAGTAACAAATTAAGATGCTGGCCTGTTTGCACAAATGCGCGCTCGGGAAAAAACCCAATTCCAGAGGGCGGCAGTTCGATTGTTTTTTGAATGCCGTCATCTCGTCTCTCACTCAACTCACTAAATGCAATTGTGTTCAACTCATGCAAGGCATGGTCGATCTTGTGACGCAGTTGTTTATCCAGCTTGGTTTGCTCATCATGCACGGCATGTTTGCGCTCGGCTTCGATCAGCGGTTCGAGCTTGCTTTCCACGGCCAGCTTCAACGCCTTCGCAAATGGATGCGTCCAATTGATGCCGTCGCGGGTTGCGGTGAGCACGGGTTCATCGTTCTTCAACAGGTCATGCAGATAATCGCATTGCATCGAGCCATAAAAATATGCGGCGTATGGGTCGCTCTCGAACTTGAGCATGGTCAGCGAAATAACCGTCGCCTTACTGATGACCAGCAGACCGCCATCGGCATAATCGCCTTCCTCACTGCGGGTTGATAATTGGATTCCCGACCGAAAGACATCCAGCTTCACTGTGGCAGGATAGCCCTCCACTTTGATTCTCTCGCTGAGAACTTTTTCGCCTCGCGGTGACTTGTAGCTGAGGATGTGTTCCTGACGCAGTTTCCCGTCTGGAGCAACATCCCGCAAAATGATCTTGCGGCGCGGGTTGCTCATGATCGGGCGCAGTTCAAAGTGCCTCTGCAAATAGTTGCGGAAGTTATCGAACTGCGGCACTTTCACATCATCCCGCGAGACATGGATTTCAAGAATCGTCCCGTTGCCTTCGAGAACTTCATACTGTTGGCGCAGCGGAATCGTTGCTCTCACAGGTTCATCGAGGTCAAAGGTGGGGATGCCTTTTTTGATCAGCAGGGAGCAGGTATAAAAGTTGCCGCCTTTGAATGAGTACACATATCCATGCCCAAGCCCGAAGATGGAATCCTTGAGCCCGCGTCCCCACATCCCGCGGACGTGTTTGTCTTCCTTCAACCCGCTGGTGGCTTCGCCGTAGGTGCCAACCACTTTATCCATGCGAATATCGGTCATGCCCTCGGCATGATCCCGCACGCGGATGATGGAATTCTTGTGCTTCCTTTGCACATCGATGATGATTTCGCCGCCCACCGACCAACCCGCCTGTTCAAGGCGGGAATAACTGTCATTGCAATTGGTAATGACCTCCACCAGCGCGCGCAACGCATCCTTGCGAATCGCCTGGTCTGCCTGTTGCAAGGCAACGCGGTCTGCATACTGTAACTTTCTACTGCTCACGATAAAAATACCTTTCCATTTCTCTTATCAAAAACCTTCGTCATTGCGAGCCGCGTTCGTTGCGGCGAAGCAATCTCAGGCATGGTTGTAGCGCGTGATTTTTTGGTAGTGGTCAAAACATAAGTGATGTGCTCGAATGTCAAAAGGCTTTTAACGCGAATGGCGCGAATTGGGCGAATTTCACGAATATTTTTGGTTTTTTCGCGTCATTCGCCTCATTCGAGATATCGTGCCCGAAGGGTAAATTCGCGTTTAGGTCTGTCCACTTCAACTTAACTACTCACCTTACGCACCGCCCATGATTCCCTGAGCGGAGCGAAGGGTCTCTAAGACAGTCGTAGAGACCCTTCGCTATCGCTCAGGGCGACATGACCCTAAAACACGCAAAACTGCGTAAGGTGAGTTAACTATTACCATTTTTTAGTTATTTCTTCTTCGCTAATTTCTTCCCAGACGAATTCAATAAGCCCGAAAAACTACTTTCCACAAAATTCAGGAACGTCACCAGGTCCTGCCTGCTTTGGATGCTGGCATAGCCTTTGAATGTATTCACATTCCTTGCCAGCGTTTGAGGGGACGACTCCATTGTGCAAAGCAGCAGGCTTCTAAAATCAAATTCGCTTATTTTTGATTTGACGCCAGTTCGCTTATATTGACGGTACGCATCCGATGTTTCCATCACGCGGACGACTTTCCCTGCTTTCACCTTTTCTTCCTTTGATACTTTGATCGCCACCGTTGGGGCGAGCGCCATCGCCACTTTGACGGGTTTGGGTTCAACCTTTTTTGAAGCAGACGGCGCAGGCTTTGTTTTCTTTTTCTCAACGATAGACAGAGCCATAGTTAACTGCGCGGGTTGCGCACTTTTCACATGGGCTTGCTTTCGTAGTTTTTCTTTTTTAGGCGCAGGCGTTTTCTTGACAGGAACATGAGCAACTGGTCTTGCCTGCTCTTTTTTCTTCGGCTCCACCTTGATCTGTGGAAGAGTCGCCTGTTTGAGTGGAGCAGGCGTAGGCACAATTTTCGCTTTTGAAGGCAGAGTCTTTTTTGCAGGCCTGACCACCTGTTTCTTCATCACAGGCGCAGCGGACTTCTTCTTTTGCGAAGCCGCTTCCTTTTTCTTCACTGGTTCAGCAGACTTCTTTTCCTGTGGAACGATTATTTTCTTCTTCGCTTTCGGTTTATCCGCTTGAATTGCCTCAACCTTTTTTAGCGCAGGCGCAGGCTTTTTCTTTTTTTCAGGCGCGGGCAAAGTCACTCCCAAAATCTTCGCCACCCGCTTCACCGTCTGCCTGCCTTGAACTTTCACTGCAAAGCCATCCGCGGGCTTCCCTTTCAAGTCGCCTTTTTCCTTCGCCTCATTCAAATAGAACATGATTAGCGCAGAGTCAGGCCAGTAAAAATAATTCTTCAACGAAAAGCGATGGGGGAACAACCTAAAACAGGCAGAGACGATCTCCTCTGTGGCGGCGTAGTGACCGTCATCCTGCAATGCATGTACAGCAAAGACCGCCAGTTCGGCGGACGTGACGTTTTCGTACACATCCATTTTGAATTCAGGAAGTGTCTTTATGATAGTTTTTGTTTCAGTCGGTGCGCTAAAAACCATGATTGCCATACCTTTGCTGCGAGAATGATGACGATATTTTATCAGGGCTGGTATCGATAAACCGTTACATTATATTCGGGGTTGGAATATACCACTATAAATTTCCCAGGCGCAGATTCAAGCGCAGGCAGAATTTGATTTTTAATATCTTCATCCAACGCCACACTGCGCGGAGATTGAAGCCTCGGCGAAATTACAATGTAATCGACCCCCTGATTGTTCAAATATTTTTCCAAATCCTGTCCATTGGCTGGGTAACCGATGGTCTTCCTTTGCACATGCACATACGCAGGCACAGGCTCATTCACCATCACAATCGCCTCACTCGGCGCATTCTCCGCCACCCAGCTTGTCCCAATGGATAGATCCGTCATTTGATTCATGACAGGATTTCGCCAATCCTGAACATTGCGGACCAACAACGCCAAAGCGATAAAAACGACAAGCCCCGCCTCCACTCTCCGCTCATAGCTGATTCGGTTTCGAGCGCCTTTTTCCTTCACCCAGGCCATTCCCTGAATCAAATAAAAATAAAGGAACGGGATGATCGGAATCAAAAAGCGCGCCTTCACGCTCCCAACTTCGGGATTCCAAAACGCCAGAATTCCCAAAAGATAGACCGCAACATAAATATCCATCACATGGAATTTTTTAACCGATACCGCCAGCCCGAAAACCACCACCAGCAAAATGATGACGTTGACCAGCGCTGGTAAAACTTCCAACCCATAATTCCCCAAAAAGCCCGTGACCTTCGACCCGAAGATTGGAATCAGCGACCCCGCCAGAATCTCGTTGAAATACCCCAACGCATTCGACCCCATCTGCCCGATCTTCTCCATGATGGAACCATTGAACACCTGCGACTCGTAACTTGCCGAGACCACCGAACCGCCATTACGCAGATTGAGCCACGTTTGCAAAAGCGCGCCAGCAATAAAAACGCCCATCGCAATCCCCGCCTCACGCCAGCGGCGGGTCAGCAGGAAATAAAGCGCGAGCGCAATGGCTAATGAAATTCCGATGGTTCTAATCAATTGAGTATACAAAGCAAGGACGGCGACCAAAACGATCAGCCAGTCTCTTTTGCCGCCAGCCTTATCTTTCCAAATATCAAAGACATTCAACGCCAGCAGGGAGAAAAATAAATACGCAGATTCAGACATCACCGTCACAGACGTCCCAACCAGCAACGGATTCAACGCCGCCAATCCAGTGACAATTTCAAGTTGCGGAGATTCGATCCGCTTCGAAAAAAGTTTGTAAATCAAAAAAATCGAAGCCAGCCAAAGCGCAAGCGACAACAACTTTAATACCGTGTAATTGCCAGTGAAAAGAAAGGTAAGCGGCGTCAGCAAAATTGGCCAGCCAGGCGGAAACGCCCGCTCAATTTGTGGACGTGGGAAATTAATCAACTGATACCCCTGTCCGTTGGAGAGACTTTCCGCGAGGATGATGTAATGCGCGTCATCGTAGGACGTGCCTAGTTGAAGCGAGTCGAAGCGCATCAATCCCAGCGCCGCGCTGATGATGATAAAGATCGGCAGAATATATTTTGAGCGGCTCATGATGGACTTAATCTTATCAGGAGTTTGAAAAATTCACCCGCAAAAAGTACCCGCTGGGCTTTTTTGTTCGCGCGTATTTTATGCCCGCACTGGGTATAATCCGCTTATACGCGAAAGGATTATTGTTATGATGAACAACAAACAACTTGCTGATACGTTTACCTTAATTGCCAATTTATGTGAGATCAAAGGCGAGGTCATTTATGTCATCCTCGCCTATCGCAAAGCCGCTGAAAATTTAATGACCCTCCCCCGCGAGGCCAGCGAATATTGGAAGGAAGGCAAACTGCGCGAGATCCCCGGCGTAGGCAAAGCCATTGCCGAAAAAATTGATGAGCTGCTTCAAACAGGCAAGCTTGGATTTTTGGAAAACCTAAAAAAGGAAGTGCCTGAAAGTCTGGCCGAATGGTTACAAGTTCCAGGATTGGGACCAAAAAAGATCGCGCTCATCTGGAAGACGTTGAACATCACGGCTCTTCCCGAGCTGGAAACTGCTGCGAAAAACGGACAGCTTCGCGACCTGCCCGGCATGGGCGCCAAGTCCGAGACTGCGATCATCGAAGGGATTGCGTCCCTCGCCCGCAGATCGGGGCGGCTTCCGCTTGGGCGCGCGTATCCGCTGGCGCAGGAGATCATCGGAGTCCTCAAAGGCGTGAAGGGAGTCGTCGCAGCAGAATCAGCTGGCAGTTTAAGAAGGATGCGTTCCACAGTCGGCGACCTCGATATTTTGGTGGCGGCAAAAGATTCAGCCGCGGTCATGGAAGCCTTTGTCAATCTTAAAGGGGTGAGTCGTGTTTTAGGAAAAGGCGAAACAAAAGCCAGCATCGAATTCATGGATGGCGTGCGCGCGCAGTTGTGGGTACATGCGCCCGAAAAGTTTGGCACGGCGCTGCAATATGCAACGGGTTCGAAAGATCATAATGTTGCCCTGCGCCAAATTGCGTTGGATAAAGGGTTGTCTTTATCCGAACATTCACTAACCAAAGTTAAAGGTAGGGGAGAGATCCTTTGCGCGACGGAAGAAGAAGTTTATAAAACCCTGGGCCTGCCGTGGATACCGCCCGAGCTGCGCGAAGACCGCGGCGAGGTGGCGGCGGCAAAGGCAAATAAACTTCCGAAGTTGATTCAAGGTAAAGACATAAAAACCGATTTGCACATGCATTCCACATACAGCGACGGAAAATTAAGTATGCTGGATATGGCGCGCGCCGCTGCAAAACGCGGATTGAAAGTGATCGCGTTCACCGATCATTCCGTTGGGCTGGGTGTTGCAAATGGCTTGTCGATGGAAAGGCATAAAGAGCAGGCGGCTGAAATCAAGAAGATTCAAAAACAGCTTGGTGATGAAATCCTTGTTCTTCATGCAAGCGAGGTTGAAATAAAAGCGGATGGTTCGCTGGATTATCCCGATGATTTTCTTGCCTCGCTCGATCTCGTGGTGGCTTCACTGCATTCCAGCTTGCGCCAGCCGCGCGAGAAGATCACCGAGCGATTGTTGAAGGCGGTAAATAATCCACATGTGGATATCATCGGCCATCCCACGGGCCGTGAAATTCCAGACCGCGAAGGAGCGGATTTGGATATGGAAGTTATCTTGAGAGCCGCTGCAGAATCGGGTGTGGCGATGGAGATCAGCGCCCAACCCGCGCGCCTCGACCTTGACGATGTGTTTGCCCGCCGCGCGAAGGAGTTGGGCGTCCTCCTCAGCATCAACACCGATGCGCATTCCGAAAGCGATCTTGATTTTCTTTATTATGGCATTGCGATTGCCCGCCGCGCATGGCTGGAGCCGAAGGACGTCATCAACACCTGGACTGCAAAGAAGTTGACGGATTGGTTGAAGAAGAGAGGATGATGAAGAGTTTATTGAAGCCCACCTTGATAAAGATTATCCTTACATTTGTTTTGCTGGTTCTCTCCAGTTGGTTATGGGGAATGGTTGTGAGGTTCGTCATTTCGGATACCTGCCCAATTGGCTTTCCTTTGCAGTTTTACTTATCCTGGGGACCATGCCCGCCGGGAACGAGTTGCTCGGAATTCAACGGGCTGTGGCTGGTTGTTGACCTGATTTTCTGGTATCTTGTGAGCGCTTTGCTCACGCAGTGGTTTCAAAAATTATCCCGCTCCAGGGTGGGCGGAAAAAACAAAATGGAGTAATTATGGAAAATTCATCGATCCCCGCTGACGAAGTACGCTTTTTCAGCGGAAGTTCCAACCCAAAATTAGCTGAAAATATCGCGTCAAGGCTGGGCGTGCCGTTGGATGAAACCCACGTCTCACGCTTTAGCAATGACAATATGTATATTCAGTTGGGCGCAAGCGTGCGTTATCGCCGCGTATATATCGTGCAGTCGCTTTCCCAACCCGTCAATGATAACCTGATGGAATTGTTGATGATGATCGATATTGCGCGCGGGGCGGCGGCTTCGGAAGTTCATGCAATTATTCCTTATTATTCGTTTGGCCGCTCGGATAAAAAAGATGCGCCGCGCATTTCCATCACTGCACGGCTGGTGGCGGATCTGCTGCAGACTGCCGGGGCCACCCATGTGATGAGCATGATGCTCCACTCCCCGCAGGTGCATGGATTTTTTGGCATTCCCACCGACCCACTAAGCAGCCGATTGGTTTTCAAGGAATATCTCGATACCTGCGATTTGAGCGGTACCATCGTGGTTGCCCCGGATATGGGGCAGGCAAAATCCGCGGCCCGTTTTGCGCGGACGCTTGGTCTGCCGGTAGCGGCAGGCAACAAGGAACGGATTTCAGACACAGAGGTGGCTATCGGTGGGTTGGTGGGAAATCAGGTGAAGGGTCACAAACGTGCCCTGATCTATGATGATGAGATTGCCACGGGCGGTTCCATTTTGGAGTTGAGCCGTGTGCTCGTTCATGAGGGGATCGAGGATATTATGGTCATGTGTACGCACGGGGTCTTTAGCCGCGGCGGGTTGGATAAACTGGTGGTTGTGCCGCAAATCAGCGAGATTGTCACGACGGATACGGTCTATATTGCGGCGGAGAAGATGCACCCGAAACTGCGGGTGTTGTCTGTGGCGAAGGTGTTCGCAGATGCGATTCGGCATAACTTTAATCATGAGTCCATTAGCGACTTGTTTGTTTTTGGAGAGTAATGGAAATCAGCATACGCCGCATTGCTTCCGATGATCGGGATGAGTGGTTTAAGATGCGTAAGGGCATCTGGCCCGATGCGCCCGATGAATACCTGGATTTTGATATGGATGATATCCTTGCAAGCGATGGGGATGTAGTTTTTTTTGCGATGATGGATGGCAGGCCCGTTGGGATGCTCGAGGCGCGGATACGGGAATATGGGGAGGGATGTGAAACCAGCCCTGTTGGATATATCGAGGGGTGGTTCGTGTATCCAGAATTACGTGGAAAGGGGATTGCGGGAGCACTGACCCAGGCGGCGGAGGATTGGGCGCGTGGGAAGGGCTGTACTGAGATGGCTTCGGATACCTGGCTGGATAATGCGGCCAGCATCCGCGCGCATGTGAAGCTGGGGTATTTCGAGGCGGAGAGGCTGGTCCATTTTGTGAAGCAGTTGTGAGGGGGAGAGTCTGTTTGAAGAAACAGGGGCAGGCGGAGGGGCGGTTTGAGGCGAAACCCGTCAAAAGTGGGTTATTTTTAACCCTCTTCTCCCATTATAATTGCCTTACATTTCCTTTCGGGTTTGTATTATTTGCTTTAAAGTTTGTATAATGGTTTAATCTATTTTTGTGCATTCTAGCACAGGTTTTTATGAGCATTCGCCTCAAAGTCATCCTTCCTTTTCTGATACTGACCGTGGTTGTTGCCATGATCGGTGTGTATGTAGTCACGCGTCTGGTTGCAAATAGTTTGAGTGATCGCCTGACGAACCAGTTGCTTGAATCGGGGCGTGTTGTGTCCGATAGTTTTGTGCGGCAGGAGTCCAATCATATTGAAACGGCGCGTTCCCTTGCTTTTTATGAAGGATTGACGCAGGCGATTGTAGAAGGGGATGAACAGGAGGCATACGATCTGGCTGGGCCGGCTTTTGTGGGGCTGGGCGGGGCGGAAAATTTGATTTTGATTTCGTCGCAGCAGGCTGAATTTACGCATGTGTATATCAATGCGAATGGTGAATTGCGAAGGGTCGAAGAGAGCACGGGCATGGCCAATTCGTCGATTGTTGCCCCATTTTTTTTGACTCGGAATGTAGATGAAACGCCGCGCCGCGCCCTGGGGGTGAATTTGGCGAATAATGAGATCTATTACTATACGGCTCTTCCAATTCCATACAATGGTGAGTTCGCCGGGGTGATCGTTGTGGGCACCTCGCTTCGGACGATTTTGCCTTTTTTGAAAAGCGTTGTGCTTTCAGACATTATTATTTATGGCGGCAATGGACAGGCGATTGCCACCACCATGGGCGCGGGGGACTCGGTTACGCTGTGGAAGCTTAACATTCCCGAAGCTGAGTACCAACAAATCCTTAATTCAGGCGATCAATACGTGGCGGGGAATAATTTCGATTTGGATGGGCGAAAGTACCGTCTTTTGCGGGGGCCGTTACAAATTGCGAATGATCGTATTGGGGTGTTCGCCGTGGTTTTGCCAACCGATTTTGTGCTGCAATCTGGTGAAGAGAGCAGAAGCACATACGTTCAGCTATTTACCCTGGTGATGCTGGTGGTGGTTGCGGTTGGGTTTACGATTTCGCGGTTGATCACCCGCCCGCTGTACTCTCTGGTGAATACGTCCCAGGCAATTGCGGATGGTGATCTTGAGAAACGTACAGGCATCCATTCCCGGGATGAGATCGGGGAGCTGGCGGCGACTTTTGACGATATGACCGGGAAGCTCCAGGAGCGCACGCGGGAATTGGAACAGACGAATGAGCGTTTACGCAGGATCGATAAGACGAAGACCAACTTTATTCAGATTTCTGCCCATGAGCTGCGCACGCCGCTGACGTTGATCATGGGATATTCACAAATGCTGGAGCAGGATACACAGCATAACCCTGAATTGTTGAAACTGGCGAAGGGCATTCTCGAAGGTTCGGAACGGATGACGGATGTTGTGGAAAGCATGTTGGATGTTTCGAGGATCGACAGCAACGCGCTTATTCTTCGCAGAACCTCTGTTGGAATGGAGGCCATCATCCGCAAGGCGAAAAAGGGCTTTGCCGAGGCGCTTCATGAACGCAACATCGAACTGGGCTTGGAGGGGTTGGCCGACCTGCCCCAGCTTTCTGCCGACCCGGAACTTCTTCAAAAGGTTTTTTACCAGCTTATTATGAACGCCATTAAGTACACGCCGGATGGAGGTTCGATCAACATTTCCGGGCGATATTTGAATGGCGATGTAAACCCGCAGGTGGAGATAACGGTTGCCGACACAGGGGTTGGGATCGAATCTGGGTCGACGCAGGTGATCTTCGAGAAATTCAATCAGCCGAGCGAAGTACTTTTACATTCCTCTGGAAAGACGAAATTCAAAGGCGGCGGCCCGGGTTTGGGGCTTGCCATTGCGCGTGGAATTGTGGAAGCGCATGGCGGGAGAATTTGGGCGGAAAGCGCGGGCTATAGCGAGGAAACCTATCCGGGAAGCAGGTTTTTCGTGGCCCTGCCTGTGCCAAACAATAACGGAGAAAAACAATGATGCGAACGGGACGCGACCGCCGTGACTGGAGTTTGCTCATTTTTATCATGCCGCTCGGCATCCTGTTGATGATAATTGCCGGGCAGTTTGCCATGCGGTTTCTTCCATATTGGATTCTCGACGCGGGAATGGGTTCGAATTTGGGCGTGGATACGGGCCATGCTGCGCCGAAGCCATTGTTCAATATTCAAATATTGACCCCGTTCTCCTGGCAGGGCACCTTCCTTACCCCCGACCCGAATAGCGGATTTGTGTTCCCGCCGTTCATTGTGATTCAGCCGACCATAGCCACCATTGCCCCCACACCCGAACCTACTGAAAACCCCGCGGCCACTGCAACAGCCATCCCAACTGCAACCCCGCCGCCCACAGCGCTGCCCACAGCGACAAATTACATTCCTCCTCCCGCCACTATAACGAAAAACCCCACGGGCGAACCTACTTCCACCGACTCTCCTCCATCGGCAACCCCAACTGCTACCGAGCCTCCCCCATCCGAAACTCCATCCGAAACTCCAACGGAAACTCCGACGAATACCCCAACACCCCCCTCTCCCACACTCACGCCAACGGGGTATCCATCCACACCTCCTTCCGGGACTCCGGTTCCACCGGGTGGCATTGTTATTGGCGGCCCCGATGGAAATGTTAGCAGCATCCCAGCAGGAAGTTATACGGTTGTAGACTTGGGCAGCACCCCAATTATTGTTGTTGGGTCTCCAGATGGTTACGACCTGGTTTATTACGAGTCTGAATTTAATGCCCCTCCTCCCGGCGCTTCCGGGGAGGTTCATCTTGATTTTGTGATATTGGGAATATCCACGTTCTCTGATGGACACATATATTATGAAATTTTTAATTGGAATAATGATAGTGGTAATCCCTCTACAGATTACAACACAAATGTATCCGGCGTGCTGGAGATTGACAATCAAATAATCCTAATGATTAACTTATACAATTTTCCAGGAACCGGTATCCTGATCGATGTGGATGGCGCCGCAAGCCTTCCGCCTCCTCAAGCCTATAGATATTTGGTGATTATCTCTCCGCCCGATCAAGGAGCGGGGGATGATATACAGATCGACTCGATCGAGATATTTCCATAGATTGTAAAAAAGGAGACGGGATACCCCGTCTCTTTTTTTCGTTTCCCCTTTAAGCTACAATTCAATCGAGATGAAGAAAGTTGCCGCACTATTTGTTCCAATAGCCGCTGTATTTTTACTTAATGTCCTCCTGCTTGGATGGGCACCCCGCGACAGCGGAAAAGCCATCCAGCAAATCATTACGCCGTTTTCAGCCTTCGTTTTCGCGTTGACCCTCATCACCGGCCTCCTCCCTGCATTCGTTCGTCCGCAAAAAAGCCACACCCTGGTCGCCTGCTTTTCGACCTTCTTTGCGTTCTTCCTGCTCATCCCATTTGAACTCAGCAACCTGCCCACTCTTCAACCGGGCAGGCCTTTATATTATTTTCTCGATTCGTATTTGATCCTGCGCCTGATTCAAGCCGCGATCCTGCTCCCAATGGCATTGCATGTCAGCGCGCGTTTTCCACGAGCCACCGATACATCCACACGGAGAATTCTTGGCGGATATATTTTTTCCGCGATCTTGTTTGTCACGTTTTTATTCAGTGCGGCTGCATGGCAGCGCATTGCAATACTCGCACTATCCTTTTTGTGGTTCACCTTCGTCATTATTTTCTTTCTCAAAAATCTGATCATCGTGGCGCGGGATGCAAACCCCGAAAACCTGTTGGATGCGCAGCGCGCGCGGGTGGTGGTCTTCAGCATGTTGCTCGCCGAGATTCCACTTTGGCTGCGCCCGCTCACGCTGGCATTTGGGCTGGATATTTTTTCCTACAACCTTTTGCTCGCCTTCCAGCTTTTTGTTCCGATTGGGATTTCCTACGCGATTTTGAGACACGATCTCTTCGGCATTGACCGCGTCCTCAGGCGGACTCTGGCCTATGGGGCTGTTTCGCTTCTTCTCTTAACCTTGTATCTGGCTCTCACCTCAAGCATTTCCTCCCTCTTTGCAGATTCTCTGACATCGCGCCCGCTTGCGCCGATCATCAGCATTTTTATCGCTGCCCTGTTCCTCGAACCGACTCGCAAACTCATTCAATCCTGGCTGGATAAATTCCTCTACCCCGACAGACTCAAATTTGAATCGGCGGTCAAGTCCTTGCAATATTTGCTTTCACGAGCGAATCGCCGCGAAGAGATCATCCATTTGCTGAATGATGTCTTTCCAAACCAGATCGGCGCGGAGTGGGGCGCGTTGAAATTATTCCCCGAACCCGATGTGCCGCCTCCACATGTCACACCTGCGTGGAACACACGTCTGATAGCAGGCAGCGTCTCTGTGGGCGGTTACTGGCTGGGAGCGCGCCGCGCGGGACCCGTCTATGACGCGGATGAGGTCAACCGATTGAATGCGTTGGCAGGGCAGGCCGCTTTGGCATTGGCGTACGCAAACGCGTATGAATCCTTGTATGAATTAAATCGCGATCTGGAAACGCGCGTGAAGGAACAAACGAATCGGGCGCTTGCGGACGAAAAGTCCATTGCGGCGTATGAAGAACGCCAGCGCATCGCGAGGGACTTGCACGACTCTGTCACGCAGCAGATGTTTGGAATGCATCTCATGGCCCGCGGATTGAAAACGTCTGCGCCTGATTCGTTCAAAGGAAAACTTGCCGAGTTGGAAGAGTTGGCAGGGGACACGTTGAAAGAAATGAGATTGATGCTCGATCAACTGCGGAATGCTGACGGGGAGGCGAATGTTGATTTTGCAGAATCAGTTCGCGGCGAGTGTGAAGCGTTTTCCAATCGCAGCGGGCCAGAAGGCGGGGCGTTACTGTCCATCGAGCTGGAGATGCCGCAGGAAATCATCCTCTCCAAACAAATTGCGGATGAGGCGCTTTGGGTGTTGCGTGAGGCGTTGCAAAATGTGATGAAGCACAGCGGCAGGCGCACGGCTCAGGTTGAGGTCAAACGAGATGCGCGGCTGCACGTGAAAATCCGCGACGATGGAAATGGCTTTGACCCCCGCGCCATCCCCATGGGACATTACGGCTTGCGCGGAATGCGTGAGCGCATCTTCGCGTTGGGCGGCGAAATGACAGTTGAGTCTGAATTGGGGCACGGTACAATGTTGTTGTTTGCTATTCCACTTCCAAAATAGGTTGCGCAAGAGTTTTTTTGAATTTCCTTAGTGACCTTTGTGTCCTTCGTGGTAAAAAAGGTGTTGTAATCATGCTAAAAATCCTCATCGTTGACGACCATCAAGTTGTACGCCGCGGATTGCAAATGACCATCGACGCGGAAAAAGATATGCGCATGATCGCCGAAGCCAGCAACGGGACGCAAGCGCTGGCGGCCATCAAAAAACACAACCCCAATCTGGTGTTGATGGATTTGCAAATGCCAGAAATGAACGGCGTGGATGCGTTGAAGCAGATACGGCCCGAATACCCCGACCTGCCGATCTTGATTCTGACAACCTTCAGCGATGACGCGCATGTGCATGCGGCGCTGCGTGCGGGCGCAAGTGGATTTTTGTTGAAGGAAATGAGCGGCGATGAACTGGTGACAGCGATTCGCGCAGCCGCGCAAGGCAAGCCGCAACTGCATCCCGATATTGCCCGCCGATTAATGGCACGCGCTCCCATGCCCAATGACCCATTTGCTTCTCTTACTGAACGCGAGCGCGGAATCCTAAAATTGCTCGCGCGTGGAAAAAGCAACAAGGAAATCGCAAGCGAATTGGTGTTGACCGAGATGACGGTGAAAAGCTATGTCAGTGATCTGTTTGCAAAGCTGGGGGTGAATGACAGAACCCAGGCCGCGTTGATGGCGGTAAGGTTTGGGCTGGTGCTGCCTGAAGAGTTGTAAGCTTGATGACCAGAAATCAAAAGCGATGATGAAATCATCGCTTTTGATTAATTGTTGATGTCATCCTGAGCGTAGCGACACTTGCGCCGCGCGCCAGTGCGGTGAGGATCTCTTTCATCATTGTTCGAGACTCTTCGCTCGCGAAGAACGCTCGCTCACATCGTCCCGATGTGCTTCGGGAGAGTGACATGTTTTTGCACCCACCAAATAGGGGAACACATTCCCCACCACAACGGGCGGATTTGACTTTATAACCCCACCACCTTCACTCGCTTTCCTGCCTTCTCTTTCTGATCCACATCCAGCGTGAATAAGGGTAAATCTAGCTGGGAAGCCACGGCAACGTAGATTGAGTCTGCCCCACGCAAGCCGAGTTCTGCTGCGAGGTGAGCCGCTTCACGAACGAGGGGGCGTTCCATTTCCACCAACTGCAACCCTGGCAGGGATTGCAGTGTTTCCACTGCTTTCAGGCCGAGCGCCGATGTGGTGCGCCTGCTGATTGCCCCGCCCACTTCGGGGAGCAAAAGGGAAGGAGAGAGGAAAACATCTCTCGCTTCCAGCCGTTCATTCATCCAGACTTTGACAGGTTCATGAAATACATCCCCTGCAACCAGCCTTGCCACCCAAACACTGGCATCCACAACGATGAACATCAGCGCCGGCCTTCACGGACTGCATCCACAGCAGAAATGCCCTGTGGCCAGCGTACTTTAATTTCCGCTGCAAGATAATCCAGTTTTGACCAGGCAGTTTTAGTATCTTCAACTGCAGGCTTTACAGGAATCAATAATGCCACCACCTCGCCGTGATAGGTGACTTGTACTTCCGAACCTGTTTCGCGCACAAGCCGGACAAGTTCGCTTGCCTGCTGCTTTAATTCTCGAATTCCAACAGTAACCATAATAGCCTCCAAATGTATCTACATTTGGAGGTACATTATAGCATGATCGAAAATTTTTTATCCACAAAATTCGCTCATTCGTTTAATTCGCGTTTCATCTTTTCCCACCAAATAGGGGGAAACATTCCCCACCACAACGGGCGGACAATACCGAAGCAACCCAGTATCCTTTGGCTATCAATCAAGGAGATAGCCGATGGAAACAAATGTAGCCCTCGAACCAGTAACTCGTAAAAAATCCAATCTCGGATTTCTGTGGAAGGTTTTTCGCAACCCGCTGGATGCGCTGACCGAACTCGCACGCGAGCAGGGCGACATGGCGCACATAAAACTCCGCAAGCGCGACCTGTTCCTGTTGACCCATCCAGAATTCATCGAACAGGTTTTGGTGAAACAGCAGGCCAATTTTATCAAAGGCCCCAGCTTGCAGCGCGCGCGCATCATTCTCGGCGAAGGTCTGCTCACCAGCGAGGGCGAGGAACACCTCGCGCAACGCCGAACCTTGCAGCCCGCATTTCATCGTCAACGCATGGAAGAGTATCTGCCGTTGATGAATGAAAATACGTTCGCGCACATTTCCAAATGGACGGACGGCACGCGCGTGGATATGTCCGATGAAATGATGCGCCTCACACTGAACATCGCCTTGTGGTCATTCTTCGGCAGCGCGCCCGAAGGCGCAGCGGATCGCGTCAGCAAATCCATGCAGACCCTCATTAAACTTTTTCCGCTCGCGCAAATGCCTTTGCCCGAATCTGCTCAGGCGTTGTTCCCAAGTTTTTCGGAAGCAAGAGCAAGCCTCGGCGCGGTCACTGAAGCGTTGTTGCAAAATCCACAATCTGAACATGCGAAGCGCGCGCTGGTCAACATCTTAAAAGAAAATAACAGCGCTCAATTCACCGACGAGCAAATTCACGCGCACGTCCTCACCTTTTTGCTGGCGGGCCACGAAACCACCGCGCTGCTTTTGGCCTGGTGTTGGGATATGCTCGCGCATCACCCCGAAGTACAAATGAAAATGCAAGCCGAAGTTGACTCTGTCCTTGGCGAGCGTTTCCCCACCTCCGACGATATTCAAAAATTATCCTACACCCGTATGATCGTGAAAGAGACTCTGCGAATTCGCCCGCCCGTCTGGGCGATGGGGCGGCAAGCCATTCACGATTGCGAGATCGGCGGACAACACATCCCCGCTGGCTCCACAGTTTTGATGAGTCAATGGGTGACGCATCACGACTCGCGATTTTATAACGAGCCGCTTCTTTTCCGCCCTGAGCGCTGGTCGGGTCTCGAAGAGCATTCCCTTCCCCGCTACGCCTTCTTTCCCTTCGGCGGCGGCAACCGCATCTGCATCGGCGAACACTTTGCGATGACCGAGGCCATCACCATATTGGCCATGATCGCCCGCAGATGGAATATTGCGCCGACTCAAACCAACCTTGCAAAACTGAAACCAAGCGCCACCCTGCGCCCGGACAAAAGTGTAAAGCTCATTATCACCCGCCGCGTTGTATGATGATTAATAAACGCCTCTTTCTACCCTTGAGTTTGATTCTGTTTTCTCGAACATTTTTCACGCCTCATGCCCGCGCGGGGATGAACCCCCGCGCTATTGTTACCAAGCCCGCTAAAGCGGACTTAATACCGAAAAAAAGTTTTTTATGTTGTTGATTGAAACTCGTAACCCATATTTTTTTGGAGGAACAAAAAATGAAATCCATGCTTCGAACTGTTTTACTCGCTTCATTGATCGCTGCCCTGCTCACCGCTTGCGGACTTCCCGCTGCCCCCGCCACAGAAGCCTTGTCACAAGATGCCATCAACACCGCCGTAGCTGGGACTCAAATCTCCCAAGCTCTCGCACAGGCAACTGTCAATTCCACTACATTAACAGCCATGCCCGCCACTCCAACCCCAGGCCCCACAGTGGAATATGTGGCGCTCACCGAAGAAGAACTTGCCGCGCTGATTGACCAAGCCGTAGCCGAAGCTGTGACCGCCACCGAGCAAGCCACAACCGCCGTCACCACCACCACCACCGATGATGCCGTCACCAGCGAAGAGGTTGTCTACGTCTACGACTATTATTACTATGCCGATTACTACGTGGAATATGCCGAAGACCTGCTGGCTGAATACTACGCCTTGTATGGCGACCTTGCCAATGAAATGATCACAGAATTGAACGCCATTGAATCAGAACTCTCTCAACTGAACGATACCCTCACTTCAATTGACTCGTCCTTGCAGGAGATCAGCAGCACGCTGGAGCAGGGATTGGCCGTGGCAGAGGAATCGATTGCCCAGTTGGAAGCTGCCGCTCAGCAGGCACAAACCAACGCACAGGAACTGCAAACACAGGCGCAGGATATGGTCTCCGTTTTGCAGGCCGACCAGCAGGGACGTGTGGATCAGATTTCACAGATCCAGGCCAACGACATTCCCACCGATAAACTCTCCGCGATGCAATCCGCATTTTCCTTTTTGGATGCCGCCAATGCCGCGATGGGCGATAACAAACTCACCACCGATGAATTGCTCAACCTCGCGCAGCTTGGCAAGAACGCGCAGTCTGGTTTGCAGAGCTTTGGCGGCGCAGATAGGCTTGGCCCCGACTTGACGCAGTTCTCTGGCAAGTTCGATGAGATCACCACCCAACTCGCCCGTGGACAAATGCCTCAGGCTCGTGGAAATATCTCAGGCTTTGAAACAGCCCTCGGCAGCCGCCCAGACTTCAGCGGCGCTGGCGGCGGAGGGCCCAGTCTCCCTGGCGGTGGTGGCGGACCTGGGGGTGGTGGACCTGGCGGTGGCGGGCCCGGCGGTGGCGGGCCTGGTAACCCATAATCGAGCAAACAAAAAAACTGGCGAAATTTTCGCCAGTTTTTTTAGGACTTTCGCTCGCTCCTCTTGTTTTGCATGTCATCCTCCCGACACTTGCACCAGCACGCAAGTGCAGGTGTGTCCTTCGGGAGAATGACAAGCGAAAGTCCTGTTTTTATCTCTACCAGATGAAAAATGAATTTATCCTTTCCATCAGCACGGGGTTCAATTTTTCCATGCGGCTCGTTTCACTGGAAAATGCCAGCAGGATACTGACAGTGATGGTAATGACGATGAGCAGGTTTGCCAGGTGCAAACGTATTTTTGCCATTTTTGAATTCCGAACGACAAGCCAGTAGCCGAGGATGGCGAGCAATGTCACCTGCGAGATCAGGTCAGCCATGAAGCGCATTTGTCCGTAAAAATAAAAAAGGATGGCGGCAAAGCTGATGAGGAACGACCCGCCGAACAAAAGCAGGATGAATTTTTGCAAATTGGGATGGTTTTGATTTCCCGCTTTATTTTTTGAAAAGAAAGGCAGGAACGCTAAAAGCAAAACAGGCGCGTAAAAGAGAATGCCCGTCATCCGTCCGCTGGCGTAAAGTTTGGGAGCGGTGATGTCGAGACTCTCAAGCAGGTGTGAAAACCCGATAGGCTGAATGAATGGGAATTTGGAAATGAACTCAAACGGCTGGAGAATATATGCCTGAATATTGAACGGAAGATAATCGGGCTGGAAGGTGAGGGGCATGTCCCTGTTCAGGTTGTAGATCGTGATCTGGTAACGCAGACCAAACTCGAGCGGAGAGTCGAAGCGCGCCCAGTTGTACCAGCCGATGAGAATCGCGCCGAGCGCAAGCGGAGTCAACAACGAGGCGGCGAGTCGGGCGATGCCCTTCCAGTCGATGGGTTTGGACTGTTTCTTCCAAATCCAAAAGATGGTTAGTGCGGTCAAGAAGAGGGTAGGCAAAACATTGATTGCGCGTGAACCGACAGAGCAAGCCCAAAAGAATCCCGCCAAAAATAAATACTTTTTTTGGATGTTCCATGCTCCCGGCGTCGCCGAGGACGGCGGCTGGAGCATCTTTATATCTTTTTCAAAAGCAAGGATAACGAAGTACATGCCGCCGATGAGAAAGAATTGACCCGCGCCAATCGCCGCTTCATACACGTCGGGGATGTTGAGTGACCAGAGAATCGGGAGGATCAACCCGATCAGAAAAATGGAGGCGGCCGCATTTCGTGCGGGAATGTCGGTAAAGAACAGCCGCCATAATTTCAGGATGATGAGGGAATTGAAAATCAATAACCCACAAAAAAAGAAGAAGACCAAATAAATATCTGCGATGAGTTGATGAGCAAAAAGTTGAAGGGGCGTGAGCAGCAAAGCGGGGACGGGCCCCCAATACAAATAAAGTTTCCCCTTGTAAAGCGACAGGTCCCAAACATCGTCGTCGAAGGCGGGGCGGCTTTCGGAACTGTAGGGATCGTTCGCTTCCAGCAATGCCTTGCCTGGTTCCACATCCACGTGTAATTGACCTTTGCCGAAGGCATCCGCCAGCAGGCTGTAATAACGAGTGGACGCTTTCCATGTAGTGAAATTCCCAAAGGTGATGAAGAAGGCGTAGATGACAAGGATGATTGCCCATACATGACCGAAAAGGATAAAGCTTTTAGTTGTTTCTGATTTTGTGACAACGGGTTTTCGCGTAAAAAGAAAAATGGATGAAACGATCAAAATAAAGCCGATAAAAAACAAAACAACCCGCGAACGCCCCCAATCCGGGATTGGGTCGAGGCCAAGCGAAAAGGCGAAGATGGCAAAGAAAACGCCGAGCAGACCATCGGTCAATAACAGGGCGGGGATGGTTTGGTCTGAGATTTTAGTTTGAGGCATGAAAGGATTCTATCAGAAACCTTTGGCTGTAGAAAATTGGATGTAAAATAAGCCAACCTTATTGCAGGGAGAGAGAGACCATGACCGAACTCAACGCAAAACCAACCTATCGAATTTCAGACTTGCATGAGTCAGACCGTCCGCGGGAGAGGCTGGCTGCGCTTGGCCCTCAGGCGTTGACCAATGCTGAGTTGATCGCGATTCTCCTGCGCGTGGGCGTAGCGGGTGAGAATGCGGTTGAAGTTGCTCAACGGTTGTTGCAAAAATTTGGGGGATTAATTGGCTTGCACCGCGCTCCGATAAAAGAATTAATGGAACAACATGCCATCGGTGAAGCCAAAGCTGCCCAAATCAAAGCTGCGATTGAGTTGGGCAGGAGGTTGACTTTGGAATCGCCCGAAGAGAAACTTTCCATCAACAGCCCGGCAGACGCGGCGGCTCTTGTGCAATATGAAATGTCCGCTTTGGAGCAGGAGCATTTGCGCGTGCTGCTTTTGGATCGGCGGAATCGCGTGCTGGAGATCGTGGAAGTGTACAAAGGCTCGGTCAATTCTTCACAGGTACGGGTGGGAGAGCTGTTCAAGGAAGCGATTCGTACAAACGCTTCTGGGATCATTGTGACCCACAACCACCCCAGCGGTGACCCAACCCCCAGCCCCGACGACGTGGCCGTCACCCGCGCGATTGTCCAGGCGGGGAAATTATTGGATATCGATGTGCTCGACCATTTGGTGATCGGTCAGGGGAAGTGGGTTTCGCTCAAAGAACGCGGACTCGGGTTTGTGTAGATCAAAATTTATTCCTACTCTGATAGTGATATAACTCTACAAAATAAGTGATTTTTCGCAGAACAGGAATGTGATATAGTACCGTTGTTTTTTCGTTCCAAAGTACCTGAAACCTGATAGTAATATTGGAGATTGTCATGAAAAATCACAACGAACATGAGCATGGAGAGCACGACCACGATCATCCCCATGACCACAAACACCATGACGAACAGGAGCATGGAGAGCATGAACACGATCATCCCCATGAACATGAACACGACCATGACCATCCACACTCAAATAACGCTGTGATTGCATGGTTGCAGCATTTGTTCGTGCCCCACAGTCACGGGCATCAACAAGCCGCTCTTGATCCCAATCTCGCAACGGATCGCGGCATGTGGGCCTTGAAAATTTCGCTCGTGGGATTGCTTGTCACCGCGGTCTTCCAGGTATTCGTTGTGATAATTAGTGGAAGTGTCGCGCTTTTGGCCGATACCATCCACAATTTTTCCGACGCGCTGACAGCCATTCCCCTGGGGTTGGCATTCTGGCTCTCGCGTCGTGCGCGCAACCGCCGCTATACCTATGGTTACGGACGCGCTGAAGATATTGCTGGCGTTATCATTGTATTGATGATTGCCTTCAGTGCAGGCGAGGCGATTTATCAATCCATCCTAAAGATTATTTCCCCACAGCCAATCAATAACCTTGGCTGGGTTGCAGTAGCCGCAATTACTGGTTTTTTGGGAAATGAACTCGTGGCGGTGTTCAGAATCCGCGTTGGTAAAGAGATTGGTTCTGCCGCCTTAATTGCAGATGGATATCACGCCCGCACCGATGGATTCACATCGCTGGCAGTGCTTGCGGGCGCCATTGGGGTATGGCTCGGCTTTCCATTGCTCGACCCCATTATTGGTTTGGGAATTGGCGCTGCAATCCTTGGGATCGTCTGGAAAACCGCGCAGGATATGTGGCATCGTATGATGGATGCGGTTGATCCTGAAATCCATGAGGAATTCAAGCATACGGCTTCGCATGTCTCAGGGGTCATGGATGTTCACAATACGGCCATTCGCTGGCTGGGTCATCGCCTTTATGGCGAAATGCATATTACCGTGGATTGTCAGTTGACCACTTTGCAGAGTCACTTCATTGCCGAGGATGTACGGCATAGCCTGTTTCATAAATTACCCGCGTTGGTGGAGGTCGTTGTTCATACGGACCCATGTGAATGCGATGAGGCGATTGAATATCATCCAACCAGTCATCATAATTATTTACCCGCCGCCAAGTAAGGCGGGCGAATAGCCGAACGTATTACTTCCGTAGAATACAGACAAGCCCTCAACAGAATTCTGTTGAGGGCTTGTGTCATTATTTTGAGAGCATCGTCACATGCTTCTTTTCACGGTAAACCCTTCGAGCATCCCTGTCGGCTCTTCATACTCCACCCTGGTCTCGTCCACTCGTGAAGCGCGCGGGCCTTGTTTTACCATTTGAATGAACTCGTCAATTTGAAATTTTGTGCCTTCGGCCACGGTTTCCACGGTGTCGTAGCCGAGGTTGCGCACCCAGCCGAGGACTCCGATCTGTAGGGCGTTGTATTCCACGAATGCGCGAAAGCCCACATTTTGCACGCGTCCTTTTACCCAAATGTGAACACGGATGATTTCATTTCGGCTTGTTTCCATTCCTGCTCCTTTGGCGCAGCATGTCTATTGCCCCCCAAATTGGAACCATCAACACCAGGGCCAGCAGCAATAGAAACGGCAAAAGATTGCGCGTGGCAATACCCACTGTGTTTTGCCCCAGAACATTTTCGCGCCAGCGTGTGTCTAATTGACTGAGCGGAGCGCCAAGCGCATTCGTTGCGCCCAACTCGCAGCCAAAGCCTTCACTGTATGAATTGGTCAACCTTGCCAGCCCGGAAGAACCAAACGAATCGCGGATGTAGGAGACGAATGATTGGGACTGGGCATAGGCCAGAAAGGCCGAGCCTGTGTCGGCGGGGAAGGAGGCGCACAAATCCTCAAATGCAAGCAGGGTATTCTCTCCGCTTGCAAATTCCAGCGCGCGCGCATATTCAGGGTTTGGATATAACTCCACCATGGACGCAATGCCTTCGAGCAGCCAGATGGGCTGGTTTGCATACGTATCGCCAAGCGAGCGGTACAACATCACATGCGCGAGTTCATGCGGAATTTTGGTTTGCATTTCAATGCCCTGGCCCGCGCCGGGCGCAATGGCAACCATCACAACGCCGATCTCGGGGTTGGCATGTCCGCCTGCCCATTCCTCTCCGCCGAGCATTAATGTATTTTGCAGATCGGTGGTGTTTGTATAAATATAAATTTCGATGGGGTCATTGAGCGAGATGGAAGTGAATTCATTGATGGCGATCATGCCCGCAGCGGCGGCATCCAGCGCGGCGGCGCCAAAGGCATCATCGCCCGCATACCAGTGAACGCTCACATTTTCGCGGCTTACATCCCGCCAGGGAAAACGATCATCCTTATATTGAAAACGGATCGGGTCGCTGGTGTAGGTCTGATTGTCGAGGGTGGCTTGAAACCAGAACACGATCCAGCTAAAAGGCGGGATCACATTCAACGAAGCGTCATACGTGAAACTGACCGAACCATCCGCGCCGATCTGCAAAGTTTCAACGCGTGTGGCTTCTTCATTCACGCCGCGAAAAAGAAGAGACACCTGCTGGATTGGGATCGAGGATTTGATCTTCGCTAGAAATGTGATCGACTGCCCAAAGCTGACAGCCACCTGCGGCTGTTCCACCACGATTCCACCCTGCCCGTGAACCTGCTCCACGTTAAATGGCAGGATCGCCGCCAGGAGCAGAATCGCCATTAATTTCAAAACAAGTTTGCGTGGGTTGAACATTTCATCGTATGGTTGCTCGTTGCGCCGTCCTCGGCGCAGCCCGAAC
>CAKKRM010000040.1 GCA_919902735.1 Anaerolineales bacterium | reverse complement strand
TGATTCACCCACTTTTTGAACCAGTTTCTACCGTATAGTTGGCGAAGGTATTGAAATATGCAACCTCATTTCAATTAATCAGGCAAAACCCTTGGGAAAATTACTTCAAAAGCGCAGCCCTTCTGCAAATCGGGTCTTAAACGGATATCCCCTTTCAACACATTCGTCACCAGGTTGTGGACAATTGCCAGACCCAACCCAGTCCCGCCATTGGAACGTCCCGTGGTAAAGAACGGCTCGAAGATGCGCGGCAGGTTTTCCCTGGAAATCCCCTTGCCGTAATCCCGCACAGTCAGGCGGTACTGTTTATCGTCTGTCATCTCAATCGTCACATCCACATCGCCGCCGATCCCGTTTGGGTAGGCGTGCCGTTCCGTGTTGGTTAATAAATTAATGAGGATTTGAGAGAGCACACCGCGATATCCCATCCACTGTTTCTGCTCGAAAGCCAGCCTGCCGGTAAAGTTGACCGCAACCTGGCCGCGCTTCAAACTGACCAGCATCAGATTAACCGTCTCCTCCGCCGCTTCAGAAATATCGAATAATTCCTTTTCATCCTTCAACTGGCTGACGGAGACATTCTTGAAATCCAACACCAGCCGATGGGCACGCTCCACACTGCGGCGGATCAACTCCAGCGACTCAGCAATATCCGCCGCCCGCTGAACTGTAATATCTTTGGGAACGGCCAACTCACGAGCCATCACGCTCACCGCCGTGTTAATCACCCCTAAAGGCGTGTTGATCTCATGTGCCACGCCTGCCACCATCTCTGTTAACGCCCGCTGTTTTTCCGCCTCCATTTGGGATGCCAGAGTCCGCCTTGAAAGCAACTGCTTGAATTCACGTTCATTCGCCGCCCGCAGCTGCTCGCTCACTGTCGAAAATATCCCGATGATCTCATCCGGGCCAGCCATGCGAATAACATCCAGCATCAAATCACGGTCAATCGCCAGGAACTCCGAATCTTTCGAAGTGACCACCGTCGCATGGCGCGGCTCCCTGCTCAAGATGGCAATCTCGCCAAAAACCTCAGACTCAGATAATTCAGCCACAACGAACCTTCCCCTGCCCGCATCCCCGTGTTCTATCCGCACCCCGCCCCGGAGAATCAAATACATCGTAGCCGAATGTTCCCCCTGGCGAAAAACAACCTTATCAGCCTGCACAAAAACATGCGAGGCGGCATTCGAAATCGCGGTCAATTGTTCGCCGGAAAACGAAGCAAAGAAAGTGGATTTTCTCAAAAGATCAAGGCTGGATATGCTTTTTTCGCTGGGCATTGTATACATGGGCACCTGGGTGAAAATAAATGGATTTCAAGTGTATTGTATTAGTTCTTCCCCTTTGCAGCCTGCTTTGCAACTCTCTTAACAGGCTTACCATTCGCCCCTTTTCCAGCTTTTCCACTACTCTTCGATCAAGTCAATCAGCGCATCGTAATTTGCAGGAATCACCTTTGGCGATTGGAACGATTCAGTGATGATGGATGGATCCTTCATCCCATGACCCGTGCATACCACAACGATTCGTTTACCCCTCGCTTCAAATTTCCCGACAGTTGATTCTGCCAGCAAGCCGCTCAACCCTGCAGCAGACGCCGGCTCCACCCAAACCCCTTCCGCGGCCAAAATTCTCTGCGCAGACAAAATCTGCTCATCCGACACAGCAATGATTCTGCCGTTGGATTCCTGTGCCGCATCCAACGCCTGCTCGCCGCGCGCGGGCTTACCTATACGAATGGCAGTGGCGATTGTCTCTGGCTTTTCTACGGGATGCCCCAACACCAGCGGAGCCGCCCCAGCCGCCTGCACACCAAGCACCTGCGGCAATCCTTTTTGATATTGCTTGAAGCCTGCCCAGTACGAAGTGATATTCCCTGCATTGCCAACGGGCAGGCACAGCCAGTCCGGCGCGGAACCAAGATCGTCGCAAATTTCAAAGGCAGCGGTTTTTTGTCCCTTGATGCGGAATGGATTGATTGAATTGACCAGTGCAATCGGCGTCTTTTGTGTGATCTCCACAACGAGTGTCAGTGCATCATCAAACGAACCCTGAACCTGGATCACCTCCGCCCCATAGGCAATCGCGCCTGCCAGCTTCCCCGCTGCAACCTTGCCTTCAGGAATCAACACAATAGAACGCAGGCCTGCACGAGCAGCATACGCGGCGGCAGAGGCGGCTGTGTTGCCTGTGGAAGCGCAAATGACAGTCTGCGCGCCGCGCCCAACGGCTTCGCTGATGGCGGCAGTCATGCCTCGATCTTTGAAAGACCCAGTGGGGTTCAAGCCCTCAAATTTGATGAATAATTCACAGCCGAGTTCCGCGCTGAGGCGCGGCATGGGAATCAGCGGGGTGTTTCCCTCGAGCAGGGAAATGTTTTTCGTGTGGGCGGGTAAGTCAAGATACTGCCCATAGCGATGGATCAAGCCCTGGTAGGTCATATCAACTCCAACGTTAAGAATGAGGCGATTATACCTGCGGCTACAAATTTCATTAAAAGCGCAATTTGTAACCGCAGGTATTATATAATGTCCACATGCTAAAAATCCGAGTCCCCGCCACATCTGCAAATTTAGGCCCAGGATTCGATTGTCTGGGTCTTGCCTTGAATGTTTGGAATGAAATCACGTTCGAGGCTGCTCACAAACTTACATATCGTGTCGCTGGCGAAGGCGCAGAGAAATTGAATAAAGGGACGAGAAATTTGTTAACAAAGGCCTACGCGCTTTTGTATGAAGTCTGCGGGGAAAAAATGGGCGGCGTACAAATTTGCGCCCACAACGAAATTTTGATGAGCAGCGGACTTGGCTCGAGCGCGGCGGCCATTGTGGCGGGGTTGTTCGGCGCAAATGAAATGCTGGGCAGGCCGCTGAGTGAAAATGGTCTTTTGAAACTCGCGACCGAAATAGAAGGCCACCCTGACAATGTGGCGCCTGCCCTGCTTGGCGGGCTGGTGGTTTCAGTGATGGCGCGTCAGGAGATCATCACAAGGCGTTACGAAATCCCTGAGTTGACTTTGGTGATCGTCAAACCCATTGTGGATTGGCCTACCCGGGTTGCCCGCGCCGTTCTGCCAAAATCCGTTTCGCGTGTAGATGCGGTCTACAACGTCGGACGTGCTGTGCTTGTTGTGGATGCGCTTCGCAATGGCGACCTTGAACTTTTGCAAAAAATAATGGATGACCGTATTCACCAGCCTTATCGGTTGAAGCATATTTCTGGAGGCTTATCCGCTTATAAAACTGCAAAACGATTCGGCGCGGCGGCGCTTTCGGGTGCGGGACCATCCATCATCGCTTTTGTTCCACCCGAAAATGCAGAGAAAGCAAAAAAAGAAATAGCGGCTGTGTTTGAAGAACGCGGGATAGAGACAAGAGAGATCGTTACCAAGCCAAGCAGCAAAGGGGCGTATACAATATAGAGTAAACAAAAAACCTTACGAGATTTACATCGCAAGGTTTTTTGTTGATTACTTCTTTTTAGCTTTTAATTTTGTGATTGCCTTTTGTTTTTGTTTGACTTCGGCCTTAATCACAACCAGCTGCGCTTCCAGCTTTTTTTCTTCCTTATAGGCATCACGCAAGTTGACGGGTTTAACATGGCTGTCTCGCACGCGCAAGTTGAGCACTTCCACAAAGACCGAGAAGCCCATTGCAAAGTACACATATCCCTTAGGAATATGCTGGCCGAAACCCTCGACGACAAGGGTAAAACCTATCATAAGAAGGAAGCTCAAGGCCAGAATCTTGATTGTTGGATGCTTTTCTACAAATTCACCAATGGGCCCGGAAGTGAAGATCATGACCAAAGCTGCAAGCACTACAGCAATCACCATGATTGCAATCTCTTCAGCCATTCCAACAGCTGTAATGACCGAGTCAAGCGAAAAAACAATATCCAAAATCATGATTTGGAGAATAACACTCCAGAAGTTCGCTACAATTTTTGCAGACGCATGGCCTTCCTTACCTTCCAATTTTTCATGAATTTCATGGGTGCTCTTCCAAAGCAGGAAGATACCGCCTGCAATTAATATTAAGTCCTTTCCCGATATTCCAACATTAAAAACGGGCAGGGTAAAGAGATCATTCTTTAGGTTTATTACCCAGTTTAATGAAAAAAGAAGCGCAACACGGGATAAAACTGCCGCCAGAATACCCAGGGTTCGCGCTCTTTGCTGATCTTGCGATGGTAATTTTCCTGCAAGAATAGAGATGAAGATAATATTATCCACACCCAACACCAACTCCAGCGCCACGAGTGTAAGGAGGGCGATCCACCCTTCGGGTTGTGTAATCCAATCAAAATGTGAAGCCACTATAATACTCCTGAAAAAAAGATTGCCTGATTTTAATGGCAATTTGAAAATTTGAGTATATAAAAACTCGGAGGATTTTGCCCTCCGAGTTTTCCGTTTCTACTTGATCTTGAACATCTGGGTGAGTTTCATCGCGAGGTTCAAATCGCCTGCGAGTTTTAGCTTGCCTTGCATAAAAGCCTGCATCCCGTCAATTTCGCCCGTGAATATCTTGACGTAATCAGCGGAGTCGGCGGTGAGGGTCATTTTGGGAGAAGCATGGGTTCCCTGTGCCACTTCCACTTTTCCGTCTTTGATCGTGGCGTACCATTCACCAGGTTCTACACCCGTGAATTTGAATTGAATTGTGGCATCCAAGCCTGTGGCTTTTTCGGGGATGAATGCGCCAGGCATTTTGGTCATGAGGTCTGAGATTGTTAGTGCCATTGTTTCTCCTAGTTAGAAGGTTGAAGGTTGAAGGGTGAAGGGTGAAGGGTGAAGGTTGAAGGTTGAAGGGTACAGGTTTGAACTTTCAACCTGCAACCAGTAACTTTTATTGTAAATTCTCAAAGATTGCCGCCGCGCCCATCCCGCCGCCGATGCACATCGTTACCATGCCATACTTGGATTTGCGGCGACCCATTTCGTAGATCAACTGGGTGGTGAGTTTGGAACCCGTGCAGCCAAGTGGATGCCCAAGCGCGATTGCGCCGCCGTTGACATTGACTTTTTCGGGGTCAATTTCAAGGGTTTGCATCACGGCGAGTCCCTGTGCGGCGAAGGCTTCGTTCAATTCAAAGAGGTCAATATCATTCAATGAAAGGCCAGCGACTTTGATCGCTTTCGGGATGGCGGCAATCGGGCCGATTCCCATCAATTCTGGCGGGACGCCTCCCACGGCGAAAGAAACGAATCGAGCTAGCGGACGGAGTCCCAACTCTGCGGCTTTTTCGGCAGACATGATCATCACAGCCGAAGCGCCATCAGACATTTGCGAAGCGTTTCCAGCGGTGACCATGCCTCCTTCTTTGAAAGCAGGCCGCAGCTTGGAAAGACCGTCGAGTGTCGAGTCGCCGCGTGGGCCTTCATCCCGTTTCACAGTGAAGGAACGCTTCACGGCCTTGCCATCCACATATTCCACGACTTCAACATCAATTGGAATCAACTCAGGGTCGAACAGTCCAGAGTCAACTGCTCTGGCGGCCTTCTGGTTGCTCTTGAGCGCAAATTCATCCTGCTGTTCGCGGGTGATGCCGTACTTGACCGAGACATTCTCAGCGGTGAGACCCATGTTGGTGTAATACTGCGGCAAGTCCTGCGCGAACTGCGGGTTGGGCGAAAACTTGTAGCCCATCATCGGCACCATGGACATGGACTCCACGCCCGCGCCAATGCCGATCTCGATCTGTCCCGCTTGAATTGCATTCGCCACATGCGCAATGGACTGCACGCCCGATGAGCAATAGCGGTTGATGGTTTCTGCGGGAACTGTATGGGGCAAACCCGCACGGATTGAAATTGTGCGCGCCACGTTCATGCCCTGCTCGCCTTCGGGGAAGGCACAGCCAAAGACCACATCCTCGATTTGAACGGGGTCAAGATTCGGTGTGCGCTTCAACAATTCCTTGATGACCGCTGAACCCATTTCGTCAGGACGAACCGTTGCAAGTCCGCCGCGTTTTGCTTTACCAATTGGGGTTCGTACTGCGCTAACGATAACTGCTTCTCGTGACGTCATAAGATTATCTCCTTAAAATCGGTTAAAGGTTACAAGTTGAAAGTTGCAAGAAAAAGCCTTCAACTTTCAACCTTCAAACCTGTAACTAGTTTCTTAGCGGCTTACCCGTCTGCAAAATGCTCCACATTCTCGCCTGTGTTTTCTCTTCGCCGCAAAGAGATAAAAATGCTTCGCGCTCAAGGTCAAGAATGTATTGCTCGCTCACCCAGGTCGGCTTGGATAGTTCTCCGCCAGCCATAACGTATGCGAGTTTGGTGGCAATGTGCGAATCGTACTCGGTGATGTAATTGCCTTCTTTGAATGCCCAGGCGCCGATCTTCATTGCGCCGAACATATCGCGCCCTGCGGCGTAGATCAACTCTGGCGCGGGTGGGCGATATTCAGACGCGATTAGATGCAGCGCTTCTTTCTTGGCTTCGGTGAGCAAATGGTCGCGATTGACCACGACTCGATCTTGCGGGTTCAAAATTCCCATGCCACGCGCTTCTTCGGCAGACACTGCAACTTTGGCCTGCCCAATTTGCAGGAATGCTTTTTGAATAAACGGGAACGGTTCGGCATTTTCGATCTTTACCGCAGGGTTGATAATGCGGCGCATATATTCTTTCGTGCCCGCGCCCGCAGGGATGACTCCTGCGCCAAGCTCCACCAAACCGATATACGTTTCAGCCGCCGCGACAACTCTTGAAGCGTGCATGGTGATTTCACATCCGCCGCCGAGCGCAAGCCCAGCAGGAGCAACGACCACAGGCTTCGGTGAATAACGCATGCGCATGTTCAGGTTTTGCAATTTGCGAATTGAACCATCGAGTTGATCCCACATCCCCTGCTGAGCGGCAACCACAACCATGAACAAATTCGCGCCCGCGCTAAAGTTATCCGCTTCACTGCCGATGACCAGGCCATCGAAATCGTTTTCGAGTCTATCCAACGCTTCGGAAGCAACCGTAAAGATATCCTCATCAAGCGCATTCATCTTGGTATGGAATTCAACCAACGCCACGCCATCGCCAATATCATAAAGCGACGCGCCCGCATTCTTGCTGATCTCTTTCTTCGTGCCACGCAAATCCTTCAAGAACACAAATTCTTCGCTCGCCTTGAATTTCACGTACTTCTTTTTGGATACATTGTACGCGCCAACTTTGTTATCGCCCTTATATTGATAGAAGGTCTCAACGCCATTCTTCAACATTTCTTCCACCCACTTCGCGGCGGGGTATCCTTCAGCCTTCATGCGCTTCACGGTCTCTTTCACACCGAGCATGTCCCAAATCTCGAACGGGCCAGCATCGTGCATGAAACCCCAGCGGACTGCATCATCGATCGGCTTGGCGGTATCCGCAACTTCGGGGATGATGGTGGAAACGTACTGAAAACTTTGATAGGTCAATGCCTTGACCAGTTTCGCCGCTTTGTCGTCCGCACGCTCCGCGAGCATAACCTTGAGCCTGTCACCCAAACCCTCGACATCTTTCGCCGCCTTGACAGATTCAAAGCGCGGCTTGCCAGCAGGCGCGTGCTCCATCGTGTTCAAATCCAACGAATAGAACTGCTTCTTGCCTTCAGCGTCACGGACTTCCTTATAGAAGCCGACTTTGGTTTTGTTGCCGAGCCACTTGCGCTCGAGCAACGTATCCATCAACTTGCGCGGCTTTTCGGCGGCGAGGTATTTCTGCCCAAGTGTGTCGTGCGCGATCAAAGGTGCGAGATTCCTGCCTACATGATCCCACACGTCAATGCCGACCAAATCTATCAGCCTGAAGGTTGCCGTTTTGGGCCGACCCATTAAAGGTCCGGTAAGAGCGTCCACTTCGTCAACGGTGTATTCGTTGTTGAGAATGAAGTCCATTGCGAAGGCGCCCGTTCCAAAAGCGACGCGATTCCCGATGAAGTTCGGTGTATCTTTGCAAAGCACCACACCTTTGCCCAAATCAAATTCACCGTAGTGCATAAAAAATTCAGTGACATCCTTCGATGTATCCGCGGTTGGGATGATCTCCAAAAGTTTGAGATAGCGCGGCGGGTTGAAGAAATGCGTGCCGAGAAAATGCTGTTTGAATCCCTTCGAGCGGCCTTCGGCAATTGCCTTGACGGGAATGCCCGAAGTGTTCGTGGTAATAATCGCATTCGGCTTGCGGACTTCGTCAATGCGCGTCATCAAGTCCTGCTTGATCTTGAGGTTTTCAACGATGGCCTCGCAGACCCAATCGGCTTCTGCAATCGCGCCAAAATCATCTTCAAGATTTCCGAGCGTGACCAGGGTTTTCAAATCAGCAGACATCAAATTGGCAGGCTTCGCTTTAATACAGCGATCCCAGCCTTCTTTGACGATCTTGTTTTTATCTGGCGAGTCTTTTGCGGGGATGTCGAGCAAGGTTACAGGCATGCCGATATTTGCAAGATGCGCCGCGATTGCTGCGCCCATTGTGCCAGAACCAATGACAACCGCTTTGTGGATGTGATATTTCATGTGTTCTCCTTGTAGGTGATTAGGGATTAGAGACTGGAGATTAGTCTCTAATCTCCAGTCTCTATTTACCGCAACTCCGCGCCCGTATAACCCAATATCTGCCGCGCCACAACAAGGCGATTGATCTGACCTGTGCCTTCATAGATGTCAGTGATCTTCGCATCGCGGAACCATTTTTCAAGCAGGAATTCGCGGCTGTAACCAATCGGACCCAAAATCTCAACCGCCTTCTGCGTGACCTTCGTGGTCACATCGCCCGCCCTCACCTTGCTCATCGAAGACTCGAGCGCATTCGGCTTTTTATTATCCGCCATCCAAACCGCCTTCAACACCATCAGCCAGGCAGACTTCAACATGATCTCCATGTCAATCACATCGCGTTCGATGGATGTCAATTTATTGCGCGGAAGCCCATAACGGATTTGGACACCGTTCTCTTTGAGTTTTTCCTTGAGGAATTCAAGAGCCGCTCTTGCCACACCGAGGCCGGATGCCGCTACGAGCGGCCTTGTCGCATCGAAGGTAGCCATCGCGCCCTTGAAGCCCGTCGTGGTCTTTTCAACCGTCGGGCTGCCCAGCACATTTTCATAAGGCACACGCGCGTCCACCAGTGAGATCACAGCCGTATCGCTGGCGCGGATTCCAAGTTTGTGTTCCAGTTTGACAATACTGACACCCTGCGTGCCAGACTCAACCACAAAAGCTCTCATCCCTGAACGCCCCGCGGTCGGGTCGATGCTTGCCCAGACAACGATAAATCCCTTGCCAAGTTTTTCGTATTCGGTAAATGATTTATCGCCGCCCGTGACGAATATCTTCTCGCCGTTGATGACCCATTCTTTTGTGGCTTCATCCAACACAGCGCGCGTGCGGATGGCGGAGGTATCTGAACCAGCGCCAGCTTCGGTCATGCACATGGCGGCGAAGGTCGGCTTGTCATCATTGAAGCGGGCAAGGAATTTGGCTTTCTGTTCGGGAGAACCAGCCGCCTGAACCGCCGCTGCGCCCAATCCGCCGCCAGGGGTGATGAGGTAATAGCCTACATCGCCCCATGACAGCATTTCAATTTGGGCGGCTAATTTCTGATATCCAATTGACGCGCGTTTCTCTGCGCCTTCTTTTGGCTTTTCGTCGGTTGGGGTTAACCCCCCACCGCCGCCCGCGGCTTTCATGGCGGTGTGCATGAATTCAATATAATCCCACGGAATGCCGTGTTCGTTCTCGTCAAATTCGCGGGAGGTGGTGCGCATCATATTTTCAGCAACAGACTGCAACATGGTCTGCATCTGTGCAATTGGTTTTGGGGTTTCGAAATCAATTGTCATTATTTATCTCCTTGAAGTCATTCGTTCTTTCTTCTTTCATCTTTCGCGGCAATTCTGGAAAGAAGAAAGAGGAAAGAACTTTAGACAATCGCCAATCCTAAAAGCATCGCAAATCCGCGGCCGTTACGCATGAGCAACTCGACGGGATTCTCGCGAATGTAGCCATGCCCGCCGTAGATTTGCACGCCGCGGTCGGTGACCATCATCGCCATATCTGCTGAACCTGTTTGCGCGAGATATGCCGAGACGCAGGAGTCTTCCTTGTTATTGTCCAGTTTCCAGGCGGCTTCCCACGTCAGCAGACGCATGGCTTCGATCTCGGTTGCCATCTCTGCCAGCATGAAGGCAATGGCCTGCTTCTGCGCGATCTTCACGCCGAAGGCATCGCGTTCTTTTGCGTAATTCTTTGCATACTCAAACGAGGATTTTGCAACGCCCAAAGCGGCTGAGGCGGAGGCAATACGCATCGCAGACAGGATCAGCCCAAAGTCGTGGCCCGAAGCGCCACCGAGTCGGCTGGCGGTCACATTCTCCAGCTTGAGGCGATACATCGGCAGAGCATTCAATCCCATTATCTTTTCGCGTTCGTCTGAGATGGACAGGCCTGCCGCGTTTTTGTCAACGATGAAGCCTTGAGTCACACCGTTCAAGTTTGCGTAAACGATCATCGCTTCGGCAGCTTTGGCGAAGGGCACGAAAATCTTTTCGCCGTTGAGAACATAACTGCCGCCGTCTGCTTTGGCTGTGGTTTTGAGTGCGTTGGGGTCGAAGTCAAAACTCATTTCCATAAGCGCGGCGGTGTAGGGAGCCCAGTCGCCGCCGACGATGGCTGGAAGATATTGTTGTTTCTGCTCTTCACTGCCGCCAAGCAAAATGGGCGTGGCAAAAAGCGAAGGCGTGAGCACGGCCAGCGCGCCCGCGAGATCGCCGAATGCCATCTCTTCAACGGCCAGCGCGCCTGTCACCGCGCTGCGTTCGCCAAAGCCGCCATAGGCTTCGGGCGTGGAGGCTTGCAGGAAGCCAAGCTCCCAACCTTTGCTGATGAGTTTCTTCGGCAGTTCGTGACCTTCCTCGGCATCGTGCGCCGCAGGGCGCAGGTCATTTGTTGCGTACTTCCCCACCGCATCCACCAACATTTGTTGCTCTTCATTTGGTTCGAACGAATACATTTTCTTCTCTCCTTTCAAATTCTGGAGTGCGGGAGCAAGCTCCGTCGCTCCAAATTACTTCAACAATCCATTCAACATCAAATCTGCATAATCATCGGCCACTTGTTCAATCGTCTTCCCGCCTTCGGGGTGATACCAGGTGAGCGTCCAATTCATCACCCCCATCAGCGCGCGAACAGCCATACCCGTATCCTTGCAATTGAAAACTTTTGCCTGCACGCCTTCATTAAACACATCCCGCCATAATCCTTCAAACTTGTCGCGCTGAGGGACATGGCGGGCGTGGGACTTTTTATCGAGGGAGCGATGCTCGAATAAAAGAACGGCAGTGAGGTCGGCGTTATCTGCCAGCACGGATAAATATCCGCGAATCATTTGCCTGAGTTTTTGGTCAGTGGGGTTGGCCTGGGAGGAGATCGCAGCGATGTGGTCGGTCAACATGCCGAGGGCGCGGTCGAGAAGCGCGAGTAAAATCTCCTGCTTGGATGTCACGTGATGATACAGGCTGGCCTTTTGCACATCGAGCGCAGCCGCAATGTCGGACATGGACGCGCCATGAAAGCCTTTGTGTCGAAAAACCTGCGCGGCGGCGTCGAGGATATCGTCTCGAGTCATGAGTCTCCTTCCCTACCGAACGGTAGGTAGGGCAGAGTTTACTACTCCACCTTTGAAGAGTCAAGCGCCCGAACAACTTTAAATTGAAGGGGAAAAAGGGGATTTGGGAACAGATACGATAAAATTCATGCGTCTATGGATGAAGAACCGCTCGCCCTCCTCCGACTGCTGCTTGCCCGCCTTGAGCGAATCTCCGCTGATTCATACTGGGCGCACCGCGCCAGCGGAATTCGCGGGTCGCTATTGAAAGCGTTGGAAATGCTCGAAGCTGGCGCACCAGTTTCAAAGTCCGATCTGATGCGTTTGATCAACGGCGGTTTTTGGGTATTAGGAAAGGCGGCGGAGGAAAAGGTCAAATAAACAAGTATGCTTAGCCCATCTTGAATCATCGAATGTCAACAAAAAGGAGCGCCCTTCACGGCGCTCCTTTTTCAATACTATATGCGGTCAATTTCAATTAATTTATTCTTTACCTGAGTCTTCGATTGTAATGGGTTCATCGTCCGGGTTTGCCAGGGTAAACCGGCTTAGTTTGCTTCTATCCATCGCGCTTTTTATTACAAAAGTGATAACAAGAAGAATGATAACTCCGGAAGCAACGACAAGCGGTATAAGCCAGTTTGGCGGTTCCAACATTTTTTGTTGGCCCGTGTTATCCGGAAGGGGGGTGGCAACAATCAATTCGGAACCAGGCACGCCAGCTCCAACAATTGAAAAAGGAGCAGACGCTTTTCCAGTAGCCACCTGAACGCCGTTCGTCACAGCAAATACGCCAGCTAGCTGATTTTGCAATTCACTCACCAGGAGCACATTCCCGGCAAATACCAACCCATCATCGGAGTTACCGGCCACAACCATAAGGGTTCGTTCGCTGTTAAACGGGGATGCCATCAACTCTAAATAACCCACGCTTACGCCCTGTGGAATTCGATAAACGATTTGCATTTGCCGCTCGCTGGCGGTGTCGGTGGTGAAATCAAAAGGAGCGGGGAGCGCATCATTAATTTCCAAGAGGAATGGCAGGGCGCTTGCCTTGCCAATAACGATCATGGAATAATTGTCTCGCATAAGTTGCGGGACATCATCCGCATAGGCAACCGACAGGCTGGCGATAAAGGGATTTACGGTTTCACCCAGCCGAAAGGCTAATTTTCCGGCAATTTTCCAACTTGCAGGGTTATCCTTTGGCAGAATGAAAGCGGTATCCCCAAGGTCGCTATGGGTGGCAAAAAGGTCGGGAAAGAATTTAAGATCCTTTAATAGGGCTTTCGTCAGGGGTTCACCCGTCCCTGCCGGCAGGTGAAAAATCGACTGATCTGAAATGGTCAACCATGGGTCTATAAGCCCCGATTCGTCACAGGAAGGGGTTGTCAATAGGTTGGCTCTGATCTCGAGATTGTTCTCTCCGAAACGAAGGATGCCGGGGGGTAACTTTACCCGCAAAGTTGTAACCTGCTGTGTTTCTTCGCTAAAAGCAATACTGGAGATAATTTGATCGTTGAGGCTGATCGAAAAGGCGGAAAGGCTATAATCCAACAGACCCGAATGGTAATACACCAGGTCAAGGTACCCATCCTTGGTTGTCATTTGTTCACGCGAAACATAAAACTGATACACCTGCGAACTGCCGCCAATACCACTTAATGTTGCGGTGGCATATCCCAGGTCTTTTAGTGAAAAATCCTCGACGATCGGTAATGTCCCCGACAAGAGCTGCACATTCGAAACGTAGGCAAGTCGGGGATTCTCATAAACAAGAATGCGCCCAGCGCTGACCGCCTGCCCCGCTTTTAGAACAGCCTCACCCGAATTTCCGCTCACCAGCAAAATTGCCTTGCTTGAATTCCACGGAGACAACCCCATCTGAAGCACTCCATCGGACGCAGATGCCTGTGGGAGGTTTTCAAACTTTCCATTTACAACCGGAACTTCAAAAATCACATCGGAAAGCAAGGGGAATTTATCGGGCATTCCTACAAATATCATGTGATACGTGGGCAAATTCTGCGGTGTTAATTCGCCTGCGGATATCAACTCTATGTTGTAATTTCCGCCAACCATCGCGCCAAGCCCGGCCATTACATCCATGGCGGCCTGCAATTCCAATGTTTCAGGGTTATTTGGAACGACAACATAAACCCCATCAGGAATAAAGGAACTGTCAAGATAAAAAGGGGCCGGCAATCGCGTAAGGCTCAGTTCGGGGCTTGTTTCCTCGAAAACCAAATCAAAAAATGAAGTCGGCTTGACGGTAACGACCACGCGAGCATCATAAACGCAACTTAATTGCGCCGAAAGCGAAATGGTTAATAAATGCCTTCCGTCTTCACGCGTTGTTACGAGAGCCTCGGGTGGAATTTGAATACGTACCACATTACTACCGGTTTCGTTCAACGGGAAAGACGCAACAACAATACCATTTAAGTTAACAGACAAGTCGCCGCCCCCGGCAACACTTTCTATATCCGGTCCGCTCAAAAGAACACCGTAATGCAATTCTATCTCCCCGCCAGAGGCAAGAGTCCAATTTGGGGGGATGCTGAATACAATTCTGGTTACATCAACCGGACCGACCAGATTTTTTTCGCGGTATTTCAAATCTCCAAAGGAAAAAACGACTCTGTTATCCACAATTTGAATCTCGCTGCCGCCACTGGGATTGATATCAGCATACAGCGATTGCGCCGCGGCATGGACAGGGGACAGCATCGATAAAACAAAAAGGGCAAGCACGATAAACGCTTTCATTTTCATAAATAAACTCCATTCAAAACCATCGCAATAATTAATAAAGGCCTATCCAAATGGCCGCACTCTATACATATTCACTTTTTCTTCGGATTCCATGGATATCTCAAGCGCCTTTTCCACCTGGGCAAACAGCACATTAACAGATTCGCCGCCCTGGCGGTCGGCAAAGCCAATTCTTGGATCCAGAGCAACCTCAAACTGTCCTTCCGTCTCCAGCGAGATGGGCGCCTCCAGAATTTCACGGATCCGTTCCAACCTACTGGTGGCTGAAAGGCCATCTGTGGACGGCAGGAGGATGCTGAATTGTAATTGCGACCACCTTCCAACAATGTCATTTCCACGCAGTTGATACTTTAGGGTTTCTGTCACCTTACGCAGCATTTGGTTAATATACGCCTGCGGCAGCGAATCGTAAATTTCCTGAGCGCCGTTTAGGTAAATAATCCCAAGAGTAATTATTCCATCCGGTTGGTTCGCAATTTCCTGGCGCACACGCCTTTCAAAATAGACGCGGGTAAAAGCATGCGATTCATAATCAATCATATTGCGTTTGCCGAACTGATCCAGGGTTCCTGAAATCTGATCCCTGAATACAGCCAAGCCTACCCCAAGAACCACACCCACAAGTAATGCCAATCCGGCATCCTGCACAGGTCTGGGTTGGTACGGTCCCGAAGGGGTGAGCGCCTTGTCCAGGAAATCAAAATTATAGACAATGTATACACCCCTGACATAATCAATCGCATATTGCCCAATACTATTTGCGAGCAAGGCAGCCACCTCCGGGTCCGGCCCCTTAACACTAAATCGGATAATGTTTGCCTCGGGAAGCAAAGTCGCTGAAAAAGAATAATCTTCAAAATCATCAGGGTTTTCACGTAATAATTGCATCGCACCGGTAATTATTTGATGGCTATTGAGAACTTCAGCATATGTTGAAACGATGGATCGCTTATCCAATGCCTCCAAACTGTTCACCATATCCCTATTGTCTGTATTTTCAAGGTTTGGACTGACAATAAATCTGGCCACAGCCTCATACATGGGTGTAGTTATGTAATAAGAATAGACAAGCGAAACATTAACTGCCACCAGGGCGGAAATTAATATTATCCACCATCCGCGTTGAACGATCTTAAGATAAAAACGAATCTCCATAAAAAATACGCTCCTTCAAGTAATCTACCTACATAAGTGTTATAATTTAAAAATCTTGTCAAAGTATACCACCAGTCCATTTCCCACAAAAAAGTAATTCTAATCGGGAGTGGCTATTTAGGTTAATATCGAAAGGCTGACACGTAGTAACGACTTTAGTCGTTGGTTTGCGAGCAAAAAGCGACTGAAATAGCTACTACGTAGTCAGGCAATTATGGTTAACCTGAATAATATAGTGGGCTTGCCAGACTTTTTTACCACGGAGAACCTGAAGCACGGAGAAGACCTTCAAAGAATCTCAGCGCCTCCGAGTCTCAGTGGTGAACGTTTTTTAATGCCTGAATAACTTTAAATTGATGGGTAAAAGCCCATGCTTTTAGACACTCCCTTCTAATCTACGATCGACGCCGGGATAAAACCAATAGCCAGTTAATTCTTACCGCTACGGGAGTTAATTAATGTACAACAATCACACAAAATCAACAACTTCACACTCAGGCTTGGCGGGAGGAATACTCAAACTTGCCGACCAAACAGGGCTGATACGGGTCGGGCGTCAATTATTCTCAAAATCATTAACAGTAATCAACTATCATAGAATAGACAACCCACACCAACCAGATTTTGACTCTTTCAAACCCAACATCAGCGCCAGCCCTCCCATGTTCGCAGAACAAATGGATTATCTCAAGCGCTGGTTCAATGTTGTTTCAGTAAATGATGTTGTCCAATGGCTGCACGGCAAGCATGATCTCCCTCCCTATGCAGCGCTAATTACATTCGACGACGGGTATCTTGATAATTACACGCAAGCCTACCCCATTCTTCGGAAGAATAATTTCCCTGCCGTAATTTTTTTAACAACCGGACACATTGAGACAGATGCGCCATTCTATTGGGATATGGCGGCTTATTGTTTTTTTCACACAAGTAAAGACCATGTGACTTTCCCGGACAAATCAGAACGCTCCTGGAATGGCTCCGCCCAAAAAGAGTCTGTAAGCAATGCATGGATCGAGGCCTTAAAACTCCTTCCGGATTCCGAAAAACAAAATTGGGCAGGGCAATTGTCGGAACGTTTAAACGTCTCGATACCCGCTAATTATTTCAAGAATTTAATGGTGAACTGGGAGCAGGTTCAGGAAATGAATCAAAATGGAATTGAATTTGGAGGTCATACAATAAACCACCCCATTCTTTCACGAATCTCTCCTGAAAATGCTCGTATGGAAATCGAAGGGTCAAAACTCCGCATTGAGCAGGAAACGGGAAAAGAGGTTCTCAGTTTTGCGTATCCAAATGGAATGAAAAACGATCTCAACCCCACCCTTGAACTGCTCGTAGCTCAGGCAGGGTATAAGGCAGCTTTTACACTGTCAAACGGGCCTTCCTCGCTGCGAGAAGTAAAGAGCAACCCTTTTGCGATAAGAAGAATTTTCATTTCCCACACACATACAATGGCGCATTACGCAGCTTTGACAAATCCTATCAATCGCTATCGAAAATAACGGTTCCACAACAACAGATATGTTCAACGAGGCCGATGGCCCAAATGTGCAGCCTTTGATTACATGAAAATATCCTCCAAAATCGAGGCCAATCCCGCTGAACTCAGGCTAATCAACATAGGTATCACGGGGATGGTGTAACGAATTTGACTTTCAATGGCCATATAAAGTAAACTGAATAAAAACAGGCTTGCCCAAAAAGGCCATGTCCGCCATAAATTTTTTCCTTGCATGCCTTTCAAGGCCAGCAGCATCAACAAGGCGTGAAATATCATGATTGCATAACCAAGCCGCGTGGTTTGATGTCCGTTTCCCTCAGGGATTTTCCAATTAAACCATAAAGAAAAAAAACGATATCCGGATGCCCTGAGGTATTTTTCAGGGTAGGCTTGTATTAACTTAATCCCCTCTTTCTGATAGATCAAATCCATTTGGGCCTCATTTTCTTTGCCGGTTAATTGCCCCTTTTGCTCCTCCAATAAAAAATTTACGGCTTCCTGTCCTTCTGCCCCCCCTACATATCTTAGATAATCTTCGCCTCTGAAAGCGTAGCTCTGGCGAAATATGTTATATCCGACAAGGCTTGAACCTACTATTGGGCGCCCAAAAACAATTCGATTCCGCACCACCCAGGGTGTCATTAAGGCGACCACAACACAACCAACAATCAATGAAGGGTAGATTACATTTTTTAGATTTTCTTTTTTCATAAAAAGTTCAATCGCCTGCCCTGCAATAACAACTCCTACAATAATAAGAACAGCGGATCGAGACATTACCCCTATTCCAAACCACAAGCCAGCAAGCAGCCATTCTGAAGCGTTATTGGTTTTTCGCGCTCGCATAACATAAAACATGCCGAAATTAACTGCAAACCCAGCCAACAGATCGCCAGACGCCTGCGGAATCAGCCTTGTTGCCGGAAGATAGACCGCCCAAATAAATGCCGCTAAAAGTGCAACGCGTTTACCAGCCCACTCCTTGGTGAGGTAATATGTTACCAAAAGGATGGCAAGGTAAATGATTAATTCAAAAACGGCAGCGGCCCATAGCGACTCCCCACCCACCAACGCAACCAACGAGAATAGGAATACCGGCACCGGTTCACGCGCCGCGGTCGTTTGATTTTGTTCGCTGCAAAAGGGAAAATACCTCGGAATACATAAACTATATCCCTTCCCATGAATTAAGTTTGTAGCAATAACCCACCACGAATCAGTTGACCCGTTTTCGAATGCGGGCGGTTCATTCATACCTGTTTTAACCCCAACCACCAGAGCTACCAAAACAGCAAAAGCAAGAATGAAACCTGTATACGAATCAACGAACCTTAATACCTGCGGAACCCATTGTTTATTTTTGCTATGCTTTTTTACACTAACAGAATTTGTCACAGAAACACACTCCCTTTTTAATATTTAAATCATCAAATTTTATTGAACTAACAGCTGGAAAATACAGCAAAGACAATTTCTAAAAAAATTCACTTCAAGCGGAATACCCTGCGATCGGATTTTACAAGAAAACATGCTAGCGGCGTATAACCCAATAAATAATTACACAGTTATTCTTTATCCGCCACCAACTGCTGATAGACCGTTAGTATCTGCCTTGCAATGGAATCCCAACCAAATCGGGTTTCGGATAAGTAGCGAGCATAATCACCCATTTTTTCAGCCAGCTCGGGTTCATTTATAAGGGTTACGATTCTTCCAGCCAGATCATGGGGAGATTGGGCAGGGACCAGGAAGCCGTTTTTTCCATCTTCTACAGCTTCGGGTAGACCTCCCACCGCCGTGGCAATAACAGGCCTCCCAAATGTATACGCCACCTGCAATGCGCCACTTTGAGTGCTGCTACGGTAGGGATATACTGCAACAGTCGCCAACCCCATCAAAATACCTACTTCCTCCACAGGAATATATCGTGTATCGAGGGTTACACGGTCTGTTAATTTCAATTCGGAAATTCTGTTTATTAAATCTTCCATGTTTATATGTTTTGTAGGATAGCCAGCAATTAACAGCCTGGCGTCGCACGATTTACTCGCAATCGAAAAGGCTTCGATCAAATCGTCGAGTCCCTTACTGGGGGCAAGCAATCCAAAAAAAAGAACCACACGATCATCGTCGCGCAATCCATACTTCTCTCTTGCGCGCTGAATACTCTCTGCCTTCGGTTTAAAATTCAACAGCCAGGCCGAATTCCCATGCGGAATAATGTGGGCATTTTCCTCGGGAATGGATGAATACAGGGAGAAAAAACGATCTCGATTCTCTTTTGCGTGAAAAAACATTGCCGAAAAATTGGAATACACATCTCCCTTAACGCCAAGCAGGTATGCCTCAAGGCGGTTTTGTCCTTCCCGCTCTTCAAATTCATGGCATATCTGGGCAAGCTTAATTCCGCGGCTGCGCAGAAAACCAATAAAATAAGATTCGAGCGCAAAATGCATTTTGGAAAACTGAACAAGGTCGGGCTTGGCGCGCAATAAAAAGATGGTGAGGCGCGTCCAGGCGACAACCCAGCGAATTGCGCGAACAGCCCTGCGAAGTTTCAAGTATAGTTTCCGCAAACTAGTCACCCACTTATTCGCGTTCTGATCCACATCAACATCAAAACGCTTCCACAGATGCAACAGCCTGACCACTCTAAAATTATGAGGGAGTTCCTGAAGTTCATAATCGCTTGCGGTGACCAGCGTTACATCTGCCCCTTCTTTAGCGAGGGCAGTGCAAAGTTGATATATATAATGGGCCAGGCCGCCGCCGCCATCCGCTTCTACAACAAAAAGACGAAGTTTATTATTCATAAGCCCTGATTAAACTGAGATACAGCATTTCCAACCTCTCCACCTGTGTTTTGATATTAAATTTTTTTTCAACAACCTGCCAGCCAGCTTCACCCATTATTTTACACCTCTGCGGGTCTCGCAATAACTGATTGCACGCATCTGCCAGCGCCTGGGGATCGGCAGGCGGAACCAACCTTCCGTTGTTTCCATCTTCCACCATTTCGGGGACGCCGCCAACTGCACATGCAACAATCGGGAGATGGCTCGCCATTGCTTCCGCAAGAACCGTAGGGAGAGCCTCCGTCAGCGTTGGCAGGACAAATATGTCAGTTGCCGCCAAAAGCCTGGGTATGTCGCTCCTCTTTCCCGAAAAAATGACGCGGTTTTTTACTCCCATCCTTTCCACTTCCCGATCAAGCTCTTCCCGATGAGAACCATCCCCCACGATGAGGTAATAAACATTTGGATGATTCGCCAAAATAGCGGGCATAGCGCGAATCATAAATTGAATACCTTTAAGTTCACGCAGCACAGCAACTGTTGTTAAAACTTTTGCATTGCTCGGTATCGAAAATTCATTCCGCACAGCAACGAACTCAGCATCCCGCTTTAAGATCATAAAATTCGAGAGGTCTATTCCATTATGGATCGTCCGAATTTTCTGCGGCGGAGAATTGCTGATTTTCAAATGGAATTGCCGCGCCTCTTCAGAAACTGAAATCACAAGATCGCTGAAATGGCGCAGGCTAAACAACTCCAACATCTGATGCAAGCGCGATTTTGCATCCATATCCTGCGAGGGCATCGTGTGGATTGTGGAGACGCTGGGCAGCCCCAAAATTTTTGCAGCAGCCCCCCCGAGCACATCAGAAAATTCAAGCTGCGTATGAACTGCATTCGCTTTAACTCGCCGAAGGTATTTAGCCAAACGAGGAACGGCGGTGGCGTCGCGCAAATATTTCACAGGAATTAAATCCACCGGAATACCCATCGCGCGAAGATCATCAGCCATGGGGTTCCCATCTTTTATTTGCAAAACACAAACTCGCGGCTCGAAAACCTGCCTGTTTAAGTTTTTCAAGATGGGCACCATAAGACGCTCCGCCCCGCCCAGGCCGAGACCGTCAATAATGAATGCGATGACAAACTTTCGCGCTTCCATCTTAACCGATGCCTGCCGCCTACCCATTGTCATTCGGCCAGTCTGACAGTTTGGCAAACAAATGCCGCCAGACAATGTCATTAAACTGATCGACCCCAAGATCGATACTCTCGCGAACTGCTTTTTCAATACAACACATCAACATGCCGGTTCTCAACGGTAACAACCCATAGCCATCAGGTTTTCCAAATGCAGAAAGATAGGCGGGGATGATCTTTTTATTCCATTGCTTAAGAGTTTGAACCGCCTTGCCCGCTTTTTCCACTGGATTTTTAGCCCGAACAGAGAGGGAACCAGCCAGCAAAAACAGGTACACATCCAGGCTAACGTCAGTTGACCATCGGGAATACTGCCAGTCGATGAACATTAATTTCCCGTGTTCTTCATTACGGATCATGTTGCCATGCCAAAAATCACCTTGCAGTAAAATTTTGCGCCGGGCGCTTTTAGCGGCAGTTTCAACGTCTATCAACAACTCCTCAACAATCTGTTTTTCACGGTCGTCAAGCCTGTACATCTGTCGGAATTTTTCTATTTTTCGTCGAAAATCGGTCGGCACCTGCTCACCTGCTTCCAGCATGGTTGCCGTACGATCCATAATGCCGCGCCAGGATTCAGCCACATCAATTGCCAAAGCAAGGGTTTGTTCCGGGTCACCCCACAGAGCATCTCTGGTTACACGCAAAAAGTTTTCACCTCTTAAATAGGTGGTTATAAGCGCAGATGTACCATTGATGTTCGTCATTGCAACAGGCTGTGGCAAACGATACACGGCTGCATCCCCCAAAAGGGACCACAACTCAACCAGGCGGTCATATTCGATTTGCAATGACCAGGCATTCTCTGGCAGGCGAGGCGCCTTCACCACCAGAGTGGGAACCGAAGCCGCATCCTCAAATCCAAAAAAGACAACGCTTCCATCAGGCGCCGCCAAACCATTAGACAAAAGCGCCCAGCGGAGCACAGCAGGTATTGAGGGATGTTCCGATGATAGATAATCAGTCAAGCCGTCAACAAAAGTTATCGTCATAATTTGATCCGAAAATATTTTTCAAACATCATCAATGGCAGCCGTCTATTTTAATATATCAGGATAGGCGACAGCATAGTAAAAAGGAAAAAAGCCCGAAAGACTGCCAGCTACAAACGAAGTGGTCAAAAGCTTCAGCACCCAGGCGGGAATTTTATATCGATAGCGGTGTTCCAAAACGAATCCTATTTCATGTTTATTCAACGAAAATATGTAATCCGGCACATTTAAATCTGGAATGGCGCCATAAATTTCAACCGAGGGATACCCCGCTTTTCTCAGCAATCCAATCATGCCTTGCGGAGTGGCGTAAAAATTTACAAAAGGGCGGGCAGCACGCCCAAGCCGCAGTGAATTGGAAAACCCAATCAACAAAGCGCCGCGGGGATTGAGCGCTTGTTTTATTTTTTGATACACGTCAATTTGAGGCGTCTCTCCCCTGGAAAGAAGATATTCCGGGAGCCCATGCGGTATTGCTACAACATCAAAAAGCGAATGCCCGCCTGGGGGTGAAAACTCATTTTCAAAGTCTGCGCTTTTTTGCTTCGTAAATTCAACGTCTGGCCCGGTTGAACTATCGTTATTGTAGATTGTCGTACGAATTCCCAGTTTTTCAAAATACCGGGCTATGTCTTCTCCATGGTTGGTCACCAGCAGCACATTACTCCCCGCTGAAATTGGCAGAAAAAAACGCCAATCTGCGCTGTTGGATGGGGCATCGGCACCCGGGGCAGTATCTGATAGATTTGTCATTTTCAAATACTCATCATTTACAACGGAACGCCAATGGTCCGCGCCAATCGAATTAAATTCTCGCGCTCAACAACCCACAACACGCCTAAATAGCTTACAGCCCCGGATAAAACAACAAATGCCAGTTGCAAAAACGGACTGATATCTTTCGTTACATATAAGACGATCAGGACAACGGGAATCATAACTGCTCCGCCCTGAATAGAAGGTTTAAGCTCCTTAAGTATCTCCGTAGTCGGAACTTTTATAAAGCGGGCGGCTACTATTAAGCTTACCACCCTCCGAATTAATACAGCAAACAGGTGTCCCCAGGCTATTCCAATCATTCCAAAACGCGACCCGATCAATATGAAAGGAACAATTACAATAAGCGTAAGAATCGTTAATTTAAATAAAATATCCGGGCGGCCAATTGCCTTATAAACATCCCCAACATGGTAGCCGACGGAATAAACCCAGGCATAAATTGCCAGAACACGCAGAATCGGTATCACATCCAGCCACTGCTCCCCATAAACCACCCGTATAATCGGGTCTGCGCCAAGAAATAACCCCAGGGAAATGGGCACGGCAATCATTTGAATAAAGCGCACCGAAGCCAGCAGGCCGCGCCGCATCTCGTCAGGTTTATCCTGAATCGAGGAAAAAGCCGAGAAGGTCACACTTCCCATAACCCATAAATTACCGATCAATAGCATTTCCGGCAATCGATAAGCATACGTATATATACCTAACTGCTCCAGGCCAAACAACCTGCCAATAACTATATAATCCATGTTGTCAATAAAAACGCCAAGAATATCCCCGCCAATTACCGATGCTCCAAACTGCATCAGTGCTGCGGTTATTTTTTTGTTTAGCATAAGGCGGGGCCGCCAGGGAAGCACGATCCACACCAGCACCACCGAAGTGATGGCGCCGAGTATCTGTCCAATCACCAAAGACCAAACACCAAAACCAGCGAACACCAAGCCAATTGAAGCCACACCTTTAACCAATGTATTCCCCATATCTGGAATAAATTTACGGCGGTAATCGAGTTCACGCATAAGCCAAATCACATGAACAGACCCCAATGCGTTAATTGCAAATGAAACGCCCAACCAGCGCAGTACTGGAGTCACCATGGGTTCTTTGAAATATTCGGCTACCAATGGCGCAATAGGCACCACAACTACGGATAACAAAATGCCAATGATTAAATTTATAGTGAAAACTGTATTGGCAGCCTCGTCCACATCCTCCCTGCGTTGTATAAGGGCCACGCCAAGGCCAAGGTCTTTTACAACGGCCAGGTAATTAATGGCAATAAGAGCTACTGCGACAAGGCCAATATCATCCTTGGTCAGCAGGCGCGCTATAATGGAGGTTGTAAACAGAACTACAGCCTTACCAAGCCCATAAGCAAGAAAGTTCCAGATAATCCCCCGCCCGGCTTTGCGAGCTACACGGTTGTTGTCATCGATTATGCCAAAGTCTGTCAAAGAGAATCCTCAAGGAATTTTGATCGATCCATACTATTTAACCGTTCATCGATTAACTGAATCGCGGTTAATGCAAGCGCCACCAATATCCAGAAGTAACGAATAAAGGCATCGTGCAGAAAAGTGGCGGCAACTAAATATCCCACAATAGCTACTTGAAGCGAAACAACCCAATGTATATACGATTTATATGCAGGCAGGTTTTGTATTGACTTTACCGTTTTCGCCAGTCCACTCAACAGGGAAGCCATAATACCAAAAAACGAGACCCCCCCCAGAATACCTGTTTCCGCTAGTATTTGAGTATATAAGGAATGAGCCTCCCGCTCCCCATATTTGAATTCAAGACCCACAATTTGGTTGTATTTTTGATAGTTATTCATGAAATTGCTGGCGCCTACCCCTAAAAGAGGATTATAGGCAAACATTGTAAGCCCCGACAACATCACACTACTTCGTCCCTGAAGCGAGCTATCTTGATAAACGCCAGAGCTTCCGTCTGACAGGAAACTCAAGCTTTCAAAACGAGAGCGGTAGTCCGCAGGCAAAAACGGGATTAGCAGGACAAGCAAGCCGAGCCCGGCAACAGCAACCAGTGGATGAATACGCTTTTCGAAAACAAAGAAAGTCAAGAACCCAACAACCATAAACGCAAGATAGCCGCCGCGGCTATAGGTATTAAGCAATACAATTAACAGGGCGGCCAAAATCCCCACGCCTAAAATTTTCAACTTTACGCGAGGTTCATGCATAATTTGAAACAGCACTAGAGCCATAACCGGAACAATTATCTGAGCCCACATATTGGGGTCGTGAACTGGCCCGCTAACACGTGCGGAAGTTGCGTCGGTAGTTTCAAGAATTCCTTCAGCTTGTACTGTGGATAAGCCAAAAAAGTCCTGGGCATGATCGCCTGTGACAACTTGATACACACCCAACATACTTAACGCCGCTGTTGTAAGGATAATAACCCATATCGCCTGCTTCCAGGTCCGCCATTCGCGCAGAGCAAACAAAATCGTATAAATAATAATAATATCCTTCCCCATATCCAGCACAGCATCAAGAGCCCTGTTTTTATCTGCGGCGACCAGATAAGACATTGTAATTACCGCAAAATACATTATTATAAAAGTCTCAATGGCAGCGGTCTTTTTTCGATCTTTGGGTAGTTGTCCCGCATAATAATTGCGCACCATGATCGCGCCAAACACAACTGCAACTAAAGGTTTAACCACCGCCGGATATCCATGATCGGTCAGTTGGGCTGAAATATTTGTAAAAATTGCAATAATTAAAATAGTTGCCCCGAAATTTGGTTTAATGATTATTGCCAGCACCATTACAATCCCCAACATACCTGCAACACCATAAAGGCCAATGATTGCATCAGGGCTGCTCAGAGCCAGCGCCGCAAGTCCTGCCAGAATAATACCAACTAATAAAAATAGAAAATCATTATTTTTAACTGTCATGTTTTCTCACTTTAAATAACCTGTTCGGATAAGCGCATTATGGTAAAAAGCCAGCGAGCAGGCCAGCAGTATATCACTCTACGAATACCATCAATCAAAAGCATAGATTGCTCGCTGCCCTGTGAAAAGCCCTCACTGTTTCCACATGCTAATACTGACAAACCATTTAATAATAGACGTTATCGGAAATAAAATTTAGTCATCGTTTCAAAGGTTTCTTT
>CAKKRM010000039.1 GCA_919902735.1 Anaerolineales bacterium | reverse complement strand
ACATCGTCCCGATGTCCTTCGGGAGGGAATCATGGGCGGTGCGTAAGGTGAGTAAAGTAAATAAAAATCCCCGTCGATGACGGGGATTTTTATTCTGAAATTTTCTCTGGCGGGCGCAGCGCTGAAAAATAAATGATCTTCCTGGTTGTATCCGTCAAACGGTAGGGATGGGCAGGGCGGTAGCCCGGCACCCAAATGATTTCATCCCCCGCACACAGCAAGGGCCAGCGCTCGCGGGCGCGCTGTGGAACCTTCTCGTTCACGAAGAAATCGGAAAGTTTTTGCGAGTGACCATCCATGCCCAGCGGCGCGAAATGATCACCCTGACGACGCGGCCGCAGTTCGAGCGATTCGGGCAAATGCCCCGCATCCAACCAGACCTGAAACTGGTCGTCGTTTCGTTCGGCTTGTTCCCTCGCGAGGGCAGGGAGATGCCAGCGTTCACAGCCAATCTTCCACCCGCCGGCCAGCGCAACCTGCCCCGGCGGAGTGATGATGATGGGATTCTCGTCCATCAATTGAGGCCAGAGATCGAAGGGCAGTTCCGCATCCAATGTGCCGATGTAGATGTAATTTGCCTCACGGAACATGCGCAGACCGGCCTTCAGGTCCACACGCAGGGAAGGCGCTCCCTGGCGGAGGAGGTTCGTTGCGCGTTCGAGCACGGAGAAGGTCACATCCACGCCGGGGCGAAGAAACTGCATGGCGTGTTTGATCAGGTTTCGTTGGAGTCCGAGCGAGCAGGCTGAGAGCAGGGAAAAGTCAAAGGTGATGGATTCCTTGTCGGCGGTCACCACGGTTTGCTTCCAGGCATTTTCCAATGTTTCCATCACAAAGGTGTAATCGCCTTTTAATGACTGCGACATGCGCAAAATAGCTTCGCGGAATTTTGGGTTGTAGGTTTCGAGGTTGGGGATCAAAAGGTGGCGGATGCGGTTGCGTTGAAAATTCAGCGAGTCGTTGCTTGAATCGTAATGCGGGCGCAGCCCGTTGACCGCGCAATACACCACCGTTTCCTCGCGCCACATATCCAGGAGCGGGCGCACGATGGGAAGCTCCGCGTCAAAGACGGGGATGATGGAGCGATAAGACATGCCCTTCAAGCCGGTGATGCCGCTGCCGCGCAAAAAGTGCATCAGCACGGTTTCCACCTGGTCGTCGGCGGTATGCCCAACGGCAACCGCCTGGGCATTGTAGCGGCGGGCAAGATCGAACATAAAACGGTAACGCAGATTGCGAGCCGCCTCTTCGATGGACAGTTTTTTTTCTTCAGCGTGGGCGCGCACATCCGCGCCATCCACAAAGCACGAGAGCATCAGGCGGTTGGCGGTCTTCTCCACCATGCGCGCATCGGTCCCGGATTCAGGCCGAAGCTGGTGATCGAAATACGCCACGATCACGGGATAGCCCGCCTGCCGCAATGTCTCCATCAGGCACAGGCTGTCTGGTCCCCCGGAAACACCGGCCACAATGGGACGGTCTTTTACAAGGCCGCATTCATTCTTCAAGATATCATCAATATTTTCTGGCATTGCTGCATTCTACGTTTAAGCAAGCTGGTAAAGCTCAACCAACACTCCGCCCGTTGACTCCGGATGAATAAAGGCATATTTTTTTCCATCAACAGCGGTGCGCGGTTCTTCATTGATAAGGCGAATATTTTTGGCTTTTATCTGGGATATCATTCCAACAATATCATCCACTTCAAGGCAAAGGTGGTGCATACCGGGACCGCGTTTGGCAAGGTATTTGGCAATGCCTGAGTCGTCCGTGGTTGGCATAACCAGTTCAACCTCGGCGCCGGCAACCGGCAGAAAAGCCACCTGGGATTTTTCAGCGGGAACATCACGCAGTTCGTGGAGTTGAATTCCAAGCGCATCCTGCCAGAATGCAAGGGATTTGTCCATGTCATCCACTACGACGGCAACGTGATTGATGGCTGTGATCCTGGGCATGTTGATTCTCCGTTAAATTTGAGTTGCGTTGATTTTACTCCAGTATCTCCGCCGCAATGGGCAGGGCAAGTCTTGCCCATGCGGCGTACATTTTGCCCGAAGGATGCAGTCCATCCACGGCGACCAAAACGGGGTCGTTCACAGCCTCGCGGGAGACGGGGGTCACATCCACATAATGGATGCCTGCATTTCGAGATTCTTCCAGGTTGACGGCGTTGAAGGCGTCGATATCATTTGCAATCTGTTCACGATCTCTGCCGGACGCAAAGGGCGTAACGCCCCAATCTGGAATGGAAAGTACAATGACATGACTGGCATTCCCGCCTGCATATTCGATGGCTTTTCCCAGCAAAAATCGAAATTCCTCGCGGTATTCGTGGATGTCATATCCGCGGTATTGGTTGTTGACTCCGATCAGCAAAGAAACCAGATCATATGTCCCCTGTGGGTTTGCGGCCTGGATGCCCTGCCAGAGTTCACTCGTTGTCCAGCCTGTACGGGCGATGATGGTGGCTTCCACCTCCCTCTGGCTCCGCTCAAACTGGGGAGAGGATTTTAATAATTCCACCAGTTGATTGGGCCAGCGTTCATTTTCAGGGACGCTTTCGCCAATGGTGTAGGAATCGCCGAGGGCAAGATATCGAATCTCTTTCATGGGTGTCGTATTCTCCTGTGGGGGTTGGGGAACTGGCGTACATGCAGCCAGTATAAAAAATAAAACAAGTTGAACCCAAATGTTGCCCAACCTGTGGTTTTTGAAAAGTTGGCTCATGTGTAGACACTGTTCAAGAAAGCAAACCCTTTAACGCGAATTACGCAAATTGGGCGAATAAGCGGAGATATAGATGGGCGGTTTTTGAATTGGTAGTGGATATAAATAGATATGATTTTTCGTTGTAGCGGCTTTTCTGACACCGTCCATCACATTGTACCCGCAGCGAGTGGCGGGTGGATAGGTTGGTTTCACGG
>CAKKRM010000038.1 GCA_919902735.1 Anaerolineales bacterium | reverse complement strand
TATAAGCCTTCCACACTCCACCGACCTTTGCTTGCACTCTCCATTTGTATGTGAAAAAGCCCAATGGGGTCGTGGGTGTACTTTTGCAGGTTGTGCCTACGCAGACGCTGGCGGCGACAGTCTTTGTGTAGATAGTTGTCGCGCCCTTCATAAGTTGATAGCGGTAATTAGTTGCTCCTGTTACCTTGCTCCATTTATAGGTTGGCGTTGTATCGGTAGTTGTGCCTTTAGGAGCGATAATAGTAGGCGTATTGGATGGAACTGGAAGGCTCGCGTGGATGGTGAGGTTTCCCCCGCCAGAGTAACCCGCCGCCTCGATACGATAGGTTTGACCCGCCGTAACAGAAAGTACCACTCGCGACTGGTAATTGCCACCGGCGTTATCAATGTCATCGTGGCATCCCACAGAGGTCAGTCCGGCTGGGCTGCTGCCCGTCCAAATGCCAAGCACGGTATCGAAATTACTGCCGACCGTGTCGACGGTAAGCGTGCCTGACGATGACGGTGTGATTTGATACCAAACCGAATTAGTGCCTTTATGCGAAGTGCAGGGGAACATAGGATCGTCAATTGCGGTGGTTGCTCCGCTAATATCCTGGGTGTTGGTGTAAGAAGCAGTGGATATAACGATCGGGCTTGCGAAAGCATCGTTTGCAGGGGCTCCAGGAGGCAGGGGCAGGAGATTCAACTGTGTAGCAAGGACCGCCTCGCCCACTTCCGTACAATCCAGAGCTGTAATGCCGCTAGTGCCGGTCAAATTGGTGCAAGCCTGCCTCAGCGCATCGTAGAGCGAATGGTAATTCGAATTGGAGACGAGGATATTCGTCTGCGCTTCATAGTAGATTTTGGCGGCTTTTGTGATGCCCAGGCCGGTGACAGTGTACCCATTGAAGGTGTCGCCATCGGTAATCAAATATGCGGTTTTATTGCCCACGCCGCTGTTCGTGTGGACACCGCCGTTATCCAGGGAGCCGATATAGTAAAGCGGGCTTCCCATTCGATCAGGGTCGCCAAACGTAGTGGGATCCTGCATGTCGCGAAGCGCGCCAATACTTGTATCTTCACCCATCAGCCATCTGTTTCCGGCTGTGTCGGTGCCGCCTGTAGTGGTGGTCAAATCCACAAACTCACCCCAAATGTCTGAGAAAGACTCATTGATGGCGCCAGACTGGTAGGAATACACCAGGTTGGACTCGTACTCTGTTACGCCATGCGTCATTTCGTGCGCCACTACATCATCCACCACGATGGTACAACCGTCGCCGTAGGTCATCTGGAATCCATCCCAGAAGGCATTGCAATAGGCAGTATCATAATGGACGGTGGAGATCAGCGACATACCAGCATTATCAATGCTGTCACGGCTGTGATAAGTGGAAAAAAAGTTGTAGGTATCGCCGCCGAATTTATGGGCGTTTTTCGCATCCGTGTCGCCGGCCACACAGGTTGGGTCGGATTCATTGCAAACCAGGGTGCCAGGCCGTGTAGTGCCGTTGCTTGCCGTATAGGTCAGTCGGTTTAGCGCCGTATCCACCTGGTTGATATCCAATACAACACTGCCATCATGCGCGTTGATCAGCACCAGTTCGCGGATCGGAGCCAGTTCCACTGGGGTAACTTCCATCCGCCACACCAGTGCGGCTGGCGCAATCTTGGATTCAATCAACAAGGGGCTATAAACCCACAACTGCGCGTCGCTCACTTTCAAGGCATCAACGCTGAAGCCGGATTGATCCGCCACCAGTTGCAAAGCTGCCTGTTGCGCAGCGGCAGGGTCAACACCAGGCTGGGTGTTCAGCTTGACTCGCGGCAACAAACTGCCATTAACCAAAATGACATTATTGCCTGCGCCGAGCTGCATCAGAAGTTCGCCGCCAAAGACTGGAATGCCCTGGAAATGCTGTTGGAAGCGCACCACAGTACGCCCGTCTTCCGTCACCCTTTGGCGGTTCACGACTAAATCGTTGGTCTGATCGGTCAACCCAAACAGATAGCCACACTCAGACAGATACCCGCGCGCAGCATCTTCCGGAGACGCAGATTGCAACCCCTCGGTGATCTGTTGAATCGGCTTATCAGGGCTGGCCCCGGCAAAACTGACATTACCGGTCAATGGGTGGTAAGTGGTATTCCCCTCCGCCCCAAGGCATTGATTTAATTTTTGCTGGTTTACAGAGTTTGGGAGTGGTTCTTGTGAAGCGCTTTTTGCGGCTGCGTTTGTACTTCCCCCTGCTGCCAATATCGAAATGATAATCAATGCCGACAGTATGTTGAAAATGGGCCCGTACTTTGGAAACAGTTTGACTGATTTCATCTTCCTCTCCTTAAAATTAATATAGGATACAAACGTATGAAGTTTTTTGTCGAACAACCAAAGGTGCAATTTTTTTAATAGTATCCTCCTCGAAATGCCAGCCCGGCAATAAGCCGGAATTTATTTTTTTAACGCTCATCTCTTTGAGTGGAGCAATAAAATAATAACATAACAAAAATGCAAAGTCAATTGAGATTACCCAAATATACTTTATAAAGAAGGCCTGAATTGTTGTATTGAGTTTTGTGGATTTTCGCATTATTGGTCTTGTATTACGAACCTGCGATGGCGTGATATTGATTTGGGTGTGTTTCATTTCAGTTGGAACAACCGTCCCGAAGGTTTAAAAAACGGCCAAATTCTTCGAGAAAACCTTCGGGACGGTTCATCCTTCAACTCATTTGCGAAGTAACTGCGCCTTTCAGTTGAAACACACCCTATTGATTTATTCGTTCAAGTCCCGAATCTGAAACAGGCTCGGGGCTTTTTTATTAGTCAGCGAATCTGAGTCAGATTTATCTGGCTTCGTAAAAATAACGCGGGACGATTCATCCCCGCGCGGGTAGCCAGCATAGAATAAATTCCTCGAAACCGAACCAACTTCCAGCGGGGCGCGAAGCGGTTCTTTTTCCCAACCTTCAAACTTTTTAACTTTCAACCTTCAACCTTCAACCTGCAACCTTCAACCTGCAACCTGCAACCTTCAACTCACTTGGTATAATTCCCCAACTTAAATCTCTCGGAGCGCTCATGAGCAAAAAACTAACAGGCAACCAGATCCGCCAGGACTTTATAGATTTCTTCGTCGAGCACGGACACACTGCCGTGCCGTCCATGTCGCTTGTCCCAGGCGGAGATGCTACGCTTCTCTTCACAAACTCGGGCATGGTGCAGTTCAAGGATGTTTTCATCGGCACCGATACCAAACCCTACAAACGCGCCGTCGACTCGCAGAAGTGTATGCGCGTGGCGGGCAAGCACAACGATCTCGAAGATGTAGGCCGCGACGATACGCATCACACCTTTTTTGAAATGCTCGGCAACTGGTCATTCGGCGACTATTACAAAAAGGAAGCCATCGCCTGGTCTTGGCAACTGCTGACCGAAGTCTGGGGCTTGCCGAAGGATAGACTCTACGCGACCTGTTTTCAAGATGATAGAGTAGCGTACCCTGTGGGTAGCGGCAGCGTTCCGCAGGATGATGAGGCCGCCGATATCTGGAAGCAGCAGCCTGGCTTCGACCCTGAGCATGTTTTGTTTTTCGGGCGCAAGGAAAACTTCTGGCAAATGGCAGAGTTCGGTCCCTGCGGACCGTGCTCCGAAATCCACTTTGACCTCGGCGAAGAGCGCGACAACCTGCGCGGCACAGACCACGTCTGCGGCGTGAACGGTGAATGCACGCGCTTCCTCGAACTCTGGAACAACGTCTTCATTCAATACAACCTCTTCGAAGATGGTCGCCTCGAACCGCTGCCCGCCAAGCACGTTGACACAGGCATGGGCTTCGAGCGCATCGTCTCCGTTCTGCAGGGCGTTGACTCCAACTACAAGACCGACCTCTTCACCGGCTCGCTCGACGTTCTGCGCTCGCTCACGGGTGATTCAGTTTCCGAGATGGAAG
>CAKKRM010000037.1 GCA_919902735.1 Anaerolineales bacterium | reverse complement strand
CGAGGGCGCTCTTGCTCTTCGCCCGAAGCAATCCCCTCACTGATACGGAGATTGCGGGAAGTTAATTACTGATGTTACGCACCGTCCCGAAGGTTTGACTGGAAAGCAAGCCTGGGCTACGAGAACCTTCGGGACGTTCTGCGTAAGGTGAGTTATTTACAGACCCTTATTGATAAAGTCCAATGATTGAATGAAAAACCGCTTCTCTTCAAACTGCAAGCTGATTCTGTTTCGATAAAGATTGGTTTTATTTTGGCAGGGCGATCTCGCGTTATGGCCCGCCTAAATACCTCGCGCAATTGGCTGTAGCCTGTACGTGCGTGGGTCTTTTACCAAAAATATAAGGATGCCGATCATCACAATAGAAAGCACAATTGAAATTGAAAATGTTGGGATAAACCCTGCCGTATCCACGACCCAGCCGCCGAGGATGGGGGCGAGGATGGTGGCGGGGGCGGTGAAGGTTTGCGAGAGACCGATGTAAATGGGACGTTCCGCTTCGCTGCAGAAATCCACCGTCAGGGTCATGCTGATCGTCCAAAGCGAGACGTTTGCCATGCCCGTCAAAATGAAGATGGGATAGAACCATGCCAAGGATGTTGCGCCCCAGGCCAGCAATGCGCTCAGGAATGCGGCGACGCCCCCGAGGATGAGCATGGCGCGATGCCCCCATTTGTCTCCCATCCAGCCCATGCCGATATTGGCAATGGTCTGGGAGATGGCGAGCGCCGCGGTGAGAAACCCTGCGGTGACGGTGTCCATGTCGAATTCGCGCAGGGCGTAGATGATGTAGAACGAGAAACCCAGGGTGGCGAATTGGGAGAGGGCGCGCACAACCAGAAACCAGTTGAAATTTTTATCGCGGCGCAGGACTTTTTGGGCATCGTTCCAGAAGTGGGATTTTTCTTCGGGGATTATTTTTTCGGTGTCTTTCGGCTCGCGCGTCTGCGCGAGCGCGAACCAGGATAAGGCGAAGAAAATGCCTGCAAGGAAGAAGCAGGCCGCAAAGTCCCAGGGAGAGGCGAGGTAGTCGAGCAGGTATCCCGCTCCAATGGCGGATATGCTGATGAAAAGATTGGCAAGCCCGGCCTGCATCCCAAAAAACGTGCCGCGTGTTTCGGGTGGGATGATCTTGGAGATCATGGAGGTCCACGCGTTGGCGGTGAATCCGCCGCCCAGCCCCTGCCAGATGAGCAAAAGCATCGTGAGGATAAGCCCGGCGTTCAGGCCGATAAACGGCAAGAGCAGGGCAACGATGGCGAAACCAAAAAACGGGGCGCGTTCGTGGATGGTTGTCATCAAGACCGTGTGTTTGTACTGACGCAAACGGGACACATGACTGGCGGTGAATAGTTGCGGGAATAACCAGCCCGCCGAGTGGATGGCAGGCACAAGACCGATGAGGGTGGCAGAGTCGGTCATGGAGGCGACGAAGAGCGGCAGGATGGCGCTGAAGGAGGCAAAGCCAAGCGCAACACCAAAAAGACCGCCATCCCAAAGGTTGACGGTTACATTGTGTTTCAAATTTTTTCGGATGGCTTGTTCAAGGGGGGAGAGCATGGCAGGGATTGTACCTTATGGGTTTATCCCGCCTGGCGTCATTGAAACGTTGATATGAAAATAAAATAAACTTTATCGGTAATTAGAAAAAACGTCCCGAAGGCGTTGTCCTGAGCCTGTCGAAGGGTTGCCATCCGGCGCTCAAATTACTCGAAATAAACCTCACCGCACTAGCGCGCGGCGCAAGTGTCGGGACGGTGTTCGTATGGATATGAAAATAAAATATACCCTTTCTGTAGGTCATTTTTCCAGCGCGACTATCACGTTGCATATCCATAAATGGGCGCTTAACGCGGCCTGCTTGCGCCACAAACCTTTTTGTAACGGGATATCCAATTCGTTTTCGATGGACACATCGCATTCAAAACAGGCCCGGCATTTGCGCACAGCCTGGCTGTTGCCTCCTTGGCAATGCGCCCGCAGGGATGATCTGGGATTCATGCTTTATGCCGGGACTGGCTCCGCCTTACTCTCACCCTTTGACTCGCTCAGGGCGGCGGCGACGGCTGATTCTGCTGTAAAAAGATTCGCCTCGCTGATAATGCGCGGGACAATATCCTCCCAGCCCACCGCCATGATGTGCAAACCGTGAACGCCCTGCCCCTCGAACTTCTTGATCTTCTCGATCAGTTCGAGCGCAATCGTCACACCTTCCTGCTGGGCGTTGCCGGCCTTTTCGGCGTGTGCCATGCGCGCCAAATGGATGAACGGAATACTTACGCCCGGCACTTCGTCATTCATATACTTTGCCATCTTGAAGGTCTTGAGCGGGGTAATGCCGATCAAGATATAAACCTTGTCGAGAATGTTGCGCTTGGTAAGTTCATTCAGCCAGATTTCCATGTGGTCTATGTCGTACACAAGATTCGTCTGGAAGAACTGCGCGCCCGCGTTGATCTTTTTATGTTCGCGCAACGCCTGGAACTTTGGCTCAGATGCAAATGGGGAAGCCGCCGCGCCGAGGAAGTATTGCGGCGGGGTCTTGATCTCGCGCCCGTCCATGTAGCGGCCTTCATCGCGCATACGGCGCAATATCCACAACATTTGAATGGAGTCAATGTCAATCACATCCATGCGCCCGCGCGGAGAAGGAGCCATCTTCATCGAATCGCCAGAGATGCAAAGAATGTTGCGGATGCCTAAATCATACGCGCCCATCACCTCGGATTGCAGCCCAACCCGCGTGCGGTCACGCGCCGCGATCTGCATGACAGGTTCCGCGCCGCGTTCGAGCGCCATCTTCGAGCAGGCCCATGAAGCCGTGCGCGGCGTGGCGGACGGATTATCCGTGAAGTTGATGGCCGCCACATACGGCTTGATGTTCTCGATATGCTGGCACATCTTGTCGGTCTTGCAGGAGACAGGCGGCGCAACCTCGGCGGTGACAACGAATTCACCCGCTTTGAGTCTGCGTTCCAATTCAGAGACAGGCTCCGTATATTTCGGCGCGTGATATTGATTATCTCCCTGCCACCAATCAGGTTCGCGGATGGTGCGGAAGATTTCATCCCAGGTTCGGTAGCGGACTTCAGCAGGTTTCAACAGCAGCCCGCTGACAACTTTGCCCGTGCCGATTTCCTTTACTCGATTCAACACTCCGCTCCATTGTTCCGTGCCGACCTTGTCCCAATCCAGAGGCGGCAGGACTTCGAGCAGGTTTTCCTCGCGCCCCATTTTGAAGGAACGTTCATAAATTTTGTACCAAATGCAGGGGCGGGTCTCGTCCACATAACAATGTGCCTTCGTGGAACCTCCACACGGGCCATTGCGTTCGCCTTTGGGACACTCCATCGGGCAGATGAAGGCAGTCTCCTGCAAAAGACAGTTGCCGCACATGCGGCATCCGAACAGCGGGCCTTTGATGGCTTTTTCGATTGTTGCCAGCGCACGGCGACTAAACGGCTCGCGCTTGAAGGGCAGGTACGGCGGCTGCCAACGACGACCAGGGGTAAATCCAGGCATGATGCACTCCTATGTCATTGCGAGGAGCGAACGGTAGTGAGCGACGAAGCAATCCTCAACTGGCGAGGAGATTGCTTCGGGCGGACGAACACCGCCCTCGCAATGACGCATGTTAATTCAACAGATACGAATCCGCGTAAATGACTTTATTTAACAGAATCTGCGTTGTCTTCCAAATCGCGGCTTGCTCGGAATCAGACATGTTGAAGTCTTCCATTTGCGGTTCTTCGCCAGTTGTGATTCGGCTTGCAATTTTATTGTAGACCGCGGCAAGCGGATTGCTGGTATCTTTTGTCTCTATCCAGCGGATGACATCATTCTGCTTTTCGTCAAATGGATTCGCAATCATCATCTGCAAGCCAACGCCCATTAACATCGCAAGATAGACGCGGTTGATGAGTGGACGATTCTCGTTTGGCACCGCGTTCGAGACGTTGCTTAACCCGACCGAGATGTTGGGTGCGGGATCCCATGCAAATTGCAGCGTCCGCACAGTCTCGATAAGATGCGGGCAATATTGCTGGCATCCTGAACAAGTCAGCACGAGCGGATCAATGATGAGGTCTTTCATTGGAAAGTCAATTTCCATCATGCGCGGAATCAACGCTTCGACAGCGATGTTCACGCGCGCATCCGCTTCGACGGGGATACCCTCCGAGCGCATGGTCAGCGCAAT
>CAKKRM010000036.1 GCA_919902735.1 Anaerolineales bacterium | reverse complement strand
AAGAGAAAAAAACTACTGCTTAGGAGGCGGGCTTGGAGACCCAAAAACGTACCCCCTGGCGGCGCTGGATTGTTCTAGCGCTAATGATCGCAGGTTTTATTCTGGGTGGGATTTATATCCCTGTTCAACCTGAGATCACGGTTGCCGCCGAAAAATTGATCGAGGAGCCGCTGACTGAGAATTTTCTCGGTTTCGCTGGCCCCTTCTATTTGGTAAATACTCTCCCCACGTTGGCGGTGACAATTGTCCTGCTAATGGTGATTGGCTTTGCCGCGAATCGTTCTTTGAAGAAGAGCCAACAGACTGATCTCGTGCCGACTGGTATTGGCAACGTGATGGAAGCCATTTTGGAAATGTTGTATAACATGACCGAAGGTTCCGCGGGCACGAAGTGGGCGAAGGCGATCTTCCCCTGGTTTGCAACGATCATGATCTATGTCTTGTTTGCGAATCTGCTCAAGTTGATCCCTGGTTTTGAGTCGATTGGCGTGCTTCATCCTGCTCATGGGGAAGGACATGCAATTGCTGAGATGGGCGCTTTTGCCAATATTCTCCCCGCGAAGGTGGAGGAAGGCGGCTATATTCTGGCCCCGTTCTTCCGCGGTATTTCCGTGGATTTGAACTTCACCCTGTCTTTGGCGCTGATCTCGTTCTTTTCCATTCAAGTGATGGGCGTCCGCGCGCAGGGGCTTGGCTATTTTAGCAAGTTCTTCAACACGAAGCGCATGTTCAAAGTGCCGTTCTTCGGCGCGATGGATTTCCTGGTTGGTTTGCTGGAAATCATCTCTGAGTTTGCGAAGATACTCTCGTTTACATTTCGTCTTTTCGGTAATATGTTCGCGGGCGTGGTGTTGGTGGCTGTGGTTGCTTCCTTGCTTGGCAAGATCAGTATTCTGCCTTCGATGATCATGATGTTCGAATTGTTCGTGGGTATCATTCAGGCCTTCGTGTTCGGTATGTTGACCATGGTGTTCATGGCGATGGCGACGCAGGGCCATGGCGATGAAGAACACGTTGAAGCGCATACAGAAGCGCACGAAATATAATTAAGCTAATTATTAAGGAGAATTGAAACATGGATGGAAATATTTTAGATGCGATGCGCTATGTGGGCGCAGGCCTGGCAATGATCGGCGCCGCGGGCGCCGGGGTCGGTATCGGTCTTAGTGTGCAGGGCGCCCTTGGCGGTATGGCTCGCAACCCCGATACATACGGTAACTTGTTGACCAATATGATTCTCGGCGTGGCGTTCTCTGAATCCATCGCTATTTACTGCCTGGTCATCGCGTTCCTCATGCTCTTCAAAGTCGTGTAATTCAAGGAGCATTGAAACATGGAAGCTCTTGGTATTAATCTCGGATTGCTCATCGTTCAGCTGATTGCGTTCGCAATTGTGTTTCTCACATTGAACGCGTGGGTCTACAAGCCCATGCTGGACATGATGGAGTCCCGCAAGAAGAAGATCGCGCAAGGCCTCGAAGATGCCCGTATTGCCGCGGAAGCCCGTGCCGACGCAGAAAAGGATTCCGCCAAGATTTTGGCGAGCGCGCAGGCAGAGGCAGGCAAGGTCGTTCGTGAAGCCACCGAACGCGCCGCGGACGCTGTGAAGGATGTAAAGTCCGCTGCCGAAGCTGAAACTGCAAAAGCACGCGAATCCGCGGTCGCTGAGGCTGAATTGGAACGCAACCGTATCCTCGGTGATTTGCGCGGTCAGGTTGCGACTCTTGCAATCGCCGCCGCCAATAAACTTGTGGGTGATGCGCTGGATGAAAAGAAACAACGAGCCTTGCTCGATGAGTTTTTCTCCGGCGTGAAATCTGGCAAAGTGGTTGTTTTGGATGACGCCAATTTCAAAGGTGAATCCGCTGAAATTACAAGCGCACTGCCTTTGACCAAGGATGAGGAAGCCACGGTCAAGAAGGATGTGCTTTCGAAAGTTGGCGCCACAAATGTAAGCTTCCGGGTTGACCCGTCGATTTTGGGAGGGCTTGTCATCAAAGTGGGCGACAAGGTAATGGATGGTTCAGTCTCTGGCAGGCTTGAAGGTTTGCGACAGAATTTGAAGTAATACAAGCAAGAGGGCTTTGGTAAACCAGAGTCCTCTTTTTATTTCGTTTGGTTGCCCGATCTTTCGGGCAACCTTGTTTTAATAGCTCACCTTACGCAGTCCGCTCTGCAGGGTGGGATACTTGCCCAAAACATCTA
>CAKKRM010000035.1 GCA_919902735.1 Anaerolineales bacterium | reverse complement strand
GTCAGAAAAACACTATCCTTTTCAAAATCGGATGTCATGCATGAAATCGTAACACCTGTTCTTTCGCTTAAATTCTGAGAGGTTTCCAAGATTTGGGAAACCAAGATTGATACAGTTTGGACGGACAGCCTAAATCATGCAAGATCGTGCGTTGCAAATCGGAGAGCGGCGTGAGTAAATAGAAAATCTGCGCGCCTTTTTGCACCAACGTCAGGCTGACTGTTTTGAATGCCTGCAGCAAACGTTCGGTGGTGGGTTGGGCAGTGGCACGCGTGGGTTGTCCAGGATATAAACCAACCAAGGTGCGGTCATCTTGTGTCAAAGTACGCCGCACTTGATATTCCGCCAGAGCCAGCACGCGCGCCGCCAAGGTGAGCAAGCGAGTGAGACCGAGAGCATGATCGTCGCGGCGTACCCAGAGTGGGGCAAGCGACAAAGCCCGTCCTTTCAAACGCGCGCAATTTCGCTCCACCAACCATTCATCCCGATAGGCGAGGATGGCTTGCTTCAGCGGCAACTTGCGCGCAGGCGCATTGGTGACGTACACGCGCCAGCCCAGACGCGGCTCCAGTTTTCGTAATTGGACGCGATTTTCTTTCACCTTGACCACGTAGCGATGGCGTTCTGCGCTGCGGGCAGGGGTCTGGCGATAGGCACGCACGGCGCGACATTCGGTTTCACGTTGCAATTCAACGGTGAGCAACCCTGTCACGTCATAGCGTTTAAGAGTAGCCTCCACGGCTGCTTGCAACTCGGCTTCATCGGTAAATTGCCGCTGCCCGCGACCCCGCGGCGGGGTCAAGGCATTGAGTTCCGTCTGCGCCTGTGCCAGCCGTTGGTGGAGGCTTTTCACCGCGGCTTTGGCATACGCCGTTGAACGCACGATCAGCACGCGCTCGTTCCATTTAAGCGTTTCCGTATCGGTTGTGGTCGTCACTTGGCGGTGGTGTTCGTATGCTTCGCCCAAGCGCGTTTTCCCATCCACATCCAAGATCGGTTGTAGATGGACCTTCCCACGCACGGCGTCGTCTACCCATTTGTCCAACTGC
>CAKKRM010000034.1 GCA_919902735.1 Anaerolineales bacterium | reverse complement strand
TGGATACGACGTAGAAAGCCAACTCGCCTTTAGGTGATTCAATGCGACCATACGCCTCACCTGCCGGGACCCGAACCTGGTACGCCGGTTTCTGTGAGTTGATCGGCCCTTCGGGAATTTGCTTGAGAGCCTGCTCCAAAATGCGCAGGGACTGTCGAATCTCATCGAAGCGGATCAGGTAGTTATCCATCATGTCGGCATTGTGACGAACGGCCACATCGAAATCGAAGCGGTCATAGATGGAGTAGGGATCGGCGCGGCGTAGATCGTACGGTACGCCAGCGGCGCGCAGGACGGGACCCGTCACTGAGAAGCGGATGGCATCTTCAGCGTTGAGAACGCGAATGCCCTTCAAACGCGCAACCAAAACTTCATTCTCGTTGAGGAAGCGTTCCATTTCGTCGGTCTTGGCGGGCAGGCGTTCGTGGACGAGGTCTTTGATTTTCTGCATCGCAAAGTCGGGAATGTCGCGCACCACGCCGCCAAAGCGGAAGTAGTTGCACATCATGCGCGCGCCAGAGACAGCCTCAAAAATGTCGAGAACCAATTCACGCTCTTCAAAAGCATAGAGTGACGGTGTGTACATGGTGCCGAGATCGTTCATCAACATGCCGATGAAGATAAGGTGGTTCTGAATACGGCTCAGTTCGGCCATGATCACGCGGATGTATTCAGCGCGTTCTGCAACTTTGATATTCATCAATTTTTCAACCGTGATGCAATAACCGAAGTTATTGCTCATCGAGTTGAAATAGTCGAGGCGATCGGTGTAGGGGATGATCTGCAAGTAGGTGTTGCGTTCGCCGATCTTATCGTGGTTGCGGTGCAGGTAGCCCATCACAGGTTTGAGCCCCGTGATCGTCTCGCCGTCCAATGTAACAGCCACGCGCAGTACGCCATGTGTGGACGGATGATGCGGGCCCATGTTCACAACGATGTGGTCGGTCTTCAGTCTGTCGTCTTCACCCTTTGAACGGAAGCGCTCAAGGGATGCGTACAAGTCATCTTCATTTTCGGGTTTGTAGGCTTCGGGGTCAAAGCCCTCGGGAAAGTTCAAATTATCGCGGAAGGGATTCTTGTTCTCCGCGAAGGTGTGTTGTCCATCCGGCCAGCGGCTCTTGAAAGGCTTGGCTTCCTCTTCAAAGAAAGGTTCCTTCCAATCTTTGCGGAGCGGATAACCTTCGTAACCTTCCCACATCAAAATGCGGCGCAGGTCGGGGTGGTTCGTGAAACGGATACCAAGCAAGTCGTAGGCTTCGCGTTCCTGAAAATCCACACCTGCCCAAACACTGACAAGGGAGGGGATTTCAATGGGATCAACACGGTCAACTTGAACTCTGAAAATGAGGCCAGCGCCGCCTGTGGTTTTGTAGGCGTGGTAGACCATTTCCATTTTGTTTTCGGCGAGATAGTCCACGCCTGTGGCGGCGGTGAGCAGGTCATACCCAAATTCGTCGCGGATGGCGGTTGCCACTTCGACGAGGTTTTCTTTTTTGACGATAAAGCCAGCGTAGCCGGGGCGTGTATCAGCGGTGACACTGTTTGGGAATTTTGCAACCAGATCAACGGTCGCAGTGAGAGGCGTTGCCATTACGCACCTTCCTTAATGGCGGCGGCTTGTTTAATTTCCGCATTGCGGCGCACATCGATCAAGTCCGGCCCAAGAATGGGCATGGGCACATAATTGCCATCCTTCTTTTCTTTGTTGTACCAACGCACGGTCTTGATGGATTGCCTGTCAATTTTTTCCTGTAACTTGATCATGCCTGCGATCAACGCCTGCGGGGTGGGAGGGCAGCCGGGGATGTACACGTCAACGGGCAGGAATTTATCAATGCCTGCGACCACGTTGTATCCTTCCTTGAAAGGTCCGCCGCTCGAAGCGCATGCGCCCATTGCCACAACATATTTCGGCTCGGGCATTTGGTTGTACAAGCGGATGATGGCAGGCAGCATTTTCTTGGTGACCGTTCCAGACACGAGCATCATGTCGGCCTGGCGCGGGGTGGGGCGCATCACTTCCATGCCGAAGCGGGCCATGTCGTAGCGGGCGGTTTGCGCGGCGATCATTTCGATGGCGCAGCAAGCCAGACCAAACATCAACGGCCATACAGATGAACGGCGGCCCCAGTTATAGAGGCGGTCGAGCGTTGTGATGGCTACAGCATGTTCCAGGTCTTCGGGGATGTTGTAGTTCGGTAAACTTAATTTTTCATTTTCCATGAATGTTCTCCTCGAACCAGTCTTGATAGATTGCGTAAAGGATGTCGTCGTTCGCGAGCGCGGGGTCATCCTCAAATTCCGAAAGTGCAAGCGTCCATTTGTAAATTTGTCCCAGCGAAACTTCTTCGATGTTTACATCTTTGTGCTGTCGGCGAAGTTCCATTGCAATGGCGTACGTGGATTCCCAGGATAAGGTCATCGGTTATCAGTTATCAGTTATCAGTGTTTTTCATCACAAGGGTGGATTATAGCAGGGTGGAGGGATAAGTCAATTGAATTATGCAAAAATATATTTGCAAAAATAAAGATGTGAGTATAATCACGCTGGATGAATGACAAGCCCGCCTCTTTCTTAACGGATGGCTGATTCTGTTTCAAGCGGGTTTTCCTACCCTGCCGCTTGATTCCGTGCCGCAACATCCATGTTGCGAGTTTCATGCGCAAGATACCCTTCGATAAACTCAGGGCAAGTATCTTGCGGTACCTTTCTCTTGTTGGAGTTCCCATGATCACCGCCAGACAAAAAGTTCTCGCTCACCTGAAAAAGACTCGCTCCGCCTCTGCCCGCGAAATTGCGCGTGCGCTGAAAATGTCCGCGCCGAATGTGCGGCATCATTTGTCAGTGTTGCGCTCCGATGGACGGGTGGAATTCGTTTCGGTCAACAACCGTGAGGGGCGCGGACGGCCCGAGAAGTTGTATTCCCTTTCGCAGGCGGCGTTGGGAGATAATTTGTCCGCGTTGGCGAATGCCCTTTTGACGGAAGCAGGTTCAAAGATTAAGATGGAGGCGGTTGCGAGTCGCATTTTGGATTCTACGCAGTTCGCAAATCTGCCCATTATCAAACGGCTGGAACTTCTTGTCGGAAAATTAAACCAGATGCATTATCAAGCTCATTGGGAGGCGGGCGCGGAGGGACCGCGGGTGATCTTTGGGCGCTGCCCGTACTCACAGGTGATTGAGAAACATCCCGAGCTATGTAAAATGGACGCAGCTTTGTTGGATGTTGCTTTGGCGCGGCCTGTTACTCAACTGCAAAAAAATGAGACGGGCGCACGTGGGCTATGTCCTTTCTTATTTCAGATAGGTTGAGGAAACCATGACAAAATTTGATTTTACCGAAGAGGAAGTGCAGTTAAATAAAAAAGGGATTCTCAGCCCGAGGCAAAAGGGAGTGATTAAAGCCATGGCGCACGGTATCCGTAGCAGCTCGAAAAGCGGCGTATGGATCATCCTCGGGTTTATGTTCCTTGGGCTGTGCATTATGATGGCGATGTTCCTGCAAACCATGGACTCGCGAACATTACAAACTTTAGGTCCGCAGATGGCAGCGGGGTTGTGTTTTACAGTGGTTTCCGTTTTGGCGATGGTTGCCTTGATGGTTTTCATTTCCCGCAGGCAGGCCGCCAAACTGGAGGTAGCGCAAGTGCTTTCCTCTGAAGGGGTCATTTCGCATGATTCGGATTATTCTTCGAGTGGCAGTTTCAGGACGTATTATGTTTATTTCGGCAAAAAGCGCTTTAGCTTCCCTGATGATATGAGCCGTGTTTTTCCAGAGGGTTCGAAGTTCCGTATTTATTATTGCAAGGTTGGGCAGATCGAGCTGATCATGTCATTCGAGAGACTGGCCTAAATTGAAAGACCTCCGAGATTTCAAAAATCTCGGAGGTCTTTTTTTATAACTTGAATTCCTTTTGCTCCACTTCAATATTCGCGCTCTTTAAAAAATTCATTGCGTTTTCATCGGTGCGATATGCGGCGCTGTACACAATGCGCGAAATGCCCGCGTTGATGAGCGCCTTCGTGCAGTTGATGCAGGGCAGATGAGTGACATAGCATATCGCGCCTTTGGTCGAGACTCCGTGAAGCGCGGCCTGGATGATGGCATTTGTCTCCGCGTGAATGGTGCGGACGCAATGCCCGTCTACCATCAGGTGACCGATCTCGTCGCAATGTTCCTGGCCTGCGGGCGAGCCGTTGAAGCCTGTGGTGAGGATGCGTTTCTCCAGCACCAGCACACAGCCGACGAAGGCGCGGTCGCAGGTGCTGCGTTCGGAAACAGCATAGGCGATCTTCATGAAGTAGGAATCCCAGTCGGGGCGCATGATAGTCGTCTCACTCCCGTCATTGCGAGGGCGGTGCTTTTCCGCCCGAAGCAATCTCAGCCACAATGTTGGAGATTGCTTCGTCGGGCTAAAGCCCTCCTCGCAATGACGATATTGTTTTACTCCACCGTCACGCTCTTTGCGAGATTGCGCGGCTGGTCAACATCCAGCCCGCGGATGGCGGCAATGTGATAGGCCAGCATTTGCAACGGGAAGACGGTGATGATCGGGGAGAGCATCCACGGGGTTTCGGGGATCCAAAGTACATGGTCTGCCATTCCCTTCACCAGTTCATCTCCCTCGGTAGCCACGGCAATGACCATGCCGCCGCGCGCCTTGGCTTGCTGAATCTGCGAGATCATTTTTTCGTGCCAGGGGTCTTTTGGCGCAATACACAGCACGGGCATTTCTTCGTCGATCAAAGCAATGGGGCCGTGTTTCATCTCGCCCGCGGGGTATCCTTCCGCGTGAATGTAGGAGATTTCCTTGAGTTTCAATGCGCCTTCATAGGCAATCGGCATGTTAATGCCGCGCCCCAGGTAGAGACAGCCGCGAATATCCTTGAGTGTGTGCGCTACTTTTTCGATCTCTGCTTCTGTATCCAGCACGCGGCCAGCCAGGTCGGGGATGAGGCGCAAGTCGGCGACCAATTCTCTGCGGGTTTTGTCATTAATCACGCCACGCAAGTCTGCCAGCAGGATCGCCAGCATATATTGATCCACGAGCGGGGCAGTGAAAGCCTTGGTGGACGCCACGCCAATTTCGGGGCCAGTTTGCATGGCGATAAAGCCGTCCGAAACACGCATGGCTTGTGAACCAATGGCGTTGACGATACTCCAGATGATGCCGCCTTTTCTGCGCCCCTCTTCCATTGCGGCGAGGGTATCCGCAGTTTCGCCAGATTGCGAAATGGCAAGCACAACCGTGTTCTCGTCCACGATTGGGTCGCTGTAACGGAATTCCGAACCGATCACCACTTCCACTGGGATGCGCGCGATCTTTTCGATCAAATATTTTCCGACCATACCCGCGTACGCGGCGGTGCCGCAGGCGGTGATGTAAATGCGTTGGATGCGTTTTGCCAGTTCGGGAGTCAGGTTCAACTCCGGCAGGCGGATGCGCCCTTCTTTAAAATCCACACGGCCCGCGAGGGTATCTGTCAACGCGCGCACCTGCTCGTGGATTTCCTTTTGCATGAAGTGGCGGTATTCGCCTTTTTCCGCGGCAACCGCATCCCATGCAATGGTGTGGATCTCGGGCTTTACTTCCACGCCATCCAGCGTTTCAATGCGCACGCTGTCCTTTGTCACAATGGCCATCTGCCTTGATTCCAAAAAGATGACCTTGCGGGTGTGTTCAAGAATGGCAGGAATATCCGAGGCAATAAAATTCTCCCCTTCACCCAAGCCAATCACCACGCCGCCGGCGTTGCCGATGCGCGCAGTCACGATCTTGTCGGGTTCATCCGCAGACAGCAGCAGAACAACATTCGCGCCATCGATTCCCTTAAAAGTGCGGCGCGCGGCTTCCACGAATGAGATGCCCGTGGCCTGGTGGTGCTCTGCCAGATGCACGATAGTTTCCGTATCCGTCTCAGACAGGAAATTCACTCCCTCTGCGCCAAGCTCGTCCTTGATCTCAAGGAAATTTTCCGCGATGCCGTTATGCACCACCACCATGCGGCCTGTCTGTCCAAGGTGGGGATGCGCGTTGCGGGCGGATGGCGCTCCGTGAGTTGCCCAGCGCGTGTGACCAATACCCGGCGCGCCTTTGAGCGGGGATTTGGCGACCAGGTCCACTAATTGGGATAACTTGCCCGCATCCCGCCTGACTTCGATATGGTTGCCATTAATGACAGCCACCCCGGCTGAGTCATAGCCGCGGTATTCAAGCCTCTTAAGGCCATTGAGTATGATCGGTGTCGCATCACGCGGCCCGACATAACCTACGATTCCACACATAGTTGAGGATCCTCCAATTTGTTTGATTTCGTCATTGCGAGGAGGGCTTTAGCCCGACGAAGCAATCTCGTGATTAAGTTGGAGATTGCTTCGTCGCAAAGAACAACTGCGCTCCTCGCAATGACGTGGTTTGTCTTGCCATTCCCTGCCTATTGACCGCGCGATCACTCCCGCGGTGTTGTCGGCAAAGTTATCTCTGGAGGGAAAGATTGACGGGTGTGGCGCACCCGGAGGGCTTCCGCTGATCGTTCGATTTTCTCCCTCACCCTGTCTTCGCTTTGCTCAGACTTCCCTCTCCCGTTGGAACATCGTGCCCGTAGGGTAGAGGGACAGGGGTGAGGGGTTGGCTCCATTTCGAAATGGAGAACCCTCATCCTCGTCAACTTTGATTGATTAGGACTTTCGCTCAATTTCGGTTTTTCATGTCACCCT
>CAKKRM010000033.1 GCA_919902735.1 Anaerolineales bacterium | reverse complement strand
GTCATCGAAGGCGTGATGATGCGCGGGCAAAAAGCGTTTGCCGTTGCCATGCGCGCGCCGGACGGCAACATCGCCGTTCATACCGAGAAGCTTGCAAATGTTTATCGTTCCGGTATTACGAAAGTTCCCTTCTTGCGCGGCAGTATTTTGCTTTGGGACGCGCTGGGATTGGGGATGCGCGCCCTCACTCTTTCGGCGAATACCCAAACCGGTGAGGATGAAAAGCTGGAAGGACCGGCTCTTTATTTAACGTTGGGCCTGTCTCTCGCCTTTGGCATTGGACTCTTCTTTTTACTCCCCGCTGGAATTGGCGGCTGGGTGGAGCATTTGCTTTCCCAGAATACAAGAGCTTTGTGGGCAGGGAATTTGCTCGAAGGCGTACTGCGCCTTTTGCTGTTGATCGGCTACATTTGGGGAATCGGTTTCATGCCGGATGTGAGGCGCGTGTTCATGTATCACGGCGCGGAGCACAAGACCATCAACGCCTACGAAGCGGGCGCGGAGTTGACCCCTGAAATTGTGACGAACTATCCCATTGAGCATCCGCGCTGCGGGACGGCTTTTCTGCTCACGCTGGTTTTGTTGTCCATTTTAGTTTTTACCGCCCTTGGACCGATGTCGATCCTGTGGCGGCTTGCCACCCGTATTTTGTTCATTCCCATTTTGGCAGGCGTCGCCGTCGAATACATCCGCTGGACTGCAAATCACCTGAGCAACCCCATTGTTCAAATGTTGATCAAGCCCAATCTGGCATTGCAGCGCCTCACCACTCGCACACCAGACCTGGATATGCTGGCTGTGGCAATCGAGTCATTCAAGTCCATGCGGAAAGCGGAAGCAGAGATCGTGTAGTTATTGAGCAGTTGTACTCAAAGAGACAGGTGAGCGCCTGTCTCTTTTTTTTTATAGATCGCTAAAACTCGATCTCGCCGATCTGCTCGAAGTTGATATCGAACAATTCCTCGGCTTCGGTTTCGAGTTCGGCCTCGAGTGCATCCCCTGCGCGGACTCCGCGATTGCAATACGATCTATAGGGGCAGTAACTGCATTTCGAGACTTCATCCGTTTTCGGGAAGGAGGAGGCGGTTGTAATTTCATCCGCAAGTTTTGTGAGGGCGTCCCAATCCCGTTTGAATAGATCCGCTTTATAAACAAATCGCGCGGGGTCGTTGGGAAAATCTGGGAACCAGTAGATCATTTCGATCTGCTCAGGCGGAATGGATTTGCCGCCGTTGAGATGCGCGCCCGCCTGCACGAGCAATGCGCGATACACCCGCGTTTGCCAGCGGATGGCAAGCCACTCATTCTTGGGCCGCTTGCGATAGGTCTTCCAATCGTAGATGTAGATTTTTTCGTGATCAATTGCGATCAGATCATATTTTGCAACGAGACGAAATTTTCCAAGCGGCGCGGAGAGAGTGATTTCGGTCTTGAGACCTGACAGGTCTCGCAGACCTGTCAGGTCTTTCGCGTTGGTAAAGCGATCCCACCAGCGTTGCAAGTTTTCAGTATTGGCAAGTTTTGCAATCTGCTCTGTGGGAATGCCGATGAGATGCTGCTGCGCAAGGCGATGAAAATATTCACCCTCCTTTTGATGCTTTTCATTTTCAAGCGCAGGCTCGGTTTCAATGGCGGGGTAGGCCAGTTGCTGAAGGTAGCGCAGCTCGAACCTGCGCGGACAGTCGTTATAATCCTGCAAAGAGGATTGGCTGAGGGTGGTCAATGGGATGGACATATCCTTATTTTGCCATAAAATTTATCTTTATTGCCTTGGCTTTTCCAAGTCGCCATATAATCCCTTCATTTAGGAAGCTCTTTGTGATCTGAATTAAGTACCTAGTACATCAACTTGATTAAGTTGTAGGGTCAAGATAAGATGGACGGATGTTAAACGAAAAGCATACAGTCCGTCTGATAGAGGAAGAACGCAAGAAACTGATTGCCATTGTATCCAAAGGTCAAAACAAAGCAGTGGTTATTCAGCGAGCGCATATCTTGCTGAAAGTTGATGAAGGTAAGACCGATGCAGAGATCAGTCAACTACTCTATGTGAGCGAGCAAACAATACGGCGTGTCCGACTACGATTTGCAGAAGAAGGCTTGCAATCAGCTTTGGAAGATAAGCCACATGTGTCCACAGGCACAGAAATGAAAGAAGAGCAGGAAGCCCGTTTGATTGCCTTGGCTTGTAGTGAGCCGCCTGCTGGGCGAGTGCGTTGGACCCTGGAACTGTTGGTACGGCAAATGTTGAAAGACGGTATTGTGACTCACGTCTCACCAGAGACCGTGCGCCTGCTGCTAAAAAAAACAAACTCAAGCCTTGGCAGGTAAAGAGTTGGTGTATTCCAGAAGTTACTCCAGAATTCATCAAGTGTATGGAACACATTCTGGGGCTATACCAAAAACCATATGATCCCAGGCGTCCGATGGTTTGTTTTGATGAAAAAAGCTTTCAGTTACTGGCTCATATTACCAATCAGTTGGTTCTCAAACCTGGGCGTGCCTCCCGACAAGATCATGAATACAAAAGGAATGGCACACGCAATTTGTTTATGTTTGCTGAACCGAAGGCAGGTACTCGGCATGTGCTGGTGACCCATCGTCGCACCAAACAGGATTTTGCTTTTGCCATGCGATATTTGGTAGATGTGATTTATCCAGATCCCGAGTGCGTAATAGACGTTGTCTTGGATAATTTGAACACACATCATTACCATTCTCTGGTAGAGTTCTTCGGCAAGCAGGAAGCAGATCGAATCATGGCTCGCTTGGAATTTCACTACACGCCTAAACATGCTTCCTGGTTGAACATGGCTGAAATTGAGATCAGCATATTATCCAAGCAATGCTTATCTCGACGCATTCCCAGTGAATGGAGATTGACAACGGAGATTGTTACCTGGGAAGAAGCTCGAAATGAAAAGAAGGCAAAAATCCGTTGGAACTTCACCGTTGATGATGCTCATAAAGTTTTTAAGGAGTATTACCCTACATCTTCATGTTGTTCGGGCACTAGGGAGTCGTGCAATAACAAGTTCCGTTTTTTTCGCGGAAATCGGCGGGATAAATCCCTGCCTCAGTTCGTGAAAGTCGGCTAAAGCCGACTCAGCCCC
>CAKKRM010000032.1 GCA_919902735.1 Anaerolineales bacterium | reverse complement strand
GCTTGCGCATTCTGGTCGAATGTGCCCCTAACCCCACTTAATCCCAAAGAGCCGTTTTTACAACTGCCAACGGGTGGATTCTGTTTGGGATGACTGGGCAGATGAATGGTCGAGTAAAGAGGCGGGCGGGTATATTTGGGGGCGTCTTGTGAATATTGTCCACATCTGGGGCTTGATAATTTAGAAATAATGTTCTAAAATCAACCATCTTTATTCATTCAACCAAAGGAGTATGTCATGTCAAAACGAAGCGTTGTTCACGTTGAGATTCCTGCCGCAAATGTGGAGACTGCGGGCAAATTCTATGCAGACCTGTTCGGCTGGAAGCTTCAATCCATGCCTGAAATGAATTACGCCATGTGGGAGGCAGCCGATGGAACGGGCGGGGGCTTTCCCGAAGTTTCCGATGAATCCCCTGCTGGGCAGGTGCTGGTTTACATTGCCAGCGACGATATCGACGCCGACTTGAAGAATGTAAAAAAGCTTGGCGGCAAGATATTGCGTGAGAAGACCGAGATCACGGGTATAGGCTGGTTTGGAATATTCCAGGACCCAACCGGCAATGTGCTGGCCGTGTACACAAGCATGAACCCGGCTGATAACTAAAATTGCGGTTTTCTGGAATTTGCTTTTTTAACGCAAAGCCGCTAAGACGTAAAGAACAAAAGGTTTTCCCTTTGCGACTCCGCGTCTTTGCGTTAAACCTATTTGGCAAAAGCGCAATTTGTACCCGCGCGAAGGATAACGTTCACATCGTCCCGAAATCCTTTGAGAGGGTGACATGGAAAGCGGGATTGAGTGAAAGCTCTGATAAAGATTTAACCCTGGGAAAATTTATATGTATGCAATGACTGGAAAACTTGTGGCCCAGGCTGGCAGGCGCGCCGAACTCGTGGAAATTCTGAATCAGGCCGCAAACCTTGTTGGTGAAATTCCTCAATGCCATTTATATATTGTCAATGAAGACCTGTCCAATGAAACGCATGTGTGGGTTTATGAATTGTGGGATGATAAGCAGTCGCATGATGCCGCGCTGGGCAATGAGCGGGTTCGCGCTTTGATCGCACATGCAAGACCTTTGCTTGCATGTGCGCCCGATGGGGCGGAGTTGAGAGCCATTGGCGGGCATGGGATTAACTTCCGATCATAAAAATTCGATGCGGGGAGATGAATTTTCACGAACTTCTTGACGCATATATCTCACGGTGGTATGCTTGCGCGCAATGTTCAACCAACCTGTTTTTGATACTACGAATACCAATCGCATCACTCGCACTGATATAGTGACGGGGCGTTGGTATTTATCTGGTGAACATGAGCAAGTCCATTCATCTAGATAGGAAAACCAAACGCCCCGAAGCTCGGGGCGTTTTTCTTAATTCCACCAAGCATGTGACAGTCACCTAAGGAGTCGCAATGATTTCCAACACCACACCCGTCTTCGCCGTTGACGAGAAGAATCTCGTTCCCGTCAATGAGCATCTAAAACAATTGGCGGATATTCCGCCTTCCCGCATGTTCCTCATCAACAAGTCGTTGAAAGTTTATGTGGAAAAGAACCCTGGCGCGAAGACCTTTGACGCTTCGCAGGGCGACGGCGGCGCGTCTCTGCCTGGAACCCCGCGGACGATTTTGGAACGCGCGCTTCAACTTCAACTGGAACATGGTACGGCTTACGATATGCCGTTCGGCACGGACGCATATCGCAAGGCCGTGATCGAGCAGTATTGGAAGTTGGACTCAAGCAGTGGCTGGGGTCCCGCCAATGTGCTCGGCGCCGCAGGCGGACGTGACGCGCTGGTCAAGGCATATCAAGCCATGCTTGCGCTTGGCCACGGACGCCAGGGCGACATCATCATGGTTTCCCGCGTCCCGTGGATTTCCTACAACTGGGGGCCGTACGGAGTCGGGGCGAACGTGCTTTGGACTCCTGGCGACCCCGCCCAGGGCTGGGCATATTCCGAAGATGCGATCCGCGAGAGTGCAAAATTTGCCGAATCTAAGGGGCGCAAGATTGCGGGCATTGTCATCACCAATCCCGATAACCCAACTGGCTTGACCATTGCCGTTGAAAAGCAAGTCTCACTTGCCAAAGCCGCTTTGGAAGCAGGCGCGGCCTTTGTGCTCTTTGACTGGATGTATCACTACGTCACCGACGAATCGCCGATGGATTTGAATTCCTTCCTTAAATTCTTCACCCCTGAAGAACGCAAACGCCTGATATTTCTCGATGGAATTACCAAATCGCTGGGCGGATCAAACATCCGCAACTGCCATCTTCTTGCGGACGAAGCCGTTATCAAATTTATAACAGCGCGCGCATCCCATACCGTCATACCGTCCTTCTATTCATTAGCCGTTGCCATGGCCGCTTACGAAATGGGATTTGCCGAAGCCGCAAAGACCGTCATCGAGCCGACTAATGCCAGCCGAGTGGCCTTGAAGAAACTGCTCGCCGAAAGTGGAATGCAGCACATCATCGGTAAAGGCTATTATGCATTCATGAATGTCGGTGAATTTATTAAGGCAAAAGGCTGGGCAGACAGCGAACCGCTTGGACAATACCTTGCTGAGAATCACGGCATCGCCATCGTTCCCGGCGCGTTCTTCTCTCCCTTCGGCAATGACTGGATACGCTTCTCCTACGCCACTCCCGCCGAAAGAACCGAAGGCGCGTTCAAGCGATTGGTGGAAGGGTTGGAGAGTTTGAAGAAATAAGCAATGAAAGTGGAAAGTGTTATTTTACATAATTTCCGCTTTCTATTTTCCAAATATCACGATCGCAAACAATTTTAGGACTCACCCATGCCCACACAAAAATTCCCCGAAAAATACCGCCTTGCCGTAGAACAAGCCGCCAAGGAAAAACCGCAGGGCGGACTCAACGGCTTCGAGCAGGAATGGAATCTGCTCGATGAAGAACTGCGTCCATTATTAACGGTTGGCGCGGGACCCAGCCAGCAATCCTTTGTGGATTATCTGCGCGCCGAATGCCTCCCGCAATGGCAGACGCAGTTCAGCCAGCTTGAAGTATTCCATTGGATGATCGAGTGGGCCACGCGCCCGTATTACACGCCGCGCGGAGCAATCTACGAAGCGCGCCTCATGGAAGCCTCGCTGGTCAACGCGCTTCATCGCGCTGGCTCCAATTTCGACGAGCGCCTGCATTACTGGCATGGCAATCTTTTATTCCTCACCGATATTGGTCACAATTCCATCCCTGGCAATTGGAGCATTGCCAAACGCCGCTATCTCGAAAAATGCGTCGACATCTACGGCGACACGCTTGCCACCGCGGGCATTCATTCAAACCTTTCCCTGCCCGACCCGCTCTTCGCATGGGATTTCATGCACCTCTCTGCCAGTGAGCGCGGCAATCAGCATCTTGACGAATATAAGTCCGAGTTCTACATCACTGCCAGCCGTCTCCTGCGCGCGTTTTCCAGTCTCTTCATTGCCACTGCTGCGTCCACGCCGATGCAGGCCCAGGTTAAGGATGGACGCGCCGCCGTCATCCTCACCGAATATGATTCGATTCGCAATCTCACTTTCCCAAATCCGCGCGAGCTTGATCTTCCCGATCTCTATCGCTCCTACGATGATTATTTGCAAATCTCATACGATCTTGTGCGCCGCGGCGTGCGTTTCGGAAACAACAACTGGACTCCCGTCCGCGCGCGTTCCTTTGCCGAACCTGTGGAGCGATTGATCTCCACCACAAGCGACGAACTGACGCATCTTTACACCCGCGGCCTGTTCGCTGTCGGTCAGGCGACTCCTCCCGAGGAGATGGCTCTCCAAATCGAAAAGCAAAACCTCATGGCGCGAATCAATTTACCGATGGGACGTGTCGAAGTCCGCGTGGATGACGGCGGTCACACCCTCGATATCGACATTGCGAATCTGACCCTCAAACATCTCCTGCTCCTCCGCATTTACTCCGACCCGCAGTTTGCGCGCGCTTTCCGCTATGACCGTGAAGATATTGTTCGCGCCCGCAATAATGAAAACCTTGCCGCAAAATTCAGCCTGCGCGCCGAAATTGAAAATCCATTCACCGCCAAGCCGATTGCCATGCGCGATTTTCTCAAGTGGACTCTCAACGAAGTCAAACCATTGGCCGAAGCATTGAACTTGTGGAATGATTTGACTCCGCTGGTTGAAATGTCTGAAGGCGGACGCAACACCGCCGAAAAATTCCGCGCACGTTTACAAGGCGAACTGGGCGATGGCAATGAAGTGCCGCTGGATGTTTTGAAAGAAATCCACTTTGAACGCGAGGCGCAAGTCAAAAGTGACGTGGAACGTATTGCTTCCGAATATGGCTCCATTGGCGAAGACTCTGCCAAGATTGCCGAGTTCCTGCAACGCGGACGAGACGCCGTACGCAACACGCAACAGGCGCCAATCTCATTCCGTCCGCGCCCACAGACGATTGTTGAAATTTCCTACCCTGATAAAACCAGCGAAATTCTCGATCTGGCCCAGCAGTTGATCCGCATCCCATCTGTCACCGCCTGCCCCGCTGAGCGTCTGGACGAAGTCCACCGCGCAGGCTCGCTAATTGACGACTATTTGCGTAACGCTGGTCTGGAAGTCAAATTCTTCGATGGAAAATACCCCGCCGTCTACGCTACCTTCCCAGTCACCAATCTCCAGTCTCAACGCGAAGCGTCCAATCCCCCAATTCTCCTCACCGGCCACTTCGATGTTGTCGAACCCGAACCCGACGACTCGCAATTCATCCCGCGCATCGAAGGCGATTATCTCCTGGGCCGCGGCGCAGCGGATATGAAAACCGTTGTCGCGACATATCTCGTTTGGATGAAAGACATGTGTAGGGGCGACTCTCGCAGTCATCCGAATATTGCATTGTTATTAGTCGGCAACGAAGAAAATGGCGAAGCCGAGGCATGGGGCACGCCGCATGTTCTAAAAGAATTGGGTGACCGGGATGGCCGCCCCTACATCCCATCGCTTTTTATTGCAGGCGAGCGCACAGGTGAAAAAGGGGATGAACTCTTCGGTGAAATCTGTGTGGAGAATCGCGGCGTGATGCGTTTTGATGTGATTGCGCGCGGCGCGAAGGCTCATTCAGGCGTGGCTGGCACGGGTGACTTGAGCGAGAGATTGATCAATGCGCGCTCTGCGTTGAATGAAATCTTCGCCAAATATCTCACACTCAAAGCCGCGGACGGCTGGCAGTCGCAGGCGAAATTCCCGTTCATCAATGTGGGAACGCCTGGCGTGTACAACGTCACCGCGGCGGAAGGAGTTTTGGGAGTTGAGATTCGCCCTATTCCACAGGATAATGTTGAAGGTTTAAGATTGAAGGTTGATGATTACTGCGAAGCCAATGGGTTGGAAGCGAAGTTCTCGGTGATGGAAAACGGTGTGGCTTGCGACCCGAATAATCCAGCGTTGAAAGCGCTGCTCGAAGCAGTCAAACAGGCGTCGGCGGGGAAAGAGGCGCGTATCGGGAGAAAGCTCCCAGGCACCAGCGCAAGATTCGCCCCGCGCGGTCAGGCTGTTGTGTGGGGTCAGTCTGGTTTAGGTCCACATGCAAAAGATGAGCGGCATTACATCCCAAGCATCGAGCCGTATTACAAATCGCTGAATGAGCTGGCGAAGTTGTGGAAGTAACCTGTATCTATTTATGTTTCCAAAGAAAGACGCTGAGTTTTCCGTAATCTTGAAAGCCAAGCTGGCGATACACTTTATAACCTGATTGTGATGCTTGCAAAATGCCAACCTGATACCCCATTTTTTGCGCGTCGAGCAAAGACGCCATTGTGATCGCCGCTCCAATTCCCCGGCCTCGCGCCTGTGGAATGCAGGTGACATTATAAACGCCAGCCACACCTGCAGAGAGAAAGAGTTGCGCTGTCGCTACCGGCTTTCCATTCAACAGGGCCAGATAAGTTTGAAAGGGTAGATCAAAGACAGCTTTTTCAAAAAAGTCGCACCAGATATCTTCAAGGCTTTCCGTTACGCCAAAATTAATACTGGCAACGTGAATCCACTTTTTGAGGGTTTCGTGATCGTCAACTCGCAGAATAGATAATCCATCTGGCAGGGGCATGTTTTCTGGCAGTGAGGTCAAATCGGCGGCCATTTCGGTTGCAAACGATTCCCGCAGGGTTAACCCGTAGGCGAGCAGGTGTTTTTTCACTTCATTCGCCGGCACCCCTTCCTCGATTAACCATGAAAGCCTTGTGACGTTGATTTCCCTGAAGTGAGCCATTGCATTTTCAATTAGGTCTTCAACGCCATCTTTCGGTAGTTTTGTACATACCACCAGGTTCATGAAGTGATCTGGGATGCCGGTAAGCAGCCAGGTTAAATAGGGGTTTATGGATAGTTCTACGTTTGGCGATTGCCAAAGGCAGTAATGATAATTCTTCCAGTTCGCCTTAATAGCCGCTTTCAGCAAATTTATTTCTGAAAGGCCTTTCAAAATATCCTGCATGGAACTGTATACCTCTAAAGTTGATTCTCAAGAACAATTTATTGCGGCGACCTCAGCGGCGGCTCGCAACATCGTCAAAACTTGAAATGGATGAAAACCCTTCCAAAATTTTTGTCATCCTTTTCAATACGATGATACAGTTTTTTGATGTGTCCCTGATTCAGGAAGCGTAAAACCTTCTTCTTGAGCTGCCCGCTGCCTTTGCCTGGGATGATCTCAACCAGCGCGATTTTCTTTTCAATCGCCTCTTCGACAATGCGGTTGAGTTCCGCGTCAATTTGATAGCCCTTGTTGTAAATCTCGTGTAAATCCAGTTTGAGTTTTGCCATTATTTTTTCTTTTCCTTTGGAAGAAACTCGAACGGGGGACGATGATTAAGTTTGATCAAATGTGCGCCTGCTTCCCCGGCATGAAAGGCCGTCAATGAACCTGTGTCGCAGCCCAGTCTTTGAAAATGATCGAGCGGCAAACCCAGGAAGTGCGACACAGCCAGTTTGATTGGGTCTGCGTGAAAGACAACCGCAATCATATCCTGCGGTTTTTTATGGGTTTGAATGATGCGTTCCAGCACGTTCACGATTCGCAATTGCGTTTCGGGAAAAGATTCCCCATCGGGAAATCGAAATCGCGACGGCGCATTTTGCACAATCTTCCAGGCCTTCGTTAGCCGCAAAATTTTCCATGAACGCCCCTGCCATTTGCCGACGTGGGTATCCATCAGGTCGGGCTCCTGCTGGATTTTCAATTTATGTAACTCGGCGATTGGACTCGCGGTCTCCATGGCCCTCTCCAAAGGACTCGAATAAACGGCCTTGATTGGAACATCCTTCAACGCCTCTCCCAGCGCCCGGGCCTGCTTCTGTCCCCGTTCATTTAGATGAACCCCTGGCAGCCGCCCTGCCATTTTTCCTGTCTTTACATAATCGTTTTCGCCGTGACGGATAAGTAATAATGTAGTCATGTTGTCTCTTCCTTGTGAATTGATTTGGGTGTGTTTCAAATGAGTTGAAGGATGAAACGTCCCGAAGGTTTTCTCGAAGAATTTGGCCGTTTTTTAAACCTTCGGGACGGTTGTTTCAACTGAAATGAAATACACCCAATTGATTTTTGGAGGATTCTGCCGAAAAACGCCCAAAATTAACATTCATCGTGTATAAGCAAAACGCCCTGGCTATTGTCGTTTGCGGAATGAATTCCGCGTTATGTAATTGGCAGCGTAAACACAAACACACTGCCTTTATTTGCGCCTTCGCTTTCGGCCCAAATTTTTCCACCTTGCGCTTCGACGAGGTGTTTCGAAATGGTGAGTCCGATGCCGGAGCCGCCGTAAGTACGGGAGCGGGACTTGTCCACGCGGTAGAAGCGGTCGAAGATGTGCGCGAGGTGCTCGGCGGGAATGCCAATGCCTGAGTCGTGAATCGAGAAGCGCGCCATGTTTTTCTCGCGCTCGATGGTCACGGTTACGGTTCCGTTTTCCGGGGTGTATTGCAGGGCGTTGCCAAGCAGGTTGGTGAGAATTTGCAGGGCGCGGTCTTCATCAGCGAGGATGAAGATTGGGTCGTGTGGCAGTTGTCGGTTTAGAATGACGCGCTTTTCATCGAACTGGAATTGCATTCGTTTGGTCACCGTCTCGAGGAGGCGGGTCACTTTCACGAGTTGGACATTCAACGGAATGGCTTTTGCTTCCACGCGGCTGAGTTCTTGCAGGTCGCTCACCAATTTATTGAGACGTTCAGCCTCATTATGAATTTGCTGATAAGTTTCGTCGCTGGCAGGCAGTACGCCATCCATCAACCCCTCGGCGGAACCTTTGATGGCGGTGAGCGGCGTGCGCAGTTCGTGCGCCACATCGCCGATCAATTGACGGCGCATTATTTCAACCTGCTCCAATTGCTCAGCCATTTGGTTGAAACTTATTGCAAGCAGACTCAACTCATCCGTGCCTTGTGATTGCACACGCTCGTCATAATGGCCTTCTGAAATTCTCTGGCTGGCGTTCATCATCACACGCACGGGGGCGATCACGCTCCTGCTCAACATAAAACTCGCGATCAATGCAACCAGTGAAGCCGCGATCACGGCAATGATCAACGACTCGTTGAAGGACGCCTGAAAGTTTAGGTAAAAATCAGACATCATACCGCCACCCTGCCCCATCATCATTCCGTTTCCTGCGCCCAATCTTTGCTCCATAAATGACAAATGCCGTTCGAATGCGCGCGGGGTTGTGAAAACTGTCGTTCCCCAAATCACCGCCATGCCGATAATGATGACCAAAAAATAGGATGCAAAAAGTTTAATGCCCAAATGCGATTTGAAATATTTCATACTGCCTCATCATCGAAACGATAGCCCACGCCGCGCACGGTGGCAATTAAATTTGGATCGCCCAGTTTCGTGCGCACATGCCCCAAGTGAACATCCACCACACGCATCTCGCCAAAATACTGCCCGCCCCAAACTTTTTCCAGCAATTGCTCGCGCGATAAAACCCGTCCGCGATTTTCAGCCAGCGCACGCAGGAGATCGAATTCACTGGCGGTCAACTCGATGGACTGATCGTCCACCGTCACTTGACGCGCGCCGATATCGATCCGCACATGCTGAAAGGCCAGCACGCCTCCCTCCCCGCCCGGGCCTGCTCCTATTTGCTGACGCCTCAACGCCGCTTTGACTCGCGCCACCAACTCACGCGGACTGAATGGCTTGGTCACATAATCATCCGCGCCGACGGATAGCCCCACGATCTTATCAGTTTCCTCGGTGCGAGCCGTGAGCATGATGACGTACACTTCAGATTCGCGGCGTAATTTCGAGAGCAGTTCCAGCCCGTCCATGCCGGGGAGCATGACATCAAGGATCACTAAATCTGGCTTGAAGGCGCGGGCGGCTTTAAGCCCTGAAGGGCCATCGGTAGCGGTGAAGACTTCGTAACCTTCGGGCTTGAGATAGGCCTGCACAAGATTCACAATGGATGGTTCATCGTCTATCACGAGAATTTTTGTCATGGAAAGATTTTACCTTTTAAGTGGTTAATTGCCCTTATTGGAATGCGGACTGTTGCGCATTAATAACTGACCTTACGCACGGAAGAACTCTTTGCCGAAAATTTTAACGCCAAGCCGCAAAGACGCGAAGTTTTATTTCCCTTTGGGCCTTCGCGTCTTTGCGTTAGATGTTTTGGGCAAGTATCCCACCCTGCAGAGCGGACTGCGTAAGGTGAGTTAATAAATTAATCGAGCAATCCCGATTCCGTCTTTTTAACGCGAAAGCCGCGAATTGGGCGAATTTGCGCGAATCATTCAAAACCTTTTTGCGTTTTTCGTTTTTTCGCGTACTTCGTGTTAAGGTTTTTATTGCTCTGTTTAATTGTAAAACTGCAAAAGTCCGCGCTCCGATATCATGTTATTCAAAAGTCATAAACAACAGGTGAAGTCATTATAAAGATTCCGTAAAGAAACGCGAAATCGAATTGACACTGATTTTGGGGGCGGGTAACATGCGAACCTGTTTAAAAATATTCAACCAAAGGAAGGTACTTTATGAATTCTCAAACTAAAACCATTGTCATTACCACTGTCGTTACGGTCATCGCGCTCGTTGTCGGGTTTATCCTGCTGATGCCTGTCTTCGGGCCGCGCTTTATGCACCCGATCATGTCTCGATATATGCATGGGAACTCGAACTCCGTCGTCAGCAATGATCTCGACACCAGCGCCGAACGCCTGACCAATAACGGTACGTTCAACGTATCTTTCAAAAGTGAGCTTGACCCAATCACCATCGGTTCGATGCACTCGTGGGTTTTGCATGTTGAAACCGCGGATGGACAGCCTGTGGAACGCGCAACCATCTTTGTGGATGGCGGGATGCCTGAGCATGGTCACGGCCTGCCTACGGCCCCGCAAGTGACCCAGGATTTGGGCAACGGCGATTATCTCGTGGAAGGCTTGAAATTCCAAATGGGCGGCTGGTGGGAAGTGAAGTTCAACATCACGGCGGATGGGACAGAGGATAATGTCACGTTTAATTTGATCGTGGGAGGGTAAGTCGGATTGGCAATCCGACTTACGACAACTATGACGAAACGATATTTCATTCTCACAGGCATTTTGCTCACCCTTTCAGCGGGGATTCTGTTCGGGTGCGGCGCCCAGCCCACAGCGTGGACGGATGCGGAAGTCGAAATTTTGCAATCGCTCTGGATCGGCAGCCTGCCTGCGCTGGAGCCTGATCCATCCAATCAATATGCGGATGATGAACTTGCGATTGCGCTGGGTGAAAAATTATTCGCAGATACCCGTTTCAGTTCAAACGGCAAAGTTGCCTGCGCCACCTGCCATGTTGCAGAAAAAGATTTTCAAGATGGCCTGCCGCGTGCGCAAGGCGTGGGCACAACCAACCGCCGCGCCATGCCGATTGCAGGGACGGCGTACAGCCCGTGGTTTTTCTGGGACGGGCGCAAGGATAGTCAATGGGCGCAGGCGTTGGGGCCGCTGGAAAGCGCGGTGGAACATGGCGGCACGCGCACGCAGTATGTCAAATTGATCGGGGCTTTTTACAAGGATGAATACGAAGCCGTTTTTGGCGCATTGCCCGATTTTTCGGATGCAAGCCGCTTTCCTGAACCTGCCGCGCCTGTGAGCGATGAAGCGGCGGCGGCAAATTGGGAGGCGATGACCGCCGAAGACCGCGAAGCCGTGACGCGGGTGTACGTCAACATGGGCAAGACGATTGCGGCGTACGAGCGCACGATCATGCCTGGCGAGTCACGCTTCGACCAATATGTGAAATCAATTTTGGCAAACGATAGCGCAGCCGCCGAAACGATTTTGAGCGACGATGAAATTGCGGGCTTGAAATTATTTATCGGTGAGGCGAACTGCACGCGTTGTCATAATGGCGCGCTGTTCACGGATAACGACTTTCACAACACAGGCGTGCCTGCCATTGAAAACCTGCCAGAGGATACGGGCCGCGCGCTCGGCGCTCAACAGGTTTTGGCGGATGAATTCAACTGCCTGAGCGTTTACAGCGACGCCGCTCCCGAAGATTGCAGCGGGTTGAAATTTATGCTCACCGAAGGCGAAGCGCTGGAACGCGCCTACAAGCCGCCATCATTGCGTGATGTGGCACAGCGCGCGCCGTACATGCACGCGGGTCAGTTCACCACATTGGAAGGTGTTCTCAGCCACTACAACGAAGCGCCCGCCGCACCGATGGGTCACACGGAGTTGGAGTTGCTGCATTTGAGCGAGGCGCAACTCACTCAAATCGTTGCTTTTCTCAAAACGCTTTCTTCCATAAAATAGTTTGGGCGTGTTTCATTTGAGTTGAAACCACCGTCCCGAAGGTTTAAAGAATGGTCAAAGTTTCTCAAGAAAACCTTCGGGATGTTCCTGCGGTCTATCGTCCGCGGTCTGCCAGCGCAGGCAGAATCTTCCCCGTCACTTCGCCAAACCCAATGCGATAGCCATCTCCCTGACAATAGCCTTTCATCGTCACGGTGTCGCCGTCCTGTAAAAACTTTCGCGTTTCACCATTGGGCAATGCAATCGGTTTTTCGCCGCGCCAAGTGAGTTCAAGCATCGAGCCGTAGCTGTCTTCCGTTGGGCCGCTGATCGTGCCTGTGCCGCACAAATCACCGACGCGCATGTTACAGCCAGTGACGGTGTGATGTGCAAGCATCTGAACAATGCTCCAGTATAAATATTTCATATTCGAGCGGCTGATGGTTTGCGCCGCGTCCATGGCTGCGCTTTGCAGAGTCACTTCCAGCTTGATGTCATATCCATTTGCTGAATCAGTTGTCAGGTAAGAGAGAGGCGCGGGGTCTTGTTTCGGTCCATCCACGCGGAAGGGTCCGAGCGCATCCATCGTCACCACCCAGGGCGAGATCGAAGTCGCAAAATTTTTCGCGAGGAACGGCCCCAGCGGCTGATACTCCCAGGCCTGAATATCACGCGCGCTCCAATCATTGAGCAGCGCCATGCCAAAAATATGTTCGCGTGCATTTTCAATCGAGATCGGTTCGCCTAAATTATTTCCAGCGCCGATAAAAAATCCTATCTCCAATTCAAAATCGAGAGAGCGCGAAGCAACGAATTCAGGCGCTCCATGCAAAGCCACCTGCCCGCGCGGACGATGAACGTCTGTGCCCGAAATGACAACCGAACTCGCGCGCCCGTGATAACCAACAGGCAGATGCAGCCAATTGGGCAGGAGCGCATTTTCCTTTCCGCGAAACATAATGCCGACATTCGTGGCATGTTCGCGCGAGGCGTAAAAATCCGTGTAATCGCCGATGGCAACGGGCAAATGCATTTGGATTTCTTCGGCTGGAACAAACACACGCGACTGCATCGCCTCATTCTTTAATGGAGAGTTGTCACTGCTCAACAAGCCAGTCACCCGCTGACGAATTTCCCGCCACGTCCCCCGCCCCGCAGACATGAAACGATTCAGCGTTGAATCAGCAAAAAAAACATGGCGCTTTCCAAATAAGTTTTCTTCATCAAGAAGAGCAAGATCAATTACAACATCGCCAATACGAGTTCCCACCCGTGGGTTTGGATTCACTTTCGTCGAGAACACGCCATACGGCAGGTTCTGAATTGAAAAGTCTGACTCTGGATGTACTTCGATAAATGATTTGAGAGGCATATTTTTATCTCATTGAAAAATAGGTTAGGCTTTTAGCCTGACATTTATTTGAAAATTCGGCGGATTGCAAATCCGCCCTACAACAAACCTAGCAATCGCAAATCTTCACGCGGCTCGTCAAAACTACAACTGCCAAAGGAAACGATTTGATGGCGGACCTGTGCAATCTCCGAAGTGACTATACGCAGGTTTTTCCACGAAAAACCTGTTTCATCGAATATAAAACTGGCGGGGTCTTCCTCTTCAAGAATGGATTGAATTTGCTCGATGGCTAGGTTATGCGCCATAGCCAACACGCCCGCGCCAAACACATTGAGGAAGCCGTGCATCTTTGTTTTTACGCTGTCATTGTAATGCCGCACTGGATGATGCAACCCCGCCGTGGCTTTGATCGGAATGCCCGCATTGCGCGTGACAGCGATTGCCCAGGCAACCTGTTGTGTGGACGGAAACGCATTCGCAGTCACACCACCCGTGCGCAGTTTGAAACCAACGTGCTTATCTTTTATTTTTCGCAATGCGCGAATTAGGTTTTCGGAGCGCTCCTGCCAGCCCTCGGCAAATGGCGCTTCAAAGAAAACCGTCAAACCGTTCTTATTAAGAACGTCTGCCGTTTTTTTTACCAATTCATGAGTACGGGATAAGTCAGTCAATTCGGTTGACGGCAACGCAACTTCAAACATATCCATGAGAACGCCCGCGCCATGCAATTCACGGAAAGCATGAATATCGGCAATATCCTGTTTTAGATTTTCAAGGAAATCCCCGGCATCCTTCCCGCCGTGCCCCAAAATCGAGAAAGCCAGAGTCCCTTCGCGGGGAAAAGTTTGTTCGGCAAGCTGTGATAATTCTGCCAGCCTTTTTGCAGGGACAATAAACCTTGAAAGCATCCATGCCTCGGCATCGCTTTGGTATCTCACAAAATTAGCGAACGCCTCATCCAACGGCAAACTCGCAGGCGGATAAAGACCCGCATAATCAACGATCTGGGATAAAAATGTTTGCAGTGACTTCGATGGAAGACTCTTTTTCATATAAGATAATTATAGTCTGAAAGTTTTACGTCAAATGGGTATAATTCCGCT
>CAKKRM010000031.1 GCA_919902735.1 Anaerolineales bacterium | reverse complement strand
GAAACAAAACTTCGCGTCTTTGCGGCTTGGCGTTAAAATTTTCGGCAGGGAGTTCATCCTTGCGTAAAGTGAGTTTTTAACTGATGTTACGCACCGTCCCGAAGGTTTGGGCTACAAACCAGCTTGATTTACGAGAACCTTCGGGACGTTTCGCGTAAGGTGAGTTTTTAAGTTGAATTACAACGATTTGAGAAATTCCACAACCGCTTTCGCTTCCTCGCCGCCTGCTTCGGCGTGGATGATTAATGGAATTCCATGCGGGCCAGGGGTGTCGAGCGCTTCAGGATACGCCGATAACGCGGCCTTGACGATCTCCAGCTTGCCAAGCATGGCGGCGGCAAAAACGTCGATACGCGCGCCATTTTCCAGCAAATAATTGGCGATGGCTTTATTGCCCATGTGGGCTGCCGCGCCGAGCGCGGTTTCAAAATCACCGCCGCCCCAATCCCATGTGGCGTTGACCAGCGCGGGTTCCTGCGTCAGCAATTCTTTCACGCGATCAAAATTTCCGTGCGAAACGCCGACAAATTCCTCAACAAGTTTTAAATCCAAAGCGGGTTTTGTGTCCATTATTTTCTCCTTTATAAAGTTGATCAACCTGTAAGAGATTGTTTCTTAACTCTTTTTTGAGATACGGAGAGCGCGGATTAGACTGAAGTTCACGGAAGAAACCATAATAAAAAGCCGCTCTTAGGATGAAACGTCCCGAAGGTTTTCTCGAAGAATTTGGCCGTTTTTTAAACCTTCGGGACGGTTGTTTCAACTGAAATGAAACACACCCAAATCATAAAAAAGCCGCTCTTTCGAGAGGTTACATTTTTCTCGGCCTCAGCCATCTTCCACCCGAGATGAGCGAAACCAGCACAAAGGCAATTGCAATCCAGCTAAAGGCGGTGTTGTCTGTCGAGATTCCGATTGCAAGAAAAGCCATTCCCAAAATCAGGAACACACTCGATACTTTGCGTTTATTTTGATTCTTCATTTTCGCACCTTCACTTCTTGAAAAGTTTTGAAGCTTCCGTCGAACAGATGCGACGGTTTATTATTTAACTCCATTTCAAAAAAATCAAGCAGGTATGAATCTACGATCTCCGTTACCCTCTGTCCGTTTAGCGGGCCTTTCAACCCAAGCTGAGGCGCAATCGGTGAAAGCAGGGGCAGGTCGCTGAAATCGTAATGCCTCGTCCCAGCGATGACGATGGCGCCTTTGCCGTTTGAAACATTTGGATAAAACTGATCAAAGAGCCCGTTGTTTTTGCTGTCGGTGATATCGGCCCAACCCTGGCTGAACATAAAGAAGGCTGGCTGTGAAACTCCATTTTCAATGACTTCGGCAGAGACAGGCCGCATGAACGGGTCCATGCCGAGCACGGCTTTGCAGCGTGAATCCGTGCCGCAGAATTGGATGGCCGCGCCGCCGCCCGTGGAATGGCCGTAGACCCCGACGCGTTCCAAATCCAATTTTTGGAAGAAAGGATTGCCCGCTTCTTTGTCCCAATCTGACAATTGATTCAGCGCGAAGGACATATCCCCAGCCCATTGATCCACCAGCTTGCGAGCCACAACTTCATAGTTGGGGTCATCTGCGTTTTCGGGCAGGGCCTTCGGGTTGTTTGGCGCAACCGTCCCATCAGGAAAAACGGTGAGGACTGCGCCGTAGGTGTGCTGGATTCCGATCACAACATACCCGCGACTCGCCAACTCCACGGCCTGCTCTGTGTTTTGCGCGTTGAATCCCTGCCAGCCATGCGAGAAGAGGATGACAGGATATGGTTTGTCCGTCTCTGCCGGGGGAACTTCAAGATAGGCAGGGCTATCTGCAAGGGCAAGATGATCGAGAAAGTAGGAGGGCATTTCAAGAAACCCTGCAATCGCAGGAGCGAAGATTTCGGCATTGGCCATCCACGGGGCGCGAACATCGCCATCCTTCACCTCGGCAGGATACCAAACCTGAATCATGAATCGGCGCGTTTCATCCCTGCCAGAATAAAGTTCCTGGCGGGAGGTATCGTTCAATTCGTAAATGGATGTGCCGATCTGGAAAGGTCCGCTGGGGGTGGGGATTTTAGGAACAGGCAAAAGGATGGGAACTGCTATTGAAAGCGCAAGCAGGATGAGGATCAGGTAGGAGGCGAGAGGTTTCCAATCGCTTGGGCCAGTGATCTTCATCAAACTGCTGATCGTGAGCAGGGGAGTCAGCACGTAGAGCGGAATCATCTGCCAGCGATAGCCTTCCAAGCCAAAGTGGGCAAGCGCCAGGATCAACGCCAGCGCGGGGAAAAGCCGAACGGCAAACGGGCGCGGGTGCGGCCAGATCAAATAAATTGTGAGCAATACCGATAAAGTGATTTCAAGTGGGCGCATGGTTTATGTTGTTTGTGGGGTGGGTTCGCTTTGAGCCAGTTTTAGCTTGCCGTCTCGATAAGCGATGGCGATGGTGACGTACATGACGAGGGTGAGGTAGATCGTCATGGCAGGGATGAGAACGAACATGAGGCAGGCAAAGATGAGCGTGGCCGCAAGGATTTGCATCACGATGACGAGCGCCATGGAAACGATATAGTAAATGCCGAATGCGGCGATAAAGCCGCCCAGATTGGCGCGGAAAATTTTCCACCATTCTTTGAAGCGAAAGCCAGCGGCAAAATCGTTGTTGTCTATCATGTGCATTTCGGCGGCAGGGATGAGTACTGCCAGCGGCAAAGAGATGGGGATGAGGATGCAGAAGGTTCCCAGCATGACGATGCTCATTACCATGATGAGTGAGTCCGCGCTGCCGCTGTCCATGTTTTCAGCGATGAAGGGCATGGCAAAGCTGGCGGCAAATAGCGGCATGGCAAGGATCAGGATGGGGATGGAGAAGATCATGCGAATGCCAAATAATTTGGCGCCGTCTTTGAGCATTCCGCTCCAATCTTCCCAGGGGACCATGCGCGGCGATTCGCCTCTCAACACCTGCCTTGCGATGATGACGGCATAGCCGAATAATACGAGATAGGGAAGGATGGGGATGAAAAATGCGGCAATCGAAACCAGTCCGCCGACCAGCAGGCGCTTGCGGGCTTCCGCATCTTTGAAGGGGAACATGAAGATTTCTTTGAGGTCAAATCCGAAAAACATGAGTGTACTCTCCCTGATTTTAGAATTGATTAAACTTTGTCGGTAATAAGCCACAGCGCTTTAATGGGACGCAGATGAACGCTGATTTATAGGGCTTATGCAGTTCAAAATCTTTAGCCGCGAATTTCGCAAATTCCCGCTAATTTTTGAATAGTTGACGCAAATTTGTGTGCGTTAAATGCTTACCTTACGCAGTAGTGCGTGTTTTAGGGTCATGTCGCCCTGAGCGATAGCGAAGGGTCTCTACGACTATCTTAGAGACCCTTCGCTCCGCTCACATCGTCCCGATGTCCTTCGGGAGGGAATCATGGGCGGTGCGTAAGGTGAGTTGAATGTTCTGGGCAGGAATCCAACTCTACAGGCGTGGGCTGGGTAAGCCGCTACAACGCCACGCCCATCACGGCTACAAAGTGCGCCGCCGCGGCAACCAAAACGAAGATGTGCCAGACTTCGTGAAAGCCAAATACGCCAGGCTTGAAGTTGAAAATCTTTGTGGAATAAACCACCGCGCCCAATGTATAAACCACGCCGCCAATCATCAGCCAGACGAATACCCAGGTTGGGAGCGCCGCGAGCAACTGTCCGCTGGCGGTGACGCACAGCCAGCCCATGAAAACGTAGATGCCCGCATTCAACCAGCGCGGCGCGCGGATGTAGAATATTTTGACGATGATGCCGATGATTGCCAGCGACCAGATGATGCTCAACATGCCCCACTTCCAGAAGCCGGTGAAGGCATTCACGCAGAACGGGGTGTATGTACCTGCGATCAAAACAAAAATTGCCGCGTGGTCAATTTTGCGGAAGATTTCCAAAACCTTGTCCTTTGCGCGTACCATGTGATAGGTGGCGCTGGCTGAAAATAAAAAGATCAGGCTCAAGCCGTAAATGACGAATGAGATAACTTTGGCGGGGGCGCCCCAACCGACGATGAGCAGGGCGATCATCCCTGCAAGACCCAGGATCGCGCCGGCCCAATGGGTGAGGCTGTTGACGGGTTCACGTAATTTTTTTAGCATTTGAATTTCCTTTCATTTCTTTGTTGCGACGACAATCAATAACTTACTTGATTTTACTTCAACTATTTCAACTTCCAGGTTGAATTCCGTATCTGCCAGCCGTTCTTTTGTTTTTGATTTTATGGACTCTTCGGCTTCAGACGGGCTTTCACCCGTGACTTTGAAGAGCCACGCGAGAAAAGGGTTTTTCGGCCACGCCGCAAGCAGGACGATGAACCTGCCTCTGTTACGAAGGACACGGTGCGCCTCTGAAAAAGTGTGAAGGTCGAAAATATATTCCGATGGAAATGTGGCAACGAGGGTGTCGAACGCTTCGCTTTGAAAGGGCAGGGCTTGAGCGAGTGCGCGGGTGAGTTGGTGGGAGGGGCCGAGGCGGCGCTTTGCGAGAGTGGCCATTTGGGTGGATTCGTCTATCGCAACAGCGACCAGCCCACGGTCAAGAAGGAGGCGTTGCAAATGCCCGGGGCCGTGTCCAAGTTCGAGGATGCGAGTCCCGTTGATGAATGGGAGAATGCAAAAGACCCAGTCTTTCCATTTTCCAAACGAAACGGCGGCGGCAACGAGATCGTAGGTGAATGCGAAGGGGTGGTAGAGCAGGTGGTAGAAAAAGCGCATGAAGCGCTGGAAGAGTTTCATAAATTAAACAAGGGTTTGACGGTGAAGTCAAACCCTTGCCATTTGTGCTTTTTGACTATGCGGGGGTGGCTTCGCCGCCGTCTTTTTTGGTTTTGCGTACAGCTTCGAGCGCGCTTTTGCCGCGTTCACGAACTTCGTTTGCCAATTCTGTGGCACGCTGGCGGGCTTCTTTGGTGAGTTCCTCGGCACGGGCGCGGGCTTCAGATGCGGCTGATTCTGCGCGGGCCAGCATTTCTTCAGCGGATTGTGAGGCGCGGTCACGCAGTTCGATTGATTTATCCTTGATCAATGCGCGGGTTTCTTCTCCAGATTGAGGGGCAAAGAGCAAGGCTACGACGGCGCCAGTAAGGCCGCCGACAACAAATCCGACAAGAAAAGCTCCAAATTCATCACGGTCAGACATGGTATTTCTCCTTTTTATTTTATATGGGAGACCCTAAAGGTCTTGAGGATCTTTAGGGTCTTTGTTTACTTGGGCTTGATGCCTAATAATTCTAACATACGCTTTAGGCCGGCCAGATAGCCGCTCAGTTTCATGACGGGCTCGATCACTTCTTCGCCTAAAAATTCCACGGTGCCGCGCAGGGTGTTGACGGTTTCGCTGGTGGCTTGCAGGATGGGGCGCACTTCGTTTTGCAGCAGGTTGATCAGGCTGGCGAGCTGGACGATGAGAACGATTAACGCAACTCCGATAACCAGTGACTCAAGCGCGACAACGATAATGAACACGTCGCGAATCTTGTCGGTTGGGGCTGTGGGCTGCATGAGGAAAAATATTGCCACGCCGAGCAGGGCGGCGATCAAAACAATGCCTGCAATGACGCTCGCAACAAGCGTTTTCTGGCGGCGTTCCTGTTCGCGCAACTCAGCAAGTTGTTCGGGCGTTGGCTGTGGAGCGGGCGGGGTTTGTTGTTCGGGTTGTGGGAGTGCCATATTTTTATTATAAAGGAAAAGATATGAATTTGGGCTTGTAACCTTCAAAAGGCTGGAAGATATTTAGGGTGTGATTGGTTTGATTTCTCCCAGGTCTGATGGAGCGCCGCCGAAAAGGCCAATATCTCGGCAGGATTGTTTGTCCAGCCGAAGCAGGGTGATTTCATTGGATAAGACGTCAACTTGAATGATCGTATCCACGTTGTAATGAGAGTCTACGGTTAATTTCAGGTTTACCTGGCGCTGGGCGGGGAGGTTCGTGACGCACACCTTTTTATCGGGATGGTCACGGTCTTCGTCTATGGCGCGGAGGAGGGCGCAGGTGTTGGGCAGGTCAACGGCGCCAGTGTTTTTTATGATCACAAAAGCATTGGTCACTTCGCCCATGCCGTGGGTGATGTCGATGCTGGTGTTGCAGCCTAGTATATTCAGGGTTACAGATTGTGCTGGGGCAGAGGTAAAAGTTTCAGTTGGCTGGAGGGGGGTGAATGTGGGGTTGGGTGAGGGGGTAATCGTATTTTCAGGGGTGACGGGCGATATCACGGTCACATTTGAAGCGGGGGTGTTCGTGTTCACGAAAATCGGGGGAGGAATGATGAACGGGGTGGGTGTGATAATCCCCGGAGTTTGGGTGGGAATTGCCGTCCAAACCGGGAACGGTTGCGGGGCAACTCCCCAGAGTTCACATGAAGTAAGCGATGCGGCTATTAATAGAAAAATCACGATTCTTTTCATTTTTCCATTATACACCTGTGAATTATTGGAAAGAGAAGACTGGCCAAGGAATCAAATACCCGGCGTGAAGCCGGGCAACGTACTCACAGGTGACTGTCACTTTATTTCAGGTTTATACCGCGGTGTCTTTACTTTCTGTGGCAACTCTCAACTCATCCCAGCTTGGCTCCACAAGAATCGCTCCGCCTGGGAATATAATGGTTGGAACGCTTCGTTTTCCTTTGTTTACGGTCGTTACAAATTCAGTTGCTTCTTCGTTGCCCTCCAGTCCAACGCGGAGGTATTCAATGTTGTTGGCTTCAAAGAAGGCTTTTGCCCGGTGGCAATCCGAACAATGTTCAGTTGTGTACATTACGATTTGCGATGGATTCATGTTATACAGGTCGTTCAAGGGGATTCTCCTAATAGTGTGTTATTTTGCATTGCAGGGTTGCTTTATCCGTCGGCGGCCTTAAGGTATTCACGAATGGCAAGCGCAGCGGATGCGCCCTCTCCTGCGGCGGATGCGGCCTGCCTGGTTGCGCCGGCGCGCACATCTCCCGCGGCAAAGATCCCTGGGATGCTTGTCATTAAGTGATTGGTCTTTAGAAAGCCGGCGGCGTCCAGTTCAATTTTATATTTTATCAAGTCGTTGTTTGGCGTCAACCCGATGAAAACGAAAATACCGTCATATTTCAATTCCCTGGTTTCGCCGGTTGTTCTATCCTCCACAAGCAGAGAGTCGAGCTTGTTCGTGCCTTTTAATTCGATGATTTTTTGGTTAAGCAGAACGTTCATCGTTTCCTTTTCAGCAACTTTGTCCTGCAATATCCTGCTGGCTTTCGGTTCTTGTGAATTGACCAGGATGTCAACCTGGGACGCAAATTTTGTAAGAAACAGCCCTTCTTCAAAGCCACTGTTGCCGCCCCCGACAACCAGCACCTTTTTTTCCTTGTAGAACGCGCCGTCACAGGTGGCGCAGAAATGAACATTGATGCCGATCAGTTCGTCTTCTCCGGGAACTCCAAGACGGCGATACCTTGCTCCTGTGGCCAATAAGACAGCCTTGCTATGGTAATGATCCCCTGAACTCGTGTGAACGATATGATATTCGCCATCTTGTTTGATTTCTGTTACCTCCTGGGCTTGGAGGATTTCCACACCGAATTTTCGAGCCTGCCTGCTTAATCGATCTGAAAATTCGGCCCCTGAAATCCCTTCATCGAAACCGGGGAAGTTATCCAAAACCTGGGTGATTCCCGCCTGGCCTCCCAACCCGGCTTTTTCAATGACGAGTGCATCCAGCCCTTCACGAGCAAGATAGAACGATGCGGTTAAACCGGCAGGCCCGCCGCCGATAATGATGACATCGTAGTACTCGCGTTGCGCCTTGGTTTGGAGCCCAAGTTTTTCAGCCAGCTGTGAATTGGAGGGTTCAACTAAAATGCCGCCATCGGGAAATATGATGGTAGGAATCATGCGCATCCCTTTATTGACGCTTTCCACGAACGCGATTCCCCCCGAAACGCTGTCAATATCCACATTTTCATATGGAATGCGGTGTTCGGCAAAAAACTTCTTTGCTCGTTGGCAATCGGGGCACCAGGATGTGCCGTAAACTGTAATGGCCTGAGGTTGGAGCGTGAATGAAAATTCCTTCGTGGTCATCGTTTTTCCTCGTCATCCTGATGCTTTTTGCCGTTCCTCTCTTACACCCTGGTGACTGAAACTTTCCCTGGGCAAGCCAGTGGAACGCATTTACGTTGAAACAGCAAGACAGCGTAGGCGCTACGGATATGCAATGTGCAAAATAAAACGCCATTTTTGTGCGGCATGTTGTATAATCATGAAGGTTTGATTGAATTGTTTTTTTACTTTATTACTACTTTGGAATTCTAATGTCTTCATTAAAACAATCTGTATTTTGGGTATCCTTTTACCTCGCGATAATTTTCATGTTGGCGCAGTTTGATTATTCAGACTCGCCCATAATAGATTTTGCCAAATATTTTTATTTTTTGGTCATAATTGCCATACCGGGCACAATATTTTTCCCGTTCACATCACGGGTTAATGCGTTGATACCAATCACTTTTTGGGGCGGCATCTACCTTGTTCTTCTTCAACTCTTGGATCGGACCGTTTCCTCGCCAAACAGCTCATTTCCAATAATTCTTTTGGAATTTATCCTGGTGGTCGTTGGCGTTTGGCTGGCATATCAACTGGCGTATGGCATCAGTCATGCAGAGTCAGTCATGGATGCCATGGCCCTGAGCGCATTCCCGCATCGCACCCAAAACATTCAGGAAGCCTCAATCCAGATAAAACTCGAAATAACCCGCAGCCGGCGTTACCATCGCCCGTTGAGTCTGCTCGTTTTGCAGGCCGACCTTTCAGACCACGTAAGTTTTGAACGATTAATTTCCAGTGTCCAACAGGATTTGTGGAACAGGTTCTCGTTTGCGCGTATCGGGCAGGTCATCGACGAGCATATGCGCCAGACGGATATGGTCTTTCGTGATCGTAGCAACCGCTTTATGCTTCTTTGCCCAGAGACAGATTACCAAAACTCATTGATTCTTGCGACAAGAGTTGTCGATGCAATCAAAAACCGGACAGGCGTACAAATCTTGTGGGGTGCCGCCTCATTTCCGGACGATGCGCTTAATTTTGAAGACCTTATAGACGTTGCCGTATCCAAACTCATTCTCCCAAAAGCCGGAGAAACACACGGCGCTCTCGAAACTCGCAGCAACGCTTAAAATAATTTAATTTACCCGTCAAACCGCAAAGAGGTGTTATTAAATATGGTTGACATTGCAGACTATCAATGGGTGAGAAAATTTGACCCCAACAAACGGTTGTTTGTTGGGGAGAATTATTTTCGCATTAAAAGAATTATGGATTTGACCATTGTTTTTCTTGCCTCCCCATTTTGGATACTAGTGCTGGCTTTGATCGCCCTGACAATATTCATCAGTTCCCCAGGCGCTCCGATTATTTACACAAATAAACGGGCCGGGCGCGGCGGAAAATTGTTTTTGTTCTATAAATTTCGCACCATGGTGCCGAACGCCGAAGCATTAAAGGAAACATACAGGCATTTAAATGAACTCGAATGGCCTGATTTTAAAATCACCAACGATCCAAGAGTGATTCCAATTGGAAAAATTTTACGGAAGACCAGCCTGGATGAACTGCCCCAGATTTTTAATATCATCAAAGGGGATATGAGTTTGGTCGGACCGCGTCCAACCGACTTTGGGCCTGATACCTACAATCTTTGGCAGACTCAACGCCTCGACATTTTACCCGGCGTAACAGGCCTTTGGCAGGTAACAGCCCGCGGCTCTGTCAATATGAATGAACGCACCCGTATGGATATTGCCTACATCGAGCGCGCCTCCATCCTGTTGGATATTTATATTTTATACCTGACCTTGTGGACAGTATTCAAACCTCGTGGTGTAACATAGTGGATGAAAAACCTTTAAATGCTTACAAACTAAAAAAAGAAGACCTCCAAATCCCCAAGGCCCTTATTGTCGATATATCCGCAAATTTTGGGGGGGCAAACGCAAGGGTACTTGCTTTGATGAAGAATTTTTCAGCCAGCGCTATTAGCCTGGCCACCCTTGAAGGAAGTGTTATTGCCGCAGAATTGGAGCGGGCTGGCTACACAGTTCACCGCGTGGCCGGGAATAAATTCGATCCGCGCATTCCGTTTCGTTTGAGCAGGATTATTAAGAAATGCGGTTACAAGGTGGTGGATACGCAGAACCCCCAGTCTAAGCTGTGGGGGAGTTTTGCGGCTTTTTTTACCCGCACTGCGCTAATCTCCACTTTGAATAGCTGGTATATGAACGAACACCCAAAATATAGCGCGCGCTGGCTTGTTTATTCCGCCATCGAATTTTTTACCAATTTTGCCTTGTCCAGGTACATTGTTGTTTCGCGTGAAATTCAAAATGCCATGATCCGCGCGAAAATCCCTGAAGACAGGGTTGATTTGATCTATAACGCGATTGACCTTGATCTTTCGGCAATCGAAGGTGACAGGAAACGATTGTTACAAAAATACGGCCTGCCGGATGACGCCATAATTTGCCTTGCGGCCGGACGGCTGGCATGGGCAAAGGCGCACGATACCCTGATAAATGCCATTGCGATGGCTTCCCAAAAGAACGGCAACGTATGCTGCTTGATTGCGGGCGAAGGGGAGCTTCAAGGCGAATTAACCAGACAAATTGCGAGAGCAGGATTAGATAAACGCATCTTTTTGTCCGGCCATCTGGAGCATGACGAATTACTCTCCACTTTAAAAGCATGTGATATTTATGTAATGCCTTCCCGAACCGAAGGGACCCCTGTGGCTTTGTTGGAGGCGGCTGCCATGGCCAAGCCGATCATCGCTTCAAATGTTGGGGGCATCCCCGAACTGGTTCTGAATGAAGAACATGCCTTGTTGGTTGAGGCAGGTGACTCTGCGGCATTAGCCCAGGCCATCTTGCGAGTTGCCGGGGATGATGATCTCGCTTCCAGACTCGGTCAACAGGCCAGGGCGCGGGTCGAGGCGAATTTTTCCCTCTTGAAACAGGCTCAGGCTACCGCCGAGTCTTACATCAAGGCTTGTAAATAATTAAGATTTAAAGAGACGATTATGTTCCTGCTTTTGATTTTATTTTGGTTTTCCGCTTTTCTTATTTTGTATACATATATTGGGTATCCACTGTTGATTGCTCTGCTGGCGAAAGCCTGGCGAAAACGGGAGGAGTTTTTTGAGACTTCCCCTCAAATCACTGTGTTGATACCAGCATACAATGAAGAAAAATATATTGCTGAAAAATTGGAGAACACCCTCCAGTTGGATTACCCTCGCGACAAGCTTCAAATCCTGGTTGCTGCGGATGGCTCGTCTGATGGAACACCGGAAATTGTCACGTCGTATGCCAGCAAGGGAGTTGAACTTGGCTATATTGCTGATAGGAACGGGAAAATGGCCGCCATTATCCGTGCCATGGAATTTGTGCGCGGCGAGATTGTCGTTTTATCTGATGCGAATAATATCTATGACAAGAGTGCGATTCGTGAACTGATTTTGCCGTTCTCTGACCCTAAGGTTGGCGCAACCACTGGCGCAAAACTGATCATTGAGGATGGGCGCGACTTGAGTTCGGCGGAGGGGTTGTACTGGAAATACGAGTCGGCAATTAAGAACAGTGAATCCAGGATTGATTCATGTGTAAGTTCTGTGGGAGAAATACTGGCAATACGCAGAAGTGTATTTGCAGCTCCCAAAGAAAAGATCATCAATGATGACCATTACATTATTCTTGATATTTTGCGCCGAGGGTATCGGGTGATTTATACTCCCCGTGCGCGTTCATTTGAATACGTGTCGTTGACTGCTGGAGATGAAGTGGAAAGGCGCACCCGCATGAATGCTGGTTTATATCAAACCATAGCCATGTCGGGAAGGCTGCTTCCTTTTCGCCGCCCGCTCCTTGTGTGGCAGGTTGTCTCTCATAAGTATTTTCGGGCTTTTGTTCCGTTCGCCTTGTTGATTATGCTTTTTTCAAACCTATTGATTTTACTGCTGCAATTGGAAGACAGCCCTGCAACCTCAACTTCGACCTTCAAGTTGCTTCTTACTGCACAGGCTGTTTTTTATACACTGGCTTTAATCGGGAATATTTTTAAACTACAGGGAATAATGGGTAAATTGTTATACTTGCCTGTTTTTTTAGTCAATTCCAATCTGGCAACCCTGAAGGGATTCTTCAGTTTTGTCTCCAATAAACAGAAGCATGTTTGGAATAAGGTTCGCCGCTAAGGCTTGTTTGAGTTGGTTTTGTAACTTCGAGATGATTGATGTGAGGTGAAATGAAAAAGGAAAATGTGTTTTCAAGACCAGCCATGTATATTGCGGCTGTGGTCTATATTTTCATCGGGTATTTGACCATTGCGGTCAAGGACCCGCTGGCAGATATGTTATTTGCCGAAGATCGATACTTTGAAAATATGGGTGCATTCGGTTTTTTTGCGGCGTCGTTTGTGTTTTTTTATGGCTTTATAAGGATGTGGAAGCGCCATTCCACTGATGAGTATTTTCGCATTCGGCAACTGATATTGCTGGGCTTTGCGCTGTTTTTCTTTTTCGGGGGAGGGGAGGAGATTAGTTGGGGGCAAAGAATTTTTAATGTGCAAACCCCCGTGGCGCTGGCTGAGATCAATGCCCAGGAAGAGTTAAATGTGCATAATATTGATTTGTTTGAATTCAAACTCAAGTTTGAAACTCTTTTTGATCTTTTCTGGATGTCATTGACCGTGGCGCTTCCATTGGCTGTAATGTTTAAAAAGCCGATACGGGATTTTGCTGACAGGTTTTTTTCCGTTCCCCCCATAGGCATCGGTCTTCTGTTTGTTTTCAATTATCTGTGGGCGAAAGTTTCGGAATTAATGTTTCAAGGCAGGTTTGCGTTTACTGTGGTGCCTTTTTTTCAAGCTGTTCAGGAGATCAAAGAGAGCAACTACGCACTTTTGTTTATTCTTGTGGCAATGGCTATGGTTTGGGATTCCAGTAACATGTGAAGTTTCTTATCTTGTATGATGGAACACCGTCTGTATATGAAATTGCAAGGTGGCTGCGGCGAATTCGACTTATTAGACGTTATCGGAAATAGCGTTATGATAGGCGAATGATTGAATATGAAAC
>CAKKRM010000030.1 GCA_919902735.1 Anaerolineales bacterium | reverse complement strand
TGCCTTCTAACGGTTTGCGTTACCTGCGCTGGGGCGGGGACGGCGAAGCCGTCCAGCCAGAAAAATGATAAGGCGTGTGAAACTGCCTGAGATTTGCGCAGAATCCCCAGCGTCAGATGCACGCTTTGTTAGCCACCTTTATGGTTTAAGAGACCGACACTGGACTTTGGGCTTCTGCCATAGCGGATGAGATAATCTCATCTTTCACGCCTTTCTTTCGTAGACTTTCAATTAACACTGAAATTTCTATGCCGCTTTCAAGGCGCTCAAGGTCTGTTCGCAAACCTTGACCAACATAAGCCTTAATCAAAGCCTGATAACCAGAAAAGCCGAGCATGGGCGCAACACGTTTCAAATCATCAATGACATCATCAGGGATGCGGATGCTAACCATTGTCATCGGGCGGTCTTTTTGTAAACGTTTGGCAAGTTTATTGATTTTCATATATTTCTCTCTCTGCATTTGTAACCAATCGGGCGGAAACGATACGAAAAATGTCGTCACGCATAACGTAAACGATGTAGAGCAATAACCAAGTGGTGGTCAACCCAACAACTCTTTCTCGAAGTTCACTACCAACAATTTCATCATCGAGATAGCATATAAACGGGTCGAAAAATGATTCACAAGCCAACTCAAACGTAACTTTATGTTTGCGAAGATTTGCAGCCGCTTTTTGGCTATCCCATTCAAAGGCAACATTGTGAAGCGAGTATTTGACATTCATCAAGGCAAGTATAGCAACTTGTATATGCTATGTCAATACGCCGTATTTTCTTGATTTTGAGTTGGAAAAGTACAGAGAAAATGCAAGGGGGTGGCTAACGGTTTGCGTTACCTGCGCTGGGGCGGGGACGGCGAAGCCGTCCAACTGGAAAAATGACAAGGCGTGGAAAACTGCTTGGGATGTGCGCAGAATCCCCAGCGTCAGGTGCACGCTTTGTTAGTGTGCCCGACTTTTGGAAGACTCGCCGCCTAAAAACAGAACCACGCTTTTAATTGACTTGATTTTACACGCGCCACAATTTTTTACAAGCCCGACTTTGCCATTGAAACCAAGATAGAACTGGAAGAGCGCCAAAGCCGAGAACTTGCCAAAACCTTTGCTAAAAACTGACTTTGCCAAAAAA
>CAKKRM010000029.1 GCA_919902735.1 Anaerolineales bacterium | reverse complement strand
CCGCATTACCGAGGATCCCGTCCGCATTGCTGAAAATGGTTTTGATGTTGCCTGCCGCGTCATAGGTATAGCTCAGGTTTTGCAGGGCGCCCGTGGTGATGTTTTGCAGGCGTCCGCCTTGTGTGCTCCAGGGGTTGTAGGTGAAGGTTTGGGTGAGTCCGTTGCCGAGCAGGCGCGAAGTGATTCTGCCTGCGGAGTCGTACAGAATAGAAGAGGCGTAATTTCCTGAAAGGCTGGACATGCTATCCAATAACATACGTGAATTATAGTGGTAATTCACGATCTCATTATCGGGGTACTTCATCGAGACGGGCAGGTCCGCGGAGTTATAGGTGTAGCTGGTGGTGAAGCCCATTGCCGTTTCAGAGGTAACTCGTCCGCGCGCATCGTAGGTCCACGAATTGGTGATAGTTCCGCTGGTCATGGAAGTGCGGCGGCCAATACCGTTTGTACCTCCATCATAAACGTAGCTTACATTGTATGTCGGGGATGCCGGGCAGCTGTCATTCGTACGATAGTGTTTTCCAGTGAGGCGGTTCAAGGAATCGTAATACATGCAAACCCGTTGGCCGCGCGCGTCCGTCTGTCGTATCAGGTTGCCGAGCGCGTCGTAGGTGTAGGTCCAATAGCCCATGTCGGGGTCGGCCATGGTCAACTTGCGGCCGGCGTTGTCATAGGTGAGGGTGGTGGCAACTCCGCCGCGCGTGGCTGTCAGCAGGCGGCCAAGTGTATCGTAGGTGTAGCCAATTTCAGGTCCAGTGGGAGGCGTGACCTTGGTCACCCGTCCCCACTCGTCTGTAGTGGTCGTGGTGGTGTGGTTGTCAAAAATTACGCCACTCGAATTGTATTGCGAGGTTGTCGTGGTCAGTCCGTTGACGGTGGTCACGGTTTTAGTCCCATCCGCCGCGAGGACGGTGGCAGTGTGCGCGGTTGGGTTGAACGTGGTGGTAACAACGCCCCCGCCCGGCAGGCTTTGGACGGTTGTTTTTGCATCGGGGTACGCGGTTGTCGTTACGACGCCGCCCGCGTTTGTTTCCGTCTCGCGCCCCATGCCGTCGTAGGTTTTGATCACCTGATAGCCCGCATCCACTTGTGTGATCGTGGTGGTGAAGGGATAGGAGTTGGTGTACTCCATCGTTAGCGCCGCCGCCGCCTCATAACTACCCGAGACAGGGTTCGGCTTGTGAACGGCCTTGACTCTCCCGAAAGCATCGTACCAAATTCTGGTCACTGCCCCATTGGCATCAGTCTGGCTCACGGGTAGACCCAGGGTAAAACCCGTCATACTGCTTCCTGAAACCGCTGTGCCCGCATAATTCAATGTTGTGGCCGGGTGGATGCCGTTGGAAATGGAAATCGGGTAGGTGTGGTAAATCCCATCGTATGTAGTGGTGGTAGTCTGTGCGCCGGAAGGCGGATTTGAGCCAGCCCCCCCATACGCGCTATATACCGTTGTGCTCGTCTGGTTGCCGTAGGCATCATAGGCCATATTAATCTGCGCGTATTGCGTTCCATTCACCTGCGAGCGCGTCATGGTTACAAGGTTGGCGGTGGGTGGTGCGGTAGAGTAGGGGGAATAATTGTAGTAATACAACACATCCGCCTTCATCACCCCATTGGCAGTCATGGTCTGCCGTGCGGGCAAACTCACAAGGTAAAGGCTGTCTGTATTCGTGAAATTGTAAGAGATCGTCGTAACCCGATAAGGCGTGCCGCCGGTGGGGTTGCCATATTCCCTCTTCTCGACCATGTTGCCATAAGCGGATTCGTAGGAATACTCGGTTCTTGTGCCGCCAGCCAAAACGCCGTCCGCGTCATAGACCCTCTGGGTCTGGATGGCAAGGTACACCCAGGCATGGCCAAGCCAGGTGGCAGCCTGCACCTCTGGCAGTTCGGTAATAACGTAATAATTATCCACACACGAGATTCTTTGCCCGCCCGGCTCATAGGTGCAGGAGTTATTCACCCTGCCTTTATCCCAGGCGCCTTGCAGGTACGTTGTCTCTGTATATGTTCCATCGGGGTTGGTTACCGTCACCTTTTCATGCCCGCGAAATTCAAGTCCGTTGCCGTTTATCACTGCATTTCCGTTGAAATATTCGTAGCGGTATTGATAGGAATTCCCGCCGCTGCCATCGCCGCCGCTGCCGTCGTTGACGATCTTTTTTCGCACACGGTAAAAGGAGGGCATCAGGCTGATCTTCATGGTTGTGAATTTCGCCGTGCCGCTGGTTTTAAAATACAACTCTGCGGTTTTGGCTTTCTTCGTCAGGGTAACAACACCTCCATTACTAGAAACAGGCTGAAAATTGGCGCTGTCACCGGTACCGGTGTTGGTATACAGGCCTATTTCAAAACTGGAGCCAGCCTCCTGGGTGGCGAAGTATTCGATCTTATAAATCCCGCCCGGGCGCACAAGCTGATTCGACACAAAGAGAGGGTTATTGGTAAAGTAGGCATTGCGAACTTCTCCATTCGTCACAACCCGCCAGCCGTTCTGAATGCAGGTGACCGCCCCGCTTACAATCACCCAGCCCACCCCTCCATGCCCTTCACAGGCGGCCACGTCTATTATATAAGAGGAGGGTGTGCCGCCATAAGACCAGGGGTCATTCGTGGTTGACGCATCGGAGGGATTATCATATTCAAATCGAACGCTTCCACCGTAACCGTTGCTGGCTTCGGTTAAATGCAGTCCATCATAAGTGAAGGTAAGCGCGGGCAGCGCAGACCCCCCGCTGAATTCCTGCACCGAGCGCAGGGTGCTGGCCTTGCCGCCGGCGCTGTAGGTAATGCCCGGCCAGGTGATGTTTGCATCGGCGTTGTCGTAGTAGGAAAAACCATACCTTCGAATCGTGGTTTCAAATGCCCCATCCCCGTTCGCATCCTGTTCCACATAGATGTTTGCCAGCCTGGTTTTCTCATACATATGGAAGGCGGCGTCGCTGTTCCACGCGCTGGGGTAATCCAGCCGCGCGGCGCGAACAAAGCGTATCTGGTATCGCTGGTTCGGGTATGTAATTGTGTTGATATATGCGGCTGTTGTTTCCTGCGCGCCGTTTACGGTTTTGGTTTCCTTTACATAGGTATAGCGTATCTCCTGCCCGACCGAGTTCACCATGCGCGTCAGGTGCCAGGTGTGGGGCTGTGGGGAACCGGGATTCATAATATTCTCAAAGAAATACTGTGTGCCTTGCGTGTCGAATACCTGCCAGGATGTGGATGTTCCATCGTCCACATATTTGATTTTCCAAAAATTTTCATCCTCTGCGCGGAAATCTCCATAGAGTTCCTCCGTAACGAGATTAGTGCTTACTCCGTTCACCTGCATTTGATAAAAGAGATGAGTGGAATTATAAGTGATCATTCCCCCATCCAAAGACCAGCCCATGCCCACCCATGAGGCTTGCGCTTTTGTAGTGGCCTGGTCCACCACCTGGCTGTTATACGAGAGGTTGATGTTGGGCTGGAAGCCGCCCGGCCCCGCCGGAACTTCGATGGGCAGGTTGTACGTGGCCGCGCCCGTGAACTGTGAAACCTGAAAAGAATCAATCGTTGGCAAACGCGTAGCCCGCCAGTCGTTCACGCCGATATCGAACACGGTAAAGTGGTCGCTGGTGGCGCGCAGGGTTTTGGTGGTCTTGTCGCGGGATGATTCCAGCGCGTGCCAATCTCCCGTCGCTTCGTTGTACCAGTACAAATACAGTTCGTCTTCCTGTTCCGGGGTAAGGCTCATGCCGCTGTAATCCACTTCAATTGTCAGCGGGGTCTTGAAGCGTTTCACTTCCCGTTTTTCGTCTCTTTTGGCTTTGGCTCTCAATTCAAAGACATTCCCGCTGAATCCGTTTTTCGGCAGGCGGTCTGGGGAGGGAAAGCCCGCGTTCAGGATGATATCTTCATCCAAAGAACCATCCGGGAAGATGACGCGCACCTTGCCTTTCATCGTCTCCACCCGCCCCTCGCTCAGTTTGCTCACTTCGAAGCGTTCCTGAAAAGGCACGAGCAGGGAATTCGAGGCCAGTTCTTCCGCGCCGTTCAACAGCCGCGCAAGGAAGATGGCATCCTCGCTGACCTGGTTCGTTCGTAATGCCAGGCTGCCCTGCGGCGTGGCGACGGGCATGGTGAATACACTTGTGGCCGCATCGAACCATTTTCGATCTGCCTTGTTGACTATTTTAAATCCAACAGGCACAAGGATTTCCACCGTCAATGGCGCTTCTGCCGAAACCGCGCCTTCGATGACCCAACTCAGGTTTATGTTTCCAGCCCTGTCCAAAAATAGCGGGCCCGAAGAAAGCGTGAAGGTATAGGCCGGGATTTCCTCAGTGGGTGTTACCGAAGGAATCGGGGTTTCGCTGGCAGGTGTGGGGGTTTCGGTTGGAGTCTCACTTTGAACTGCTGTAGGCGTCTCGGTTGGAGTTTCGGTTGGAGTTTCGGTTGGAGTTTCGGTTGGAGTCTCGGTTGGAGTCTCGCTCGGCGAGGGGGTTCCCGTCGCCTCTTCCGTAACTGGGGGTTGAGTCTCCGTTGGGGAAGGGGGCGGCGTCCCCTCCTGCGCCAATACGGGCAGCGTCTGCCCGAGCATAAGGTTCAAAATAACAAACACAATCATCATCTGCTGAAATACCTTTTTCATGGCCCATTCTCCAATGTTGTTTTGATATGGTTTTGCCGTTTTTATAATAGGGGCCAGGCTTTAAAACAGGCTCAAAAACTACCCCAAAACATTAAAGAATTCCCATCTTTGTAAAAGGTTGGAACGTCCCGACACTTGCGCCGCGCGCCAGTGTGGTGAGGTTTTCTCGAATACTTTTGCCGTTTTTCAAACCTTCGGGACGGTTGTTTCAACTGATAATGAAACATCCCCAAGACTGAGCCTTTCCCCCTTCGTAACCTTCGTGTACTTTGTGTTTAATGCTCTTCTCCCAAAACTGTGATGCCCACAGCCCGCCCCTTGACTTAAATAAATAAACACTGTATATTTACACTGTATAGTAAACAAGGAGAGAATATGGTCAGACCCGGCAAAAAGCAACAGATTCCCAACCTTTCGGAAGCCATCAAGGAAACCGCCTGGAAGCAGATCGCCGAATTCGGCGCGCCGGCCCTGTCTCTGCGGGCCATTGCCCGCGAGTTAAAGATCACCGCGCCCGCCATCTACAACTACTTTCCCAACCGCGATCAACTCGTCACCGCGCTCATCGTGGATGCCTACACCTCGCTGGGGGATTCGCAAAAAGCCGCTTTGGAAAATGTGTCAAAAAAGGATGGCGCGACCCGCTTTTCCACACTTGGCATCGCTTATCGCGATTGGGCAGTGACGTATCCACAGCGTTATCAACTCATCTTCGGCACACCCATCCCTGATTACGACGCGCCCGAAGATACCACTTTGCCCGCCTCTGCCTGGGCGCTCCTGCCGTTGATTCAGACCGTTCAGCTTCTTTATAACGAAGGCAGACTGCGGCTCGAAGGATTCGCCAAACTGTCGCCAAAACTAAAATCCATGCTTGAAGCGTGGAAGCAATATACCGAAGGCGTTACCGAAACCGAGGTGTTGTATCTGGCATACATCGTCTGGTGCCGCGTGCATGGATTGGTGATGCTCGAGTTGGGCGGCCAGCTTCCCTCATTTTTTACCGACCCCGGCGAAGTCTTCCGCCGTGAAATTGCCACCATGGTCAATCAATATATAAGCGAATAAAAGGAAAAAAATCATGTCACAAAATGAACTGCACGTAATCTTCGGCACAGGCGCGCTCGCCAAATGGACAGCGCGCGAATTAGTCAGGCTCGGTAAGTCAGTCCGCATGGTCAGCCATTCGGGCAAAACCGACCCCCGCATCCCCGCTGAAGTTGAAGTTGTTCAGGGCGATGCCTACGATGTCAATCGCAATATCGAAGTCACCCAAGGCGCGGCGGCGGTCTATCAATGCGCCCAGCCGCTTTACCACCAATGGCCCGAAAAATTTCCGCCCATGCAAAAAGCCATTCTCGATGCCGTCTCCGCCAATGGCGCAAAATTCATCGTCGGCGACAACCTCTACATGTACGGCGATACGAACGGCCAGCCCATCCGCGAAGACATGCCCTACCAGCCGCATTCCAAAAAAGGAAAAATCCGCGGCGAAATGGCGGCCGCCGTCATGGACGCGCACCGCGCAGGCAAAGTCCGCGCCGCAATTGGCCGCGCCTCCAACTTCTTTGGCCCCGATGATAAGGCAGTAACCTCTTATGCCATTCGTCCCGCCTTGGAAGGCAAAACCGTAAATTTGCTCGGAAGGACAGACCAGCCGCATACTTTTTCTTATGTTGCAGATTTCGGTAAATTACTGGCAACCCTCGGCACACGCGAAGAAGCCCTGGGCCAGGTCTGGTTCACGCCATCTCCCGCGCCCGTCACACAGGCAGAACTGGTCAAGATTATGGAAGAAGTTCTTGGGCAGAAGGTCAAGTTCATGGCGGCTGGAAAAATGACGATGAACGTGCTTGGCTTGTTCATTCCTGCCCTGCGCGAATCGGTCGAAATGCTCTACGAATGGAACAAACCCTTCATCATGGATTCAAGCAAAGCCGAGAAAGCCTTTGGCTGGAAAGGCACACCGCTCAAAGAAGCCATGCGCGCAACGATTGAATGGTGCAGGGAAAGCAAATAAAAATATTATTTCACAACCGATTCCATAAAACTCAAAAACTCCTCACGAAATCTTTTGGATGAAAAGCGGGCCGCGTTTGCAGACGCGGCCCTGCTATTTATTTTTTTCTTTTCGGATTGAAGAACCGCCCCGCTCAAACCACGGGACGATTGCTCCTGAAACAACAGGCCTGTTTCTCCATCTTTGACAATTTCCACCGCGCCGCCTTTGCCATACGCAATGACGGGACACCCCGCCGCCTGCGCCTCTACCATCGCAATGCCAAAATCCTCCACTGCCATGTAGACAAAAGCTTTGGCGCGGTTGAGTAAATCGGCAATGACCTCATCGGGTTGATGCCCCAGCAATTTGACATTTTCCTTCGCCAGCTTTTGCAGGCGCGGCATTTCAGGCCCGTCGCCGACGATGAGGAGCGGGAGATTTAATTCATTGAATGCACAGACGATTTCAGCCGTCATTTTATAAGGCACCAGCCGCGAAACGTGGATGTAAAAATCATCCCGTTCGCTGGCGGGTGAAAACCGCTCCACATCCACAGGCGGGTAAATGACCTGCGCTTCTCTTCCCCAGGCTTGTTGAATCTTTTGCGCTGTCCACTGTGAGATGGCGAGCAGGTGGTCTGCCCGGGCGGCGGAAACTCTGTCCCAATGGCGGAGCAGGCTCAGGGTTAAGCGAGCGGCGGCCCCGATCAGGGGCTTGTCCAAATGATGCAGGTGCAAATAATCATCCTGCAAATGCCAGGCATACCGCATCGGCGTGCAGACGTATGAAATGTGGATTTGATCCTGGTGAGTTTTTATGCCGTGCGCCACCGCGTGCGAAATGGACAAGACCACATCGTACTCGCGGACATCCATGCTTTCGATGGCAAACGGCATGATCGGCAACAGCCCGCGGTACAAATGCTCGACGCGCGGAATTTTTTGCAGGAAGGATGTTTTGACACTCCGGCCTTCTAGGGGCGTGCCAATCAGGTTTTGTTTGTTGTGGATGAGCGCATGAAGTTGCGCCTGCGGGTGCAATTTCAACGCCTCCACCAACAGCCTCTCAGACCCGCCGTAGATATTCAACCATTCATGGACGATGGCAAGTTTCATACAATACCCTTGAAGATGGTTTCTGTTTTCACTGTGGACTTCTCCCACGAAAGTTCCCTGGCTTTTTTCATTCCACGCTCGCGCAAGGTGTTGGCAAGTGAATTATTTTCGATAATCTCCTGCATGGCACGGATAATATCTTCTGGCCTGGCGGGGTCTATCAGCAAAGCGGCATCGCCGAATATTTCTGGAAATGCCGTTGTGTTGGAAGTGATGACAGGCGTCTCACATGCCATGGCTTCCAACACGGGCAGGCCGAAGCCTTCGTACAATGATGGATAGACAAACGCTGCCGCGCCTGAATACAAAGCAGGCAAATCTTCATCCAAAACGCAGGTCACGCTTTTAGCGTGACTCGCTGATGAGAATACTAAACCTTCCGTGCCGGCTAAAAACAACTCGTGTGTTTTCAAATTCAATTGTTCCCATGCCTTCAATAAAGTGTGCAGGTTTTTTCTCGGTTCCAGCGTCCCAACAAAAAGGAAGTAGGGTTTCCTGATTCCATATTTTTCTTTTACCGCCGCTGCCCGCCCAGCAGACTGCGGCTCGAACGGCTCGCCGACCCCGTTGTAAATGACATGGATTTTTTCATCAGGCAGATTCAGATGATGCTTCAATCTTTGCCTTGAAAATTCCGACACAGTGATGAGCGCTCTGGCCCGCCTTGCAAGGATTTTCCACGAAAGCCGCGTCCATGCCGCAAAGGTGGGATTGAACCATTCGGGGTGGTCAAATACACTGGCATCGTGGATGGTGACGACTTGCTTTTTTACGAGCCACGGCCCCGCGTTTGCAGGCGACCAGAGAACATCTCCATTTTGGATTTTTGCAGGCAAAATGAATTGCTCCCAAAGATGGCCGCCCACCTGCCCCGTCGAATGACCTGGTTCGATAAATCGCTTTGGCAGCGTCAATCGTTTGGAGATTTCATGCGCGTACCGTCCCACGCCTGTAATGCGCCTGTGCCGAAAGCGGGCATTGATGGCAAGTTTCAAAGTCATTCAGAGATTATAATTACAAATAAGATTATTATGGTCTGATTATTAATGGATTCCCTCTTGCGAGATCGCTTTTCCCATTTCTTTGATATCGGCGCGCGTCTATTTTTTGCGCTGACGATTTTTGCCATCCCATTCCGCTGGCGTGTGGTGATCTGGCAGCGTCCATTTTTCCCGCTTTATTCCGATTACACAGATTACCTGCTCTTCGCAAGCGACTTGTCCATGCTTTACATGCTTTTGTTTTGGGCTTGTTCTTTGCTAATAAACCCGCGCAAATTAAGGGTTGGCCCCTCGTTGATGTGGGTCAGCCTCCTCGGCCTGACCGTCGCTGGCTGGGTTTCTGTCTTTGGCAGTGTGGATGGGATTCTCTCGCGGTATCAGGCCGTGCGCTTTGTCCCGCTGCTTTTGTTTTATCTGTTTATCGTCAACGAAATTAAATCTGCAGGCTGGGTCGTTGTGCCTGTAGGCGCGCAAATTTTATTTCAATCAGAGATTGCCATTTTGCAGGTGACGGCTCAACGCTCTTTGGGGTTGCAGAGCCTCGGCGAGTTATCTCTTAACCCAGCCGACTTGGGAACAAGCGTCATCTTTGGGGACGGGTTCCGCTTCCTGCGCGGCTATGGCCTGAGCGACCACCCAAACATTCTCGGCGGCTGTATCGCCTTTGGACTTGTCCTTTTGCTGACAGTCATTCTTCATGGAAATAAACGCGCGCGCATTATTTCTTCCATCGTGTTTTTACTGTGCTTCCCCGCTTTGGCGCTGACCTTTTCCCGGTCAGCTTGGTTAAGCTTTTTCGTGGCTGGCAGTTTCATGGTCGGGGGTGAGGCGTTTGCCCGTAGATGGGATTCTGTCCAACGCGCGATTCTGCTTGGGATGTTGAGTCTGCTCATCGTTGCGCCATTCATCCAAAAAAATAATTTACTTTTTCAATCGCGTGTGAATTCCGGGAATGTGGCGCAGGATGCCCCGATGAAAGAGCGCGCGTTTTTGCTGGAGGCTGGCAATACGCTGTTTGTGGAACACTCGGCGATTGGGATCGGCCTGGGCGCGGCGGCGCTTGCGATGAGGGAACGTTTTGTGGAATTCCCGTTGAATTTTCAACCGCCGCATTATGCGATTTTGACTGTGGCAATGGAAACAGGCGTGCTGGGCGGAATGTTTTATTTGCTGGCGCTTGCCATCCCTTTTGTGACGATTGTTTTGCGTTGGGAATTATTTTCGCGGCGGCCTGCGCTGATGGGCGCTTTTGCGCTCCTGCTCGCGATGACGGTGGTCGGCTTCTTCGATTATTACACCTGGTCTTATTCGTACGGGCGCATCTGGCAATGGCTTGGATGGGGGTTGTATTCTGCCGCGCTGGAATCGGCGGCGTAGATGGATATTCTTCAAATCATCCTCGCGCCTGTTTTGATCGCCTATTCGCTTGCCATGGCGGTGCTGTTGGTTTATATCTTCAACATGGTGTATCTCGCGTTGACGGGGCTGAAAGAGCGGAAAAAACTATTGCCTCCTGTGCCTGCCTTGCTGAATGAATGGCCCCGCGTGACCGTGCAATTGCCGATCTACAACGAATGGTATGTTGCCGGGCGGCTGATCGAATCTGCCGCCGCGCTGGAATATCCGCGTGACCTGCTGGAAATTCAAGTCCTCGACGATTCAACGGATGAGACGGTTTCGCTTGTGGCTGAAAAGGTGAAACAATTGCAGGCGCGCGGCGTGGATGTCGTTCACGTCCATCGCGAGAACCGCGCTGGATTCAAAGCGGGCGCGCTTGCCAATGGGCTTGAAAAATCGAAGGGCGATTTTCTTGCGATCTTCGATGCGGATTTTCTGCCCAACCCCGATTTTCTCCGCCGCGTTTTACCGCGTTTCGACCATGCGCGCGTCGCCTTTGTGCAGGCGCGCTGGGGACATTTGAACCGCGATTATTCCCTGCTGACCCTGCTTCAGTCATTTTCGCTCGACGCGCATTTTGCCATCGACCAGCTTGCGCGCGCCAACACCGATTATATTTTCAATTTCAATGGCACGGCGGGCGTGTGGCGCAAATCTGCCATTGTGGATGCAGGCGGCTGGAAGGCCGATACCCTCACCGAAGACATGGACCTGTCCTACCGCGCTTTCCTGCGCGGCTGGTCTGCGCGCTACGCAGGGGATGTGGAAGCGCCAGCCGAATTGCCCGTCAGTTTTACGGCGTATCGCCGTCAGCAATATCGTTGGGCGCGCGGCAGTCTGGAGTGCGCCATTCGCTACATCCCTGAAATTTGGAATTCAAATTTTTCACTTGCCCGCAAGTTTCAGGCAACGCTTCACCTTACGGGCTATGCCCTGCATCTGCTCACTTTTGTTTTGATAATTCTTTACCCCTTCCTGCTTTTGTTTGCTGCAAAATATCCCACCCTGCTTGCGCCCGTCGGCATTGGCCTGGTGATGAACTTCCTGGTTTTTGCGCCCGCCATGTATTTTGTGGCTGCCCAACAGCTTCTTCGCAGGCGTTGGTTTTTCTCACTGCCGTTGATCTTTCTCATGTCTATTTTTTCTTCGGGTCTGATCTTGAACACCCTGCGCGCCGCGCTGCAGATCATGCAAAAACACGCCGTCCCATTTGAGCGCACTCCCAAATACGGCATCACCCGCCGCGCGCAGTCATGGCGTTCCAATCGCTATCAGGTTAAAGTTGACATCCTCATTTTTTACGAGTTCCTGTTGGCCTTCTTCAATATTTGGGTCTCGTGGTTTGCGTGGAGCACGAATCATTTTCTGATTATGATCTACGCATTTCTTTTCGCTGCCGGGTTGTTCTTCGCCTCAGGCCTGACCCTCCTGCAAACCCTCTCTGCCCGCTTCGCGCCCCGCCGTAAACCTGCTTCTGATTGAAGGACATTCCCTTGGCCCTGGCATTAGACACCAAACCCGCCCCCGTGAATACTTCCAGCCTCGAATGCGCCATTCTCGAAACCCTGGCCTATTCGGACATTTTTGAGCACCCATTGACAATTGACGAATTGCATCGCTTCCTCACCATTTCCGCCGTAAAAGAGGATGTCCGCGAGTGCGTTGAAAAAATGGATGGCGTTCTTTCAAGCCACGAATATTATTTCCTTGCAGACCGCGCCGAGATTGTCGACATTCGCAATCGGCGCAGGGAAAATTCCCGCAAGGCATATCATCGCGCCCTGTTCTACGGACGCATCCTCGGCAAATTGCCGTTCATCCGCATGGCCGCGTTGACGGGTTCCCTCGCCATGCTCAACCTCTCCAAAAATATGGACATGGATTACATGCTGGTTGCCAAACCTGGCCGCGTGTGGACGGCGCGGGCATTTGCCTTGCTTTTCGGCAGGCTGGCGCGGCTGTTTGGCGATGTCATCTGCCCGAATGTCATCGTCTCGGAAAATGCGCTGGAATGGAATGCGAGAAATATGTACATCGCGCGCGAATTTGCCCAAATGGTTCTTGTCAGTGGGGCGGATGTTTTTTGGCAACTGTGTGCAGCCAATTTGTGGGTCAATGATTTCCTGCCCAATTTTGTCATCCTGAGCGGAGCGAAGAATCACGAGATGGGAAACGCGAAATCATCGATTTTCGAAATCCTCCTTAACGGCAAACTCGGCGACTTCTTCGAATCCTGGGAAATGTCCCGCAAGATCGCCCGCTTCAAAAAGCAAAAAGGCTACGGCGCAGAGACAAATTTCTCCACCGATGTTTGCCAGGGTAACTTCGATCACCACGGCTCATGGGCGTTGAAGGCGTATGAAGAACGATTAAAAGCCCTCTCCTTGTGGGAGAGGGTTGGGTGAGGGTTTTATGACTCAAATCCTCTTCGGCCAATCCTACTACCTGCGCTTCGACCCCAAACTCTGGGATGCCATGCTGCCCTACCCGCCGCTTGGGACGTTGTACGCCGCAAGTTACATCCGCGCAAAAGGGTACGATGTGGCGCTCTTCGATGCCATGCTGGCCGAGTCAGAGGAAGAGTGGGCTAAGTCACTGGATGAACACAAACCTCGATACGCGGTCATTTTTGAAGACAACTTCAACTATCTCTCCAAAATGTGCCTGCTGCGGATGCGCGAAGCCGCCTTCACGATGATTCACATGGCAAAGCAGCGCGGATGCGCCGTCATTCTTTGCGGCGCAGATGCGACCGATCATTACGCCGAATATCTCGCAAAGGGCGTGGACTACGTTCTGCTCGGCGAAGGGGAGGAAACGCTTTGGGAATTACTGGACCAGTTGTCGGGTAAGAAGGAAGCGAGACTTGAGACCATCCTTGGTCTGGCATACCAGTCTCCAATCTCTAATCTCCAATCCTCTAATTCTCAAATTCTCCGCGCTCCTCGCCGCCCCGACATCACCAACCTAGACGCCCTTCCCTTCCCCGCCTGGGATTTGATAGACATATCAAAATATAAAAAGCTCTGGCTGGAGAGGCATGGCTATTATTCGATGAACATGGTCACCACGCGCGGATGTCCGTATCATTGCAATTGGTGCGCCAAGCCGATCTGGGGACAGCGGTACAATTCACGCTCGCCTGAAAATGTGGCCGCGGAGATGAAATGGTTGAAGCAGAATTTTACGCCAGACCACATCTGGTTTGACGACGACATTTTTGGGTTGAAGCCGAATTGGGTCGAACGGTTTGCAGAGTTGTTGCGCGAGAACGATGCGGTCATTCCGTTCAAATGTTTGAAGCGCGCCGATTTAGTGACGGAAAAAACAGCGCGCGCGCTTGCCGATGCAGGTTGTAAAACTGTCTGGCTCGGCGCGGAATCAGGCTCGCAGAAAATTTTGGACGCGATGGACAAGGGCGATAAAGTGGAAGATATTTACCGCGCCGCCGAGTTGCTGAACAAAAACGGAATCGAAGTTGGCTTCTTCTTGCAATTCGGCTACCCCGGCGAAACCTGGGACGATGTGCAATTGACCTTGAAAATGGTGCGCGAATGTATGCCCGATGACATTGGCATTTCGGTTTCGTACCCGTTGCCCGGCACGAAGTTCTTCGAGCGGGTAAAAATGGAACTGGGTGAAAAACAAAACTGGGTCGACTCCGATGACCTTGCCATGTTGTATCACGGGCCATTTCCGCAGGAGTTCTATCGCATCCTGCATGGACGAGTCCATCACGAATTCCGCCTGCGCCGCGCATGGCGAAAAAATGACCTTCGCGGAATTGTCCGCACGCCGTATTATTTGCTTGGTATGATGCGGAGCGAAATGAAGTTAAGAAGCTTTTTAACTGATGTTCCGCGCTAACGCTTCGACTGCGAGCGGGAACGAACACCCGCTCTCCGCTCAGCGCGAACTTCGTCCTCCCGAAGGACATCGGGACGATGTGAGCGGAGCGACGAGGGCTTGTCGGGGAGCGAAGTCGAAGGACAGGGCATGGAATATTCCTGTTCTGCGGACCATGAGTTTTTAAATAAAACCTTTTGATCGTGGACGATAAACGCCAGGCCATACCGCACGGTCTACTGTCCACTGTCTACAGTCATTCCCACTGGAGGCCTTATGCCAATACTAAATTCTGCATTTGAAACCGTCGCCGAAGCCTACGACCGCAACGCGGATAAATACGACGAGTTCATCGAAAACAATCCCAACCTGATGCGAATGCGCCAGCGGGTTTATCAATTCATCACCGCGCGCCTGCCCAAAGACTCCCGCATCCTCGACCTCGCCTGCGGCACAGGCACAGACGCGGTCTGGTTCGCGCAAAATGGCTACTCCGTTTTCGGCGTGGATATTTCAGGAGAAATGCTCGAACGCGCAAAGGAAAAAGCGAAGGATTTGAATCTCCAGAACCGTTTGTCTTTCGAGCAATTGTCCTACACCGATTTGAATAAGGCGAACACCGGCCAATTCGATCTCACCTTTTCCAATTTCGGCGGCTTGAACTGCGTTGCGGATATGAAGCTGGTTGCCGAGAGCGTGCGTCCGCTGCTCAAACCCAATGCCCGCGTGATCTGGGCGCTCATGCCGCCATTCTGCCTGTGGGAGTCTGCCATGCTTCTGCGCGGAAAATTCAACCTTGCCACGCGCCGCTTTGCCGGCAAATCCACCGTCTTCAAGGAAGGCTTGAATTATCCCGTCTACTATTACACGCCAAAGCAGATTGCCGAAGCATGGGGCGGCGGCTTTCAACTTGAATCAGTCGAGGCGCTTTCGGTCATCACCCCGCCCGCCACGAACAAAGACTTTGCCGTAAAACGTCCGCGCCTGTTCGAGACCCTCAGCAAACTCGATGATGTTTTTGCCCCGCGCTGGCCCTTCAAATATTGGGGTGATTTCACCATCGTTTCGCTGGTTTCATCATGATCGGACTCCAACGACTCCCGCCGTTGGATTTCCAAAATCGGGAGTTGTCAGAGCGCTTGTGTAAATGAATTCCATCCAGCGCAACTCTTTCTGGCTTTTGTTTGCCCGCCTCACCGCGCAGGCTCTCGCCATTCTTTTTACCGCCATCATTGCCCGCAAACTTGGCGTGGATGATTTCGGCCAGTTCTCTTTCATCGCGTCCCTGCTTTTGGTTGGCAACACCTTTACCAATTTTGGCACAGATACCTTTCTCGTCCGCGAGACCGCGCGCGCAGGGCAGGTCACGGAGATTGTCGTGCAGTCGCTTGCTCTGCAACTGCTTTTGTCTTTCCTTTATTGTGCCGCGATGCTTTTCTATCGCAATACGCCCCTGTTCATTTATTCCCTCGCCCTCTTTCCGCTTGCCATTTTTTCGGTCAACACCGCCCTGCTGCGCGCCCTCAACCACATGGATTTGTTTTGGCTTTTGAGTCTGCTGAACGGAGCCATTCAAATTCTCGCCGCCATTTTTTCTGTGGATGTCTTGTCCCTTTGCCTCTTCCTCCTCATCGGCCAATTCCTCCTTTCGACATTTTCCTACTTAATCTGCCGCGCCTCTCTCCCCGCCTTTGGCCTGTTCCCGCTTAATGATTTTCGCCCCATCTTCAAGTTGATTCTCCCCTTCGCCGCGCTGACGATTCTGCTCGTCCTCATTCAGCGCCTCGGCATCCTGTCCGTCTCCGCATTCCTCGGCGACTCTGCCACTGGACTATTTTCCTCCATCACCCGCGTTGTGGATGGACTCAAACTGGGGCATTACGCCATCCTCGGCGCGTTGCTGCCCGCCCTCGCGCGCGGCTTATCCGACTCGTGGAAGAGTTTTCGCAAAGCCTTTGTTTTGTTGATGTTCGTCAGTTTGATTTTTGCCGTTGTTCTTCTTGTGTTCGCCCGCCCCATCGTTTTGATTTTATACGGCAATGAATTTACGCAGGCAGCCACTCCGCTTGCCTTGCTGGGCTGGAGTCTCCTGCCTTACACGGTATCCTCTTTCATCTCCTATGACCTGATCGCGCGCGGATTGGAAAAGGTAGTCGTAAAATCCGCCCTGCTCTCGCTTGTGATCTATCTCGTTTTATACCTCTGGCTTATTCCCGCTAACGGATTAGCAGGCGCAGTTTGGGCCGCGTTGATCGGGGAAGGTTTACAGGCGCTTGTATTTGTATACTTTTATTTTCGCAACATATCGGAGTGCAGACTTCAGTCTGCTTCTTCATAATTGCGGACTGAAGCCCGCGTTCCCTGCTTATTCATGAATGACAATAACCCCATCCTTACCCCCAAAGAATTACTGGCCTATCGCCGCGCGACAGGCTCGCTGCGGGATTTCCCCCCGCCAGAGACGGTCATCTTTGCGCCGCAGAAAAGCCTCGCCAGCTATGTGCTTCGCAAATACTCGGCGAAACAAATCAAGGGATTTTTAGGCGAGTTCTATTTGCTGAAAAAATTCAGCGGGAAAGTTGCCCTCTCCACGGGTTTTGGCATTGGCGCTCCCGTCATCGCGGGGTTGACGGATGAATTTGCTGCGCTGGGCGTGAAGCAATTTGTGCTGATCGGCATGGCGGGCGGGTTGCAGGAGAATTTGTCAGCGGGGAGTATGATTCTTTCAACGGGAGCAATTCGCGGCGAGGGAGTGACGCGGCATTATCTCCCTCCAGCCGAGATCGTTGAATCATCGATCCAAATGGCGGGTCAGGTTGGCGATGCCTTGTCAAAAAAGAATATCGAGTTTTCAAAAGGCATCACCTGGACGACGGACGCGCCCTTCCGCGAACTTCGCAGGGATGTGCTGGAATATCAACGGCGCGGCGTTCTCGCAGTGGATATGGAAGCGGCGGGGATGCTGGGGGTGGCAACATCCTACGGGCTTTCAGCTTTCGCCGCTTTCTCCATTGCCGATATGTTGGCAGGCGGAGTCTGGCGCATGTCCACTGATTTGCGGCGTTCGCAATCCAGTTTGGGAATCCTTTTCGATGCGGTCTGCGAAGCGTTGATATAAAACCCGTTTGCCTGCCTGCAACTCCATCCATTCACCCCGCGTATACCTACTGGGCTTTCAATTTCAACTGAATCGTTATAAACTGATAATAATTCCAAAACACAGGAGAATGAAATATGAACAAACAAGGTCGTTCCCAACTTGCGCTAGGCGTTATTCTTATCCTGCTTGGCGCGTGGTTCCTCTTGGATAAAACCCTGCCCGCTTTTCACAATTTCTTTGATGCCTACACAAAATGGCCGATGAACATGCTTTTGATCGGCGGCGGGATTTTCATCATCGGGCTTGTGCTTGGCTCGCCCGGGCTTTCCGTGCCTGCCGCCATTGTGGCGGGGTTGGGCGGCATCTTTTATTATCAGGAGACCAGCGGCAATTATGAATCCTGGTCTTATATGTGGGCGCTCATCCCTGGCTTTGTTGGCGTGGGCACGGTTCTGCAGGGCTTGCTCGGCGAGAATGCAGGGCAAAACCTCAAGCGCGGACTTAACCTCATGGTGATCAGCGCAGTTCTGTTCCTCGTCTTCTCCTCCTTCCTCGGCGGATGGGAAATCCTTGGTAATTTTGGTCCTGCCATCCTCCTCATTTTGCTTGGTTTATGGGTTCTCGGCAGCGGGTTGTATCGCACCTTTCGCAACAAAGGCGAATAACATGCGCCGCAATCAATTATTTTGGGGCGTGATCCTGCTGCACATTATCGGAAATAAAATATAAACACCGTCCCGAAGGGTTTTTCGAGTAATTGAATTGCCTGACGGCAACCCTTCGACAGGCTCAGGACAATGCCTTCGGGACGTTTTTGCTAATTACCGATAAAGTCTACTGATGTTACGCACCGTCCCGAAGGTTTGGGCTACAAACCAGCTTGATTTACGAGAACCTTCGGGACGTTTCGCGTAAGGTGAGTTAAATAAATCAAAGGTGTTGAAATGAAGCGATTTGATTCCCGAATAGTTTTAGGTTCATTGCTCATTATTGGCGGCGGTCTCGCCCTTGCCGAGGCAATGGGCTATCTAAAAAACGCCTCCGATATTTTTTGGGGCGGAGCGTTCCTTGCCGCCGGGCTGGCTTTTTTGTCCCTGCTTTTTGGCGGGCATTGGTGGAGCGCCTTTCCCGGTTTCACCCTCGTTGCCCTCGGCGTGCTCATCATCCTTCCCAACTCGCTGGAGGATTTTGGCGGCGCGATATTTCTTGGAGACATCGCGCTTTCGTTCTGGTATGTCTATTTCACCAGCCGCAATGACAGATGGTGGGCGCTGATTCCCGCCGGGGTGTTGACGGCGCTCGCGCTTGTGGTGATTGCATCCCTGCGCTTTGAAGAATATGCCGCTGCGGTTTTCCTCGGCGGCATAGGGCTGGCATTTTTCATGGTGTCTTTCACCAACATGGCCGAACGCTGGTGGGCGTTGATCCCTGCGGGGGTATTGTCCACGCTGGCGGGAGTCACTATCGCTGCCGAAAAAATTGGCGAATTTCAAACCGCTGGCTTTTTCTTCTTCGGCCTGGCCGTCACATTTTTACTGGTTGCGGCGCTGGCAAAGATGAGCTGGGCCTACTGGCCCGCGCTGGTTTTGGGAATTATGGGTTTCCTGGGAATCGCCTCGCTTTTGGATTTTTCAAATTACATCTGGGCAATTGCGCTAATTGCCGCGGGCGGTTTTGTGCTGGTGCGGTATTTTAAGGCGGGTAAATAACAACGAATCGAAAATCAACATCCCCGCTGCAAAGCGGGGATGTTGATTTTTTATACCTGCCCCCGGTATTTTTTTATTTTGCTTCAACCACGTTCACGCCCGGAAAGAACTGACGCACAGTCCCTGCCACCCAGCCATGCAGGGTGGACGGTAAAAGCGGACAGTTCAAACATGCGCCTCCAAGTTTGACTTCAAGCGTGTCGTTATGAAATGAAACAAAGTCCACTGTGCCGCCATGATACTGCTCGATGTACGCATTCAAATTTTCGATAAGATGCCTAAGCTGGGTTTCCTGTCCGATCATTTCCATTGCGGTCATGGTAGCTCCTTTTCATTTACACGCGGTTGGAATTCATAAGAGATTGGATCTGCGCATGGGCATTTTCCCAGCGGGGCGAGACAATGAGCGCAAGCCGGTTGATAATCGTCTTCCCGATTTCGGGGTGTTCCCTTGCAAGCATCCAGAGATGATTTCCTTGAATGCGAATCGCTTCGATATTCGTTTCACTAACAATGCTGGAAGTATATCTCGGACTTCCAATCACCGCCGACCAGCCGAAAACCTCACCTGCGTGCAGGCGGGTGAGGTTGATGGGCGGACCGTCGTACGGTTTATAGCGAATTGCCACATCTCCGTGCAGGATCAGGTATAAAAATTTTGCAGGATCTCCCTGCTCAAAGATCACTGTTCCCGCAGGGCGAAAGACTTCCTCGAAAAGAGGTTTCATGGACGCTATTTGCCCGGCGTCGAATCCTTGAAAAAGTGGGATGATGGGAAGTATGTCCAGCATTTGATTGCATACTAATCAACGTCTGGACAAGTTACCAGTATCATATATCCTAAAGTGAATGACATTTGTCCTTTAATTACTCACCTTACGCACCGCCCATGATTCCCTCCCGAAGGACATCGGGACGATGT
>CAKKRM010000028.1 GCA_919902735.1 Anaerolineales bacterium | reverse complement strand
GTCGGCAGGCCAAAGGATTCATCCACTTTATCGCCGATGGCGAAGATGACCGTGTCCACATCCAGCGTGCGTTTCACGCCTGTGCCTTTGGCGCTGGTCTTGCCGTCTTTTTCGGTGAGGATGTTATCCTCCACTTCCAGCTTTGTCAGCATCCCATTCTCGCCGTACATGGCAGTGGGGGAGGCAAGAAAATCAAAATGGAAATGCGCATCCGAAGTTTTGGGATCTGCCTTCGCGAGAGAATCCAAAACTTTGTGCCGACCAATTTCCAGGTCCTGATGGATCGCTTCGAGGGCAGGGCGCGCGCGCTCCATTTCCTTGTCAAATTCCTGCAAGTTGAGATATCCGATCAAGTGTTTCATCTCTTCCCTGGTGAAGTTAACTTCGAGAGGGCCGCGCCGCACAATGGCGGTCACTTCCTCCGCTTTTTGCACATTGATGAGATGACGGGCAATATCCACCATCACGTTACCCGCGCCAATGATGGCACAGCGTTTTCCAAAACGAAATTTTTTTTGGCTGAATGGCGGGAGCTTGTTATAAAAATAAACCACATCCTTCGCGTGGTACACGCCTTCAAGGTCTTCGCCCGGCAGGCCAAGAGATTTTGTCCCCTGCGCGCCAGCCGAAACAAGCACAGCATCGAAGCCTAGCGCGCGAATGTCATCGAGCGTCAGGTCGCCGTTCGTGCCAACCGAAACATTTCCATAATAATCAATGTTTGCAAATTCAAGCGTTTGACGGAACTGCTTGCGCAGTCCTTCTTTCATCATATGCTTTTCCGGATAGATGCCGTATTCAGCAAGTCCGCCGGGTTTAATATCGCGATTGACAATCGTCACATGCATGCCCTGGTTTGCAAGTTCGCGCGCGGCAAACAGGCCAGCCGGCCCTGCGCCTATTACTGCCACAGAATAAATTGAATTGTTCATAAGCCTCCGTAAATCAGACAAAAACTGGGCGATTATATTTTGAAATTATAGAACCAGCAAGTCGTTTAAGTGTATTCTAATCATGTCTTTATAATTATTCCATTACCTAAAAGGTCGAAAAAGGTTGAAAAAAGTTACCCTTTGTCATATTAGACTTGTGTGAGAAGTTGTTGAAAATCAAAATAGTTGCCGGCTTGTATCTGTGTTAATATTGACGTAAGCCATCATCGACCGGCGGTTTTTTCTCAACAGGAGGCCTCATGAACACTGAACCCATGGATGAACCCGGTAAAAAAATGCGCAAGCTTTTGGGAAGCTCATCTCCCCTTATGCGCCTGCCCAAAAAAAATACAAATATAAAAGAAGATGAAGGAGCCGAAGCGCCTCCCAAACAGGATAACGCCCCCCCCGCCTCCCAACCCACAAAGATAAAACCCGCTTCTTCCCCCAAGCCGAAAACTGATCCTGTCGCGAAAGGCAGAATACGCCTCTTTGGCCCTCCCCTTTGGAACATAGCCAGCATTCTTTCCCTTTCTGTCAACGTGATTCTTATCATTGTGTTGCTGGCGCTTGCCATCAGCCTCAACAGCATCGGCTTGAGCATTACCTCCATGCTCAACATGGGCACAGACCTGCTGGGCGGCTTGTACGGCAACTTTGAAAAAATGGACCGCGCCCACATTACAACCGATATAAAAGTTGAAACAACCATCCCGGTAAAGTTCGACCTGCAACTTAACCAGCAGACGAACGTCGTCCTCAGCCAGGATGTGACCATCAACAATGCGCTCGTCACCGTCAATACTGGCGGGCTTAATATCGCGCGCGCCAACACCACCATCGTCCTGCCTTCGGGAACCACACTGCCCGTTTTTCTAAACCTGACCGTCCCCGTAGACACCACCGTCCCCGTAGTTCTCAATGTGCCGGTGGATATTCCACTGGAAGGCACGCAACTGCACGAACCCTTTGCCGGCCTGCAGGAAGTTGTAAGACCCTTTTATTGTATGATCAACGCCAACGCAGTTAATTTGAACGGAGAACCGATCTGTAAATAGCGGCATTTATTGGAGACCAATGGCAAACCCCATTACGCAAGTCACCCTGAAGAACGGCATGAAAGTCATGCTCAAAGAGATTCACACCGCGCCCATCATTTCTTCGTGGGTCTGGTACCGCGTTGGCTCGCGGGATGAACCCACCGGTAAAACCGGCATCTCGCATTGGACAGAACACATGCAGTTCAAAGGGACAAAAAAATTCCCCGCAAACATGCTGGATAAAGCCATCTCCCGCGAAGGCGGACGCTGGAACGCATCCACATCGCATGACTCAACCCGCTATTACGAAACCATGCCTGCCGATAAAATTGACCTGGCCCTGCGCCTCGAAGCAGACCGCATGACGAATAGCATCTTCAATGCAAAAGAGGTTGCCTCCGAACGCACCGTCATCATCTCCGAACGGGAGGGGAGCGAGAACGAACCCATGTTCAGGTTGAGTGAAGCGATGCAAAATTACGCCTTTCGCGTGCATCCCTACCACCACGAGATCATCGGCGACATGGCAGATTTACGCACCATTACCCGCGACGATCTGTACTCCCACTACCGCACATACTACGTGCCAAATAATGCAGTGCTTGCCATAGCAGGTGATTTTGAAACAAAGCCCATGCTCAAGCGCGTTCGTGAATTATTCGAGCGCATCCCCAAAGGGCCGATACCAACCCGCCTTGCCCGCCCGGAGCCGCAACAGAAAGGCGAGCTGCGTTTTTCAGTGGAAGGCCCCGGCGAAACAACATTCATCCAACTGGCCTATCATTTCCCCAACGCCACCGATCCCGATTACATCCCCCTGCAAGTGTTGGATAGCCTGCTCAACGGCGCGAGCGGCCTTTCCTATAAAACCTCCCGTCTTTATCGCGCGCTTGTAGACAAAGGCCACGCCGTGGATGCCTCCGGCTGGTCCGAAGCCTCAATAGACCCCTCCCTGTACCGCATTACCATTACTGTCCATCCCAACCGCCAACCCGAAGATGCGATTGCCGCGCTGGATGGTGAGATCAAAAAATTGCAGGATGAATTGGTGCATAATGATGAAATCAAACGCGCGGTCAAACAGGCGCGGGCCGTTTTTGCGTATGGAAGCGAGAACATCACCCACCAGGCATTCTGGATGGGCTACACCGCTGTGTTCTCCACTTATGATTGGTTCACCACTTATCTGAATAAACTCGCCAAAGTGACCCCCAAAGATGTACAGCGTGTGGCGCAAAAGTACCTTCAATCCAGCAACCGTGTAATCGGCACGTATATCCCGAAAGGCAAAGGCGGCTAAATGGCTACATCGTTTGCAAAACCATCCCTGCCCGGCCCAAAGGATATTTTTCAGGCGGTTCTTTCGAACGGCATCACCGTTCTCGCGCGCTCCAATTTCAACAGCCCATCCGTTAGCATGGGCGGGCATCTTCCCGCTGGCGCGATTTTTGAAAGCGATGAAAAATTAGGCCTCGCCGATTTTGTCGCATCCTCTTTGATGCGCGGCACGCAAACCCGCAGTTTCGATGCGATCTACAACGAGCTTGAATCGGTGGGCGCAAGTCTGGGCTTTGATTCAGGCGTACACAACGCAAGTTTCGGCGGACGTTCGCTCGTTGAAGACCTTCCGCTTTTGCTCAAACTACTGGCCGAGTCTCTGCAAACGCCAGCCTTCCCCAAGGATGAAATCGAAAGACTGCGCGCGCAACTGCTCACCGGCCTGGCCATTCGTGCGCAGGATACAGCCGACATGGCCGACATGGCCTTCGATCAAATGCTGTTCCGCGAGCATCCCTACAGCAGGCCCAGCGACGGCTTCCCTGAAACCATCCAATCCATCACGCGCAAGGATATGAAGGATTTTCACCGCCGCTACTTCGGGCCGAGGGGCATGGTCATTGCCATCGTAGGAGCGATCCATCCGAAGAAAGCGGTCGAAGAGGCGGAACGTGTTCTCGGTGGCTGGCAGGTTTCAGGTCAGGTGGATGCGCCGCTTCTTCCCCCGCTCAAGCCTGTTCGCAAAACCATGCGGCATCATCATACGCTGACGGGGAAATCCCAATCCGATCTCATCATTGGCATGACTGGCCCGCGCCGCAAAGACCCTGAGTATATGGCCGCGTCTTTGGGGAATTCTGCGCTGGGGCAGTTTGGCATGATGGGGCGCATTGGCGATGTGGTGCGTGAAAAATCGGGGCTGGCGTATTATGCATATTCATCTCTGCACGCGGGGGTTGGCCCCGGTACCTGGGAAGTGAATGCAGGCGTGAACCCCGCGAACTTGAAGAAAGCCATTGGCCTGATCGAAAAAGAGCTGCGCCGATTTGTGAAAAGTGGCGTGACGAAGGAAGAGCTTGCCGACAGCCAGGCGAATTACATCGGACGATTGCCGCTATCCTTGGAATCGAACAGCGGCGTAGTGAGCGCCATTCTCAATATCGAGCGCTACGATCTTGGCATGGATTATTACCACCGTTACGAAAGCCTGGTGCGTTCCGTCACTCGCGGGGATGTGCTTGAGGCCGCCCGAAAATATATTGACTCAGACCGTCTCGTGATTGCAACAGCAGGGCCGTGATGGAAGTAAATCGTAAATCGTGGTGATAATGGTTTTGAGAACAGGCGTTGACTTAATAGATATTGAACGAATCCGCGATGCTCTTGAACGGCATGGCGAACGGTTTGTTGCGCGAGTTTTTACGGAAGCGGAACAGCGCGAAAGCGGAGGAAGAGTCTCTTCGCTGGCGGCAAGGTTTGCAGCAAAAGAGGCCGTGGCGAAGGCGTTGGGTTGTGGAATTGGCAAGGTAAGCTGGCTGGATATCGAAATCCGGTCAGATGAAAATAAAGCGCCGTATTTGGTTTTGCATGGGGAAGGGGAGCGATTGGCGAGTGAATTGGGGTTATCGAACTGGTCTGTCAGTTTGAGTCACACGGAAAGCCAGGCGGTTGCGTTTGTAGTGGCGATGGGTGAATAAAATACATCCCGCGGGCCAGTTCCCTTCGATAAACTCAGGGCTAGCCGCGGGATGTTCGTAAGGATGACTCGGACTCTGAGTCTTCCATTAGGCTCGATTATTTCTGGTCCTCGACGCCGATCCAAAGGTGGCCGGGCGAAACAGGCCGATAGGGACGGATGATGAGCTTGCCCAGTTCAAATTGTTTTTGTCCGCTTTCCAACATACTGGGATGGACGAGGCAAAGGTCGGGGGTGCGCCCAAACTTTTTGCTGTAATATTCCATTGCTTTTTGGATCTTTACACTTAATGTGGTGCGCGGGTCATTGTCAAACCATAACATTCCAGTGTGCATGAGTTTTGCCTTTCTCTATCAACTAATCAATGGAAGGCGCCCAGAAATTGAGCAGGGTATTTCCTTCGCGCAAGGCGAATTGAGAGCCAGCATTCAAGTGGGTAAGTGTGAAGCTTGAATTCCCTGTGATGAAGTTTGATTCATCCAGGTTTTCGATGCGGCTGAACAAACGGGTGTGGAAGAAATCCAGCCATGCTTTCAGGCTTTGAGCGCGGCCGGCATTTAGGGTGACGATGGGCCACACGCGGCGGCTGGGTCCACGCAGGAGCAGCCAGCGCAGGTTTTGCTCAACCTGTTGGTTTATTTTGATAACGCCCTCGATATCATCGATCAATAACAGGACGGATTGTTCCTCGCCTTTGTTATTGTGCGCCCATGTGACCAGAGACTGGATAAGCGCTTCGGTGTTATTGTCTTGTGTGAAGTAAATTCCGGCATTATTCTGGTTGCTGCGAAAATCCTTCCACTCGTTGGGGTGGGATGTGACGACACCATATTGCACTTCGGAGGGTAAGTGGAGCAGGTCCGCGGCGCGGGCGATGATTTGTAGAAGTTTTGTCTTGCCGCTGGCCTGATCACCGACGATGAGGATGGGGCCGGGGGTGGGATCATATAAGTTGAGCAGTACGGGCAAGCCATCTTCTGCGAGGCCGAGGAAGAGCGCCTGACGCGGAAGCGGATGTGCGTCAGCGAGAACTGCTCTCAAAGTTGGCAGATTAGGCGCGGGCGGAGTCTGATGCGCCTGCTCCTCCTGGGCAAGTTCAACCAATGCGTCGATCATCAAGTCAAAACGGTTTGATTTATCCATTATTAGAACACCTGTTCTAATAATAAACCCTCTGGCGTCGAATGTCAAGGGTGGTTTTGCTTCTTTCATATTAAGTTCATTGCCCGCATTTTATCTTGACGATGTGAGTTGTTTTGGTATAATCGCTCTGCTTAATCCCTCGCC
>CAKKRM010000027.1 GCA_919902735.1 Anaerolineales bacterium | reverse complement strand
GCTCAGGGCGACATGACCCTAAAACACGCAAAACTGCGTAAGGTGAGTTATTAACTGATGTTACGCACCGTCCCGAAGGTTTAGACTACAAATAGGCTTAATTTACGAGAACCTTCGGGACGTTCCGCGTAAGGTGAGTTATTAATTACAGGACTTTCGCTTGTCATTCTCCCGATGTCCTTCGGGAGGGTGACATGAAAAAGCGAGATTGAGCGAAAGTCCTAAATTATTTGTACCGCAAGATAAATCTTGCGGCACCGGGCTCTATTGATCTTGAAGGTTCGTTTCCATTTCAAGGATCATCCGGGCAACCGCTTCCACCGCCACGCGTTGTTTGCGGTACAAATCCGCTTCAGACATGGCAAGCCGCGCGGCCACGTCGCGCACTTTGCGTCCTTCGATGAATTTCATTTCGAGGATGTTGTACAGAATCCATTCGGTGGTGAACTTTCGGTCACCCCTCGGCTTCACCTGATCCACGGCGCGGCGCAGTAATGCGCGCAAGGCGTTGGCCGTGTTTCCATCATCTTTTTCAGCAAGGTCGCGCACCACTTGAAGTTTAATCAACGGGTTGTTGGTGAGTTTGGGGCCGCCCCAATAATGAGTCAGCGCATCCTTCACCCAATTGGCAAGGTCGGCTTCCTCGAGGGTTGGTTCGATCATCAAACTGGCGCGGGCGTCATACCGTCCCGCTGCGCGCATCCGCTGGATCAATTCAACCTGCGGCTGTATATCTGCGAGGGAACGAAAAACGTTTTGCTGTAGCTGGCGGTCTTCCAGGGCGAGGGCGGCGCGGTCTGCCAAAAGCCACAAGGCTTCGCGCTGGTCATTTTCCATCACCTGCTTTTCATGTTTTGCCACACCCATCAAACCGAGCAGGGGGGGCAATTCATCCCGATCCAAATCCAAATTCCTGCGGCGATGCAGGGGCAGTACCCAGAAACTGCCCCACTGAAATTCGCGGCGGGTCTCGCCATTGACCTGTTGCATCGCTTCGATCAAACTTTCCTGGTCGAGCATGGCGCGGTTGCCGGCCACCACAATCGGGGACAAGGTTTCATCATCCAATGCGGCTACAAAAGCGGTCGGAGAACGCAAATGATCGCGCGCGGCGGCGAGCACCGCCTCAAGGAATTGTTGCAAATCACTCTGGGTGAGCAAACGCTCTTCGATGTTTTGAAGCAATTCCAATTCACCGCGGTCACGACCAAAAAACAGCCCGCGTTCCCACAGCGGAGCGGCAAAGGTGATGGCATGTTCCATCAGGAGCACAGTCGCTACCACGGTGAAAGGGACAAAGGCGTTATAAGGCGAGCCGAGCAATTCTCCGCTGCGGCGGACAATCGTCATCAGAGCCAGGGCGGCGGAGGCGGTTACCGGTCCGCGCATGATCCATTTGAACAGGCGGCTTTTAATCACGCGGTCTGGCCAGGATACGCCGAAGAAAGCCACCGCGTAGGCCATCATAATCACCAATGCGCCGACCAACAGATTGATAACCGTTGCCGCTCCCCAAAAAAGATACTGGTGATTTGCAGCGATGCTATATCCAAATAAAAGATAAGGGTAGGAACCAAGCGCGGGGGCTGTGGCGCCAGCCATCAGGTACAACATGCGGCGGCGTCCGGAGCGTGTCAACATCAGGCTGTAGGCGCGCGCAAAATTTATTCCGGCCCACACCATCGAAGAGATGTAGAACAGCGTAAATATCTCCGTCCACAGGGTGCGCAGAAGATGGGGCGCCGGTTTACCATCGGGCACGATCGGGCCGAGTAAATATCCAAATGCAAGCAATACAAGGAAGAAAGTCGAGACGACATACATCCCGCGCACGGCAACCCGCCTGCGTCCGCGCGAAGGACGGCCTGCCGTGACAAGCAGCGCATCAGAAAGATGAAGATAGGCCGCCGGGAGAAAGACGATGCCAAACCATTGCAAGCGCAGGAATAACTCAATCGCCTCGATGGTCAGCGATTTATCCTGCAAGGCTTCGGCAGTAAAGACCACCACCACGCAAAGCAAAATGATCGCGAACGAACGCGCAACCCTATCACGCAAATTAAATGAAAGCGCATAAAGAAACAGCGAAAACGCTGTGATGGCGATCCCCGCCGTTAATATCTGGTTGAGCGTCTGGATCCCCGCCAGAAACGTTGCCGACCAACCGTTAATCATACAAACCCTTCCAATAAAATTTTAACAGCAATGCGGTCAGATTGCCGCTGTTTTTACTTTAATACCTTTGCAAAAAACAAGGCTACATCCTGGTTGAGATAGTGATGGTCATTATACCCGCAGAATTCATATCCAAATTTTTGGGCAAGACGAATGGCAGGCAGATTTTTTGCCTGCATCTCGAAAATCAAGCGACGATGCGATCTGGACGCCGCCCAATCCTGCCCGGCTACCAATAAGGCTGCTCCCACGCCTTTGCGACGGTTTGCCGAATCCACCACCAGGTCTGTGATCCAAACGACGGAAGCGCTCCCCCGCTCCAGGAGGCTGACATACCCAACGGGGTCGCTTCCTATAAAAGCCGTGTACATCATGGATTTTCTGACCCAGTCATCTGCGAGGGCGAATGGGTTGTGAGGGTAGGCCACTGTAATCATGCGAGGCAGGCGCACTTCACGAAAGATGGATGTGACCTGCCCGGACTCTCTTCGTAATTCCAACTGCCAGACCGAGTCGCTTTTAATGGAATGATCAAAGCCCATCAAACGGGAGAGGTCGGTGGCAAGGGTGGGACGTAATTCAATATCAGACATTTAAGATTCCAGGTTGGTTATTGCAGTGGGATAATTCGCACAGGCACAACGCAGGCTGGCAGGATCAGGCCCTGATTATCAGTGACGACGAGCCGTAATTGATAATCACCGGGTGTGAGGGCGGTTGCATCCCAACGTCCGAGGGAGCCGTCATTCACAACGGCGCGCCCGGCGGAAATGGTCGCCCAGGTATCGCTGCCGGCTGGGGCCACCTCGTATTTATAGAAGCCGAAATTTGGGATGTTTACCGTTCCGCTTAATTCAATGGCGCCTTTAATTTCATCCCCCGCTTCGGGAAAAGTGATCATGATCTGTCCGG
>CAKKRM010000026.1 GCA_919902735.1 Anaerolineales bacterium | reverse complement strand
TTTAAGAAGGAAAACCTATGGCTCATTTCACAACCCTCACCTCCCGCGTCATGCCCCTGCCCGTCAACGACATAGACACGGATCAAATCATCCCCGCGCAGTTCTTGAAAGTCACCGACAAGAACAACCTCGCCGACGCGCTTTTTTTCAACTGGCGCTATAACGATGACAAATCTCCGAAAAAAGATTTCATCATCAACAAACCTGAATCGGCAGGCTGTCAAATCCTTTTGGCTGGAGACAACTTCGGCTGCGGGTCGAGCCGCGAACATGCTCCGTGGGCGCTCACCAGCTACGGCTTCCGCGCCGTCATCTCAACATCCTTCGCAGATATTTTCCGTAACAACTCTTTGAAAAATGGATTGATTCCCATCATCGTGGATGACGCGACTCACAAGATGCTTTTTGATCTGGTGGAAGAAGCGCCTCGCGCCGAACTGACAGTTGACCTTGCGACCCAGACATTATCCTTCCCTGGAGGTTCTGTCACCTTCCCGATTGACCCATTTAATAAAACGTGTTTATTAAATGGCGTGGATGAACTCGGCTACATACTTGGCTTTGAAAAAGATATAGCTGCATACGAAGCGAGTCATTAACGTGTAGCGTGTTTCGTAAAAAAACGGAACACGCAACACGCTACATGAAATACCAAACACGCAACAGGTAACCTATGACCTTAATTCAAATCTACGACACCACCCTGCGCGACGGAACGCAGTCCGAAGGCTTCACGCTTTCGAGCAATGACAAAATCCGCATTGCGCAAAAACTTGACGATATCGGCGTGGCCTTCATCGAAGGCGGCTGGCCAGGATCAAACCCAAAAGATGTTGAGTTCTTCGAACGCGCCCGCGACATGCAATGGAAGAATGCGCTGATTGCGGCGTTCGGTTCCACCTGCCGCGTCAAAGGCGGACCCGAAGACGATGCCAACATCAAAGCCCTGCTCGATTCGCAAACGCCCGTCTGCACCATCTTTGGCAAAACATGGACTCTGCACGTCAAGGAAGTTTTGCAGACAACAACCGAAGACAACCTTCGCATCATCGAACAATCTGTTGCCTATCTCAAAGCCAATGGCAAGCGCGTCATCTACGACGCCGAACATTTCTTCGACGGCTACAAAGCGGATTCATCCTACGCGCTCGAAACGTTGCAAGCCGCGATCCGCGGCGGCGCAGAGACGGTTGTCTTGTGCGATACCAACGGCGGCACAATGCCCTGGGATGTTGAATCAATTATCCGCGTGGTGAAAGAGGCGATCCATCATCCATTTGGGATTCACACGCACAACGATTCTGAATGCGCGGTGGTCAACTCATTGACTGCGATCCGCGCAGGCGCAATGCAAGTGCAGGGAACGATCAACGGAGTCGGTGAACGCTGCGGCAATGCCAATCTGGTTTCCATCATGGCTGACCTTGAACTCAAAATGGGCTATCAATGTTTGCCCGCAGGAAAGCTGGTCCATTTATATGAACTCTCGCATTTCGTGGCGGAAGTTGCCAACCTCACGCCCGATGAACATTTGCCTTTCGTGGGCAAATCAGCCTTCGCGCATAAAGGCGGCGTGCATGTCGCCGCGATGAGACGTTCCGCGCAATCGTATCAACACATCGAGCCGGAAAAAATTGGCAACAAAATGCGCGTGGTGGTCTCTGACCTTTCGGGACGCGGTAATTTATTGAGCAAAGCCGAAGAGCATGGCGTGGAAGTGGAAGGCGAAGAAGTCGTTGGCGTGCTCAATGACATCAAAGAACTCGAAGCGCGCGGCTTTTCTTTTGAAGCCGCAGAAGCCTCCGTTGCGATGATGTTGAAGCGGCAGGAATATGGTTATAAACCGCCATTTGAATTGATTGATTTTTTTGTCAACGTTGAACATCGCGACAAGCGCGGTATTTTTGCCGAGGCAATGGTCAAAGTGCGTGTGCAGGGTGAAGTGTTGCACACTGCCGCCGAAGGCAATGGCCCCGTCAACGCAATGGACAATGCCTTGCGAAAAGCCTTGATGGGTTATTATCCGCAAATTGAAAAATTTCATTTGTCCGATTACAAAGTCCGCATTCTGGATTCAGACCACGGCACCGAAGCCATCACCCGCGTATTGATTGACACGCGCAACGACATAAGCCGCTGGAGCACCGTCGGCGCAAGCGCGAACATCATCGAAGCCAGTTGGCGCGCGCTGGCGGATTCAATGGAATACGGGCTGATGGTGGCGCATTGAAGAAGAAGGATGAAGGATGAATCAAGTAGACACGGAAAACGGAACACGCAACATGCAACATGCATTACGCAACTTCTAATACGGAGAATACCTTGGAATTCAAAATCACTCTTTTACCCGGCGACGGCATTGGACCCGAAGTGGTCGCCGAAGCCGTGCGCGTGCTGGATGTGATTGCCAGCAAATACAATCACACCTTCAATTTTCAAGAACGCCTCATAGGCGGCTGTTCGATTGATAAATATGGGTCATCGCTCACCGACGAAACGCTCGCGGATTGCCAGTCTGCGGATGCAGTATTGCTTGGTGCGGTGGGTGGAACCAAATGGGATGACCCTGCCGCGAAGGATCGCCCCGAGCGCGGGTTGCTCGCTTTGCGAAAAGGTCTCGGCGTGTTTGCGAATCTTCGCCCCGTGAAAGTTCATCCCGCGCTGATGGAATGGTCGCCGCTTAAGCCTGAGAAATTGCAAGGTGTGGATATTCTCGTCCTGCGCGAACTCACAGGCGGACTGTACTTCGGCTTTCCCAAGGGACGCGATATCAAAGATGGCCGCGAGCGCGCAGTGGATACGCTCGAATATTATGATTACGAAATCAGGCGCATCATGAAACTTGCTTTTGATCTGGCGAAGGGGCGCAGAAAAAAAGTCACATCTGTGGATAAAGCCAACGTGCTGGAATCATCGCGATTGTGGCGGCAGATTGCGACTCAAATTGGAAAAGAGAATCCTGATATCAAACTTGATCACATGCTGGTAGATACCGCCTCGATGAAGCTGATAACTGCTCCTGTTTCTATGGACGTGGTCGTCACCGAAAACATGTTCGGCGACATCCTCACAGACGAGGCGTCGGTTTTGGCAGGATCGATGGGGATGTTGCCTTCTGCCAGTTTGGGTGAATCAACTGTCGGGTTGTATGAACCGATCCACGGGTCTGCTCCAGATATCGCGGGCAAAGGAATCGCAAATCCAGTTGGAACAATCCTCTCGACTGCATTGTTGCTCCGTCATTCATTGAAGTTGGAAACCGAGGCTGCTGCGATTGAAAATGCTGTTGAACAAACCATCGCCGATGGTGCAAGGACGGCAGACATCGGTGGCAAGTTAACGACCCGCCAGATGGCGGATGAAATTATTGAAAGACTATAGACCATGGACTATGGACGGTTGGCCACAATTGTAATTGTTACATCCACGGTCTATCGTCAATGGTCTGCGGTCAAGAAATCAAAAGGAGATTTGAATCATGGGCATGGAATCGAAATTCATCTGGAAGAACGGCGGGCTGGTGCCGTTCGAACAAGCGACCTTGCATTTTCTCACGCCTGCGCTGCATTACGGTGCGGCTGTGTTCGAAGGCATTCGCTCGTATAACACGCCAAAGGGACCCGCGGTCTTTCGCCTGCGTGAGCATGTGGAGCGTCTATTCGCCTCTGCGTATGTGCTGGGCTTTCGCGACCTGCCGTGGACAGTGGATGAAATTTGCGAAGCTCACAAAGATACCGTGCGCGCAAATGGATTCAACGATTGTTATGTGCGCCCGTTGATTTATTTGGACGGCGGCGGCTGGAACTTGAATGTGGACAGCGGCAGACCGTCTATGATGATTGCGGTTTGGGAATGGGCCAACTATCTTGGTGAAGAGGCGCTTGCCAAGGGCATTCGCGCCAACATTTCATCCTTCACGCGCCACCATCCCAACGTTTCGATGACCAAAGCCAAAATTTCTGGTAATTATGCAAATAGCATTCTGGCAAAAACCGAATCGCAGCGCCTGGGTTTTGAAGAGGCCATCATGCTTGACCCGCAGGGATACATTGCCGAGTGTACAGGCGAGAATCTTTTCCTGGTGAGAAAAGGCAGGATCATCACCCCATCCACTGCGCCTGTGTTGGAAGGGATTACACGGAGTTCAATTTTTACCATTGCGACAGATATAGGCTATGAAGTGCTCGAGCAGCCCGTTTCACGCGACCAGTTATACATTGCCGATGAGGTTTTCGTGTGCGGCACTGCTGCCGAGTGCATTGGCTTGAGCGAAATTGACTTCCGCAAGATCGGTGATGGCAAGTCGGGCAAAGTGACACGCGAGATTCAAAATGTATATCATGATGCCATCCGCGGCAAGGTTGCAAAATATGAAAGCTGGTGCGATTACGTAGGGTAAAGGACAGTAGACGATGGACTGTGGATGACGGACTTGAAAATGGTCACGGGAGCACTCAAAGTTTGTTAGGAAGCGAGTGATAAATTGAAGTAAATTGGCT